>JAZQBE010000001.1:0-13045 GCA_045545575.1 Shuttleworthella sp.
AAGTGGGCAAGGGCATCGTGCTGCGCGAAGGCAAGGACGTGGCGATCATCGCGTCCGGTCTGGAAGTGGGCGAGTCCTTAGAGGCGGCGAACCGCCTGGCCGAGGACGGCATCGACGCGATGGTCGTCAACATCCATACCATCAAGCCCATCGACGAGGATCTGATCGTCGCCGCGGCGGCGAAGTGCGGCAAGGTCGTGACCGTGGAAGAGCATTCCGTGATCGGCGGCTTAGGCGGCGCGGTTGCCGAGGTGCTCGGCGAAAAGCAGCCCACGAAGATGCTGCGCATCGGCATGAACGACCGTTTCGGCGAGTCCGGCCCGGCAGTGGCGCTGCTGCACAAGTACGGCCTCGACGCGGAAGGCATCTATGAGAAGGTCAAGGCCTTCCTGGCATAAAGCCCCGTTTTTCAGGGAACGCGGCGGAGATTCTTCGGAATCTCCGCTTTTTTTAATTTTCCCCCTTGACAAATCCAAAGGAACGTATTACTGTATTAAGTGCCTAATACAGTAAGGCACTAATACAGCGATACACGAAAGGAGGTTGCCGTGCAGTGGCGGATTTCAAATGACGCGCCGGTCTACGCGCAGCTTGTCCAGCAGATGGAACGGGGCATTGCTTCCGGGCTGTTTTCGCCGGGCGAGCGGCTGCCCTCGGTCCGGGATCTCGCGGCTGAAGCCGGGGTGAACCCGAATACGATGCAGCGGGCGCTGGCAGACCTGGAGCGGGAAGGCCTGGTTTATACCCAGCGGGCCAGCGGCCGTTTTGTGACGGAAGACGCCTCCGTCATCGCCCGGGCGCGCGAGGAACTTGCGAAGAGGCAGGTGACCGCGTTTGCCCGCGCGATGCAGGAACTGGGCGTCTCGAAAGAGGAAACACAGACGCTGATCCACAGCTTGTGGCCGGCGGCAGAAGGAAAGGAGGATCTGCAGGAATGAGCGCAATTCTCGAATGCAGAGGTTTAACAAAAAATTACGGGAACGTCCCCGCGCTGGCGCAGGCGGACCTGACCATCGAGCCCGGCCGCGTGGTCGGCCTGCTCGGCCCGAACGGCAGCGGAAAAACCACGCTGATCAAGCTGATCAACGGGCTGCTTTCGCCGGACGGCGGCGACGTCCGCATCTGCGGCCTTACCCCCGGACCGGAAAGCCGGTCGCTGGTTTCGTATCTTCCGGACCGGCTGAGTCTGCCGGAATGGATGAGCGCGGATGGGCTGCTGGGGATGTACGGCGATTTTTACAAGGATTTCGACCGTGCGAAGGCCGAGGAAATGCTCGGCCGTCTGGGCGTCACGTCGAAGATGAAGGTCAGTCAGATGTCGAAGGGCACGCGGGAGAAGATGCAGCTGGTCCTGGCGATGAGCCGCAGCGCGATGCTGTATCTGCTGGACGAACCCATCGGCGGCGTGGATCCGGCGACGCGGGATTTCATCCTCGAAACCATCATCCGCAATTACAACCCGAACGCCGCGGTCATCATTTCGACCCACCTGATCACGGACGTGGAGCCGGTGCTCGACGAGGCGGTGTTCCTTCAGTGGGGACGGGTGATTCTGCATGACAGCGCGGACAGTATCCGCGAGAAGACAGGAAAGAGCATCGATGCGTATTTCCGGGAGGTGTTCAAATGTTAGGAAAACTGATCAAACACGAATTCCGTGCCACGGCGCGGATCATGCTGCCGATGCTTTCGGCTGTGCTCGTTTTGGGCATTCTGCTGGGGCTGTTCGTTCTGGGACAGCAGTCCTCGAATGTGGGCGCTTTGAACATCCTTCTGGGCGTCGTGATTTTTCTGATGGTGGCGGCCGTCGTCGCCTCCGCCGTCATGTCGATCGTGCTGATGGTTTACCGGTTCTACCGCAACCTGCTCGGAGATGAGGGCTATCTGATGTTCTCGCTGCCCGTGTCGGTGGACGCGCTGGTGTGGTCGAAGCTGATTGTTTCCACGGTCTGGTTCCTGGCCACGGGACTGGCGATCTTTCTGTCCGTCTCCCTGGCGGGGCTGATTATGGGCTTCTCCGACCTGAAGGTGGTGCTGGCGAACCTGCCCACGTGGAAGCAGATTCACCTGATGCTGATGCAGGTCGGCCTGCGGCCGGCGGACATCTGGCTGTTCCTGCTCGAAATGATGCTGGGCGTGCTGGTGTCGGCCCTGGTTACCTGCCTGCACTTCTACGCGGCCATGAGCCTTGGCCAGATGTTTTCCGACCACAAGGGACTGTTTTCCGTGCTGTTCTTCTTCGGCATCAGCATTGCCGTCCAGATCATCATGTCCATGCTGGGAACGGCCGGATTCTCGGTGCTGCAGGTCTTTGACTCCCTGAACGTCGAGACCCCGCGCGAATTCATGTCGTTCTTCCATGGGCTGATGGGTTCCGCGATTCTGCTGAGTGCAGCGGAAGGCGTCGCCCTGTATTTCGTCACGACGATTACGTTAAAGAAGCGGCTGAACCTGGCGTAACCGGTCCCCGCGGCGCCGGTGAAATCAGAAACGGAAAAAACGGGCCTCCCCATCACAGCGGGGAAGCCCGTTTTGTCATTCGGTTTCCGCGGATCCGTTAATCCACATACGACAGATACACGCTGCCGTTGGCGGCGAAGAGCGCTTCGGCTTCTTCCATGGGGACCACCCGGGTCTGGTCGGTGACCGCGTCGTAGAGACTGACGCTGGTGGCGGTATAGCCGATGATCAGCACGGCTTCATGGGTGCCGGTGACGGCGTAGACAGGATTGGAGCGGCCGACGTAATAGAGGGTTTCGGCCAGCTCGCAGCCGGTCAGGTCAAGGACGGTGGCGGCCGGAATCGCTTCCTGAAGGACGGAGGTGGGCGTCTTTCCGTCATACAGGGCGGCCAGGACGTTGGCGGGCTGGTTCTCGCGGCCGAGCAGGGCGCTTAGGGCCTGCACGTCCGAGGAGCAGTCCGCGTCCGCTTCCGAGACGATGAAGCCGCCGAAGGCATTGCGGTAGGCCGGCCGGCTGCGCGCCCAGACGACGTGCTGGGCATTGTCGATGACGACACCCATCTGCCGGTTCGCCAGATGCACGGCTTCCGAGGCGCGTGTCGTGGCGAGGCTGACCTCGCTGCCGACGTAGACGATGTACAGGTCGCTGACGGACCCCGCGGTGACCGCGGGCGCCTTTCCTTCGGGGAAGAAGATCCACGACGCGCCGGCGGACGCGACGGTTTCGGGGGCCGAAACGGCGTTTGACAGCGCCAGCGAGCAGATCGTGCCCCGCTCTGTGTCCTGCGAGGTCAGGATCCGCACGGTGTCCGGCGTGCCGTCGTCGCTTTCGAGAAGCCGGTCCTCAAAGGTTTCGGAGTAGAGGCCTTCGCTTTGCACGACGCGCACCAGCCGCAGGCCGTCGTCCTCGACGGCGACTTTGCTGACAAAATAGCCGCTCTTTTCATAGGTTTTCTGAACGGCGGACTTGTCGATACCGGACAGGATGACGAGCCGGTACATGGGATACAGGGTCGTCCCCGACGCGGTCGGGCCGATGTCCTCGTCCCGCACAAGGCCGTAGATCAGGTTCTCGCCGTAAAACGCGGCCGGACGCAGCTTTTCGCCGGAGGAGGCGGAAATCCGGGTGGTCTCGAGGGTTTCGAGATCGATGACGCGCAGCGTGTCGGCGGCTTCGCCGTCCTTGACGTAGGCAAACAGCCGGCCGCTTTCGGACGCGGCGTACTGGTCCGGCGCCAGACCGCGGACGACGTTTTCGACCTCGAGGGAATCCAGGTCGACGGAGATCAGCGCGCCGTTTTGCATCAGGTAGAACGTGCGGTTTCCGGAGACGTACATGGTATCCGAAAGGGTCGCGGACAGCAGCGGGTAGTCGTCGGTGCTCTTTAAGAACAGCCGCTCCTCGCAGATCTGATCGGCCGCGTCATAGTGAAACAGACTGATGCCGCAGAGCCCTTCGTGTTCGCCGGCGCTCATGTAGCCGTAGACGGCGAAGTCGAGGGATCCGTTTTCGCCGATGGAGAGCAGACGAATGCGGTGGCTGTCCGCAAAAAGACGCGGATCAGTGGGGCTTGAGCCGAGGAAGGAGAAGATCCGGCGGCGCGTGCCGGTGGCCAGATCGTATTCGTACAGCTCGCCGGCCTGGACAAAGGCGCAGACCGTGCCCGGGTCGTTTGCCAGGAAGGAGACGGGAAGACTGCGGACACCCAGCAGAAGCGCGCCGGAGGAGATCCCCGCGCAGGTGCCGGCCTGCTGCGTCATCTGCCGCTGGTAGTCGAGCAGATACAGGTGCGTCGGCGTGATGCGGATGCGGAAGTATTCCCGCACGTTGTAGTATTCCGGACCCCCGGTGGAGTTCCGAAGCATCTGGTAGCGGAACTCCAGAGAGGTGTAGGTCGGGTTGATCTCCGTGAACGTGATGTCCGCGTCAGCCACGCGGGATCCGCCGAAGTCCCCCCAGCAGACCTGGGAAGCGGGCGATGTCACCGAGACCCGGGCCAGGGTGCGCGTATCGGCGCCCTGGATGCTCGATGCCTCCAGATAGGGCGAAACGAACGCTTCGTCTCCGGAAAGCGCGGCCTCGTGAAACTGCAGCGCAAACCGCAGGCAGTCCTGTTCATAGCATTCCACCGCGCGGCAGACGCGGCAGTAGTAATAGGCCGGCGCGCCGTCGCTTTGCAGCTCCAGACGCAGAAGATACTCCTCGTTCGGCGTAAAAACGTCCGGCAGGACGAAGGAACCGTTCAGGATGTTGCCGGAGAGGCTGACATCCGACACCGGACCCTGGTCGAGCTGCTCCGCGCCGCCCAAGGCATAGAGAGCGTAAGTCATGTCACCCGTCGCCGCCCCGAAGGTGCGGATCTGGAAGGTCACGGTGCGGGTTTCGTCGAGGGGCAGAAGCGCGCCGCGCATGGACCCGGGATTCATTTCGGCGCGGTAGGCGCGCAGGGGATTCACCGGAACACCGCCGGCCTGCAGGGTCAGAAGCGGAAGCGTCGGCGCGGACAGCGCCTGTCCCGCGCGCGGCCGTTCGGCGTTTTGGACAATAAAAAAGAAGACGGCGGAAAGCACAAAGAGCAGCGCAAGAAGAATCAGCTTCCGGCGCACCGCGGGCCGGATGCCGGTCGGATGAAATTGCAGGGTTGCAGAGCGTCGCATAAAATAACCTTTAATAAAACGGATTGTGTATTATTTGCGGAAAGCGGTGGCGGAACGGGCGGAATCTTAAAGAAAACTGCCATTGACGCACCGCCTGCCGGTTTCATATAATCATAGCATTGATTCGAAAGGCGGACAACCAAAAAACAGCGTCCGCCGAAAAAGGAGCGCGATCGATGACGGGCACAGGATTCCGAAAACGGGCTGTCGAATGGATCAGCCGGTACATGGTTCTTTTGCATATTCCGCTGGCGTGCATGATTGTTTTCGCGATGGAATGGATGGCGAGACACTCGTTTGCGGCGGCGTGGACGTTCGTTTTGGATCACACCAAAGCGTTCCTTTACAATGCCTACCTGGTCTATGTGCTGCTCACCCCGGTCTTTCTGGTGAGACGGCGCACGTTTCTGCGCATGGTGCTTTCGGCGCTGCTTCTGCTGCTGGGCATCATCAACGGCATCATCCTCCTGAACCGTGTTTCGCCCTTCGGCTACACGGATATCGCGATGGTCGGCGATCTTCTGACCATGCAGAACACCAATTACTTTTCCGCCCGCCAGGGCGCGATGGCCGTTGCGGGCATCGCGATCTACGCCGTCCTGATGGTACTGCTGTTCCGCAGGGAAAAGCCGCAGCACGTAAAGACGCCGCTGTTCGTCCGGCTGATCCTGGTGATCTTCTGCTTCGTAAGCATTCCCTGGGTTACGGGATTCCTGCAGCAGCGGGGCGCGCTGAGCGCCTATTTCGGCAACCTCGCCCAGGGCTATGCCGACTACGGGTATCTGTACGGGTTCGGCAACAGCGTGTTCAACCTGGGCATGGACACGCCGCGGGACTACACCGCGGCGCACACGAAAGCCATCCTTGACGACACGGACATGGGAAAAACAAGCCTGACCACGGAGGAGCCGGTCAACGTGGTGCTGATTCTCCTCGAGTCGTTCTATGACGTGGGCGAGGCGTCTTTCATCCGCACGGACAAGGATCCCACCCCGGTCTTCCACGAGCTGGAGCAGCGGTTTTCCTCCGGCCATCTGACGGTTCCCGTCGTTGGGGCCGGCACCTGCGATTCCGAGTTTGAAGTGCTCACCGGCATGTCGGTGCAGTTCTTCGGCCCGGGCGAGTATCCGCAGAAAACCGTCCTGAAACAGACCGACGTGGAGAGCGTCGCGGACATCTTTGCCGCGGAGGGATACCGGTCCCACGTCGTGCACAACAACGGCGCGAACTTCTACAGCCGCCGCAACGCCTTCTCCATGATGGGGTTTGACACCTTTACGAGCAAGGAAATGCTCGACATCACCGAGTACAATCCTTTAGGCTCCTGGCCGACCGACGATATCCTGACCCAGGCCACCGTCGACGCGATGGATTCGACCCCGGAGCGGGATTTCGTCTACACGATCTCGGTGCAGACCCACGGAGCCTATCCCTCCTACCGGGTTTATGACGATCCTCAAATCGCCGTCACCTGCGTGGATAAAAGCGAAGAGGTCTCCTGCCAGTGGGAATACTACATCAACGTTCTTCACGATGAGGACCGCTGGATCGGCGAATACCTCGCGGCGCTCGACGCGCGCGGCGAGCCGACCCTCGTCATCATGTTCGGCGACCATCTGCCGACCATGGGCCTGCGGGAAAGCGAGGTTGCCACGGGCGATCTCTACCAGACCAAATATGTGACCTGGAACAATTTCGGCATGAAGAAGCAGGACCGGGATCTGACCACGTACAACCTGATGCCCGTGTTCATGGACCGCCTCGGCATCCACGGCGGAACCATGGTCAACTACAACCAGTCCCGCACGGCGCGCGGCGTCGAGCCGGGCTCGCCGGCCTACATGAGCGATCTGGAATACCTGCAGTACGATCTGCTGTACGGAAAACGATACGCCTACGACGGCGAGGACCGCTATCCCGCCTCCGACATTGTCATGGGCATCCACGACATCACCATCGACGAGGTCTACACCTATGACGGCCGCGTGCACATCTTCGGCGACAACTTTACAAAGTGGAGCAAGGTCAGTGTCAACGGAGAGAACGTCTCCACCACCTACGAGAGCGGGCAGCACCTGTCCGTGAAGGCGGCGGACCTGACCGGCGGCGAGACGCTCACCGTCCGTCAGATGGGTTCCTCCGCGACCATCCTGCGGGAATCCGAACCGGTGATCTACGCCGGCCGGCCATCGCTGACAGAAGAATTGACGGAAGAATCGACAGAAGAATAAAATAGCCCCCGTCTTCTGAAAAGGAGACGGGGGTATTTTGATGCGGGAAGCCGGGGCCCTTATGCCTGGCCGTGTTCCAGACGGTAGCGGCTGACCAGACGCTGGATGCGGTCGTAGGGATCGAGCAGATCGCTGATGGACGCGTCGTGGTTTAAAGTGTCGATGATGTAGGCGATGTACTTGCTCATGCCGCAGCTGATGTAGTAGTCGCGGGAGAGCAGTTCCGGCGTCTGGTAGACCAGGTTGGTCGTGACGACGCGGTAGATCAGGCCCTCCGCGACGGCCTGGTCGAACCGGTCGAGGCCGGAGGTAAACAGGCCGAAGGTCGCGATGACGAAGATGCGGTTGGCTTTGCGCTTCTTCAGCTCGCGGGCCACGTCGATCATGCTCTCGCCGGAGGAGATCATGTCGTCGACGATAAAGACGTCCTTGCCTTCCACCGAGGTGCCGAGGAACTCGTGGGCGACGATGGGGTTGCGGCCGTCCACGACCTTGCTGTAGTCGCGGCGCTTGTAGAACATGCCCATGTCCACGCCGAGAACGGAAGCCATGTAGACGGCGCGGTTCGTGCCGCCTTCGTCCGGGCTGATGATCATCAGGTGGTCGTTGTCTAAGATCAGGTCGTCTACGTGGGCTAAGATGCCCTTGATGAACTGGTAGGACGGCATGACGGTGTCGAAGCCGTGCAGCGGAATCGCGTTCTGCACGCGCGGATCGTGGGCGTCAAAGGTGATGATGTTGTCGACGCCCATGGAGACGAGCTCCTGCAGCGCGATGGCGCAGTCTAAGGACTCGCGGGAGGAACGGCGGTGCTGGCGGCCTTCATACAGGAACGGCATGATGACAGTCAGGCGGCGCGCCTTGCCTTCGATGGCGGCGATCAGACGTTTTAAGTCGGAGTAGATGTCGTCGGGCGACATGCGGTTCTCCTCGCCGTACATCTTGTACTTCAAGCTGTAGTTGGTGACGTCCACCATGATGTACAGATCAAGCCCGCGGACGGACTGCGCGATGGTGCCCTTCGCTTCACCGGAACCGAAGCGGGGATTGCATGCTTTGATGATGTAGGAACCGTCCCGGTAGGTGGGCTCTTCTTCGCGGCTTTGCTTTTCTTCGTCGCGTTCCGTCCGCCAGGCGACCAGCCAGTCGTTGATGCGGCGGCCGATGTCTTCACAGCTGGCGTGGGGGATGATTCCGAGCGGGGCTACGGGGCTGCTTTCCAAAAGGATTTTGTCGTTGGGCATGGGTTTCCTCCATTGTGGTGGCGTCTCTGCCGGACAGAGACAGGCGGCGGGTAAAGACGGGAGCGGGCTCCCGTTATTCGGAGAGGCCGCGCATGCGTTTGCGGATGCGCAGGTCGCTTCCTGAAAACAGGATCATGCGGTAGTATCCCATCAGGCGGGAATAGATCCGCGTGGAGTAGATGCCGGCCAGTTCGCCGGTGTCCTTGTTGGTCGAGATGACCGTGGAATGCCGGCGCAGGATGCGCTCGTTCAGAAGCTCGTACAGGGCGCTGGCGTTCATGGAATTGACCAGCTCCGTGCCGAGGTCGTCGATGATCAGGAGGTCGCAGGAGAGCAGGCTTTCGTATTCGGTATTCTCGCGGTCGCGGATGCGGTCAAACAGCAGCTTCTCGAGCTGCCCGGCCGTGGTATAGACCACGGAGTGGCAGCGGTCCATCAGCTCACGGGCGATGCAGTGGGTCAGAAAGGTTTTTCCGGTGCCCGGCGGGCCGGACAGCAGCAGGTTCTCGAAACGGTCGTCGAAATGGGCGATGAAGTCCTCGGCGACGCGGCGGGCCTCCGCGGCGGTCTGGCGGGCGCTCTTTTTCGAGACCGGATCGATTTCTTCGTCGCTGTAGAGAGACAGATCGAAGGTGTCGAAGTTTTCCCTGCCGAGCACCGCGTCTAAGTGCGACTGCCGGTAGATCAGGCGGATGGAAGCCTGGACGAGGCAGTGGCAGCGCTGCCCGTCGACGTAGCCGGTATCCCGGCAGTCGGCACAGCGCCAGACGGGATCGAGGTAGTCCTCCGGAAAACCGCCCTGCGCAAGCAATGCCTTCCGGCGGGCGCTGATGTCCGAAAGCGTGTCGGAGAGGACGCCGTCTGTTTCGGCGCCGTCCGCGCCCCGGGCGAGCAGCCTGCGCGCGGCGGCGAGGCTGGCTGAGGCCGCTTCGGCATCGAGCTCGGAAAAGGCCGGAACGGCAGCACAGACTTCGGCATACCGGTCCGCGGCGATCCGCTGGTTTTCATGACGTACGCGGTCGTAATCCCGCATCAGCTCGTCATATTGTGCGTTGGTCAGACTCATGCCGTCAGTTCTCCCTCAGGGCCTGCTCAATCGCGGCGAAATCGTAATCGCCCGACTGGAACTGATAAAACTGCCCGGAAGGCCTGGCGGCGGGCCGGCGGCCGCGGCGGGCGGTTTTATCGGATTCTTTTGCGTGTGATTCGTCGAGGGCGCGCACGTCGTCCATCGATTTGACGCCGGCCGCGTGCCAGTCGTCCATGATGCGGCCGATATAGCTGAACCGCGGCTGGGACGTCTGGGCGATGGTCCGGTGGCAGGCTTCGGCAATCAGTTCGTCCGAAAAGCCGTATACGGAACTCCAGCGGTCGACGGCCGTGCGTTCCTCGTCGTTTAATTCCCGCCCGGTCAGACCGAGGGATTTCTTCACCACCCCGTAGATCCGGCGGAAGCTCTCCGCGCGCTCGCGGGCCTCCTCCACCGTGCGGATGCCGCGCTCATGCCAGGTCAGGGCGACGCGGTTGATGTAGTGGATGTCGGTGTGGCCGGCGTTCGCGCAGTGCTCGACGACGTATTCGGCCAGCTCCGGGCTCATTCCCAGGCCCTGATCCGGATCGAGCCAGTACAGGATGTAATCCGTGTCCGTGTGGGTCAGGTGGCGGTTCAGATACAGCTCGGTCACGTGGACGAGCATGCGGACCGCCTCGCTTTCGGCGGCCTGCGCCAGTGCTTCCGCGGAATAGACCGGACGCACGGCGGCCGCGGGCTGCCAGGTGCCTGCCGGGACCGGGCGCGCACCTTCCGGCGCGGGCGCGGTACGGGCCGCGGGCGCTTCTTCGGGACGGCTGTCCGCCGCCGGCGCGACCATGCGCAGCCGGGGCCTTGCCGGCATCGGCGCCGCTTCTTCTTCCGGCGCGGGCGCGGGTGCGGCCGGTGACGCCTCTTCCGAGAGGGTCAGACAGATGCCGCAGAGATCCCCATTTGCGTCACGCTCAAGGCAGAGCAGCGTCATGCGTTCCCAGTAGTCGAGCGCCCGGCGGACGTCCTTTTCCGTCAGGTCGAGGGCATCGGCAATGCCGGAGACGGACACCTGGGTGCCGGCCCCGGAAAGATGGCGCAGAAGATACAGATATACTTTCAGATATTCCCCGTTCGCGTCGCGCATATAGCGGTCGATCAGCCGATTGGGCACATATGTGGCAGCGGCCTGCTGCGATGTATGCAATATGACGTCAGCCATGAATCATCACTCCCCTTTACTGTAAGCGGGGTGATTATAACATAACCCGCAGACCAAAAAAAGGGACTCTGACGGGCTGCCGGACGGGGAAAAAGGGCTGTGCATAAGTGGATAACGTCCGCGAAAGCCGTCTCCTGCGGAAAAAGAAATCCACACCGGAAAGGGATGGTTTTTCCCCGTCCGGTGTGGACAGTGTGGATAACTTATTCGCGAAGCAGGTCTTCGCCGATGGTTACGACATTTCCGGCGCCCATGGTTATCAACAGATCGCCGTGGATACAAAAATCTGAAAGAAATTTTTTAATTTCTTCAAAGGACGGGAAATAGTATACTTCCTTTCCGAGTTTTTTGATCTCCGCCGCCAGATCCCGGGAGGAGATGTTGTAGATGTCCTGCTCCCGCGCCGCGTAGATGTCGGCAAGAACGACGACGTCCGCCGCGGAGAGAGCCTTCGCGAAGTCGCCGAGAAGGGCCTTTGTCCGGGTGTAGGTGTGGGGCTGGAAGCAGACGACGACGCGGCCGGACGGAATGCGCGCAGCGGCGGAAAGCGTCGCCGCGATCTCTGTGGGATGGTGGGCGTAATCGTCGACGATGGTCACGCCGTTCCGTTCGCCTTTGTACTGGAAACGGCGGTTGACGCCGCCGAACTGCGCGAGACCCCGGGCGATGACGTCGTCGGAAAGTCCCATCGCTTCCGCGCAGGCGATGGCCGCCAGCGCGTTCGTCACGTTGTGCATGCCCGGAACGGCCAGGGTCACTTCCGCCAGCCGGCGCCCGTGGACAACCGGGACGAAGGAGGCGCAGCCGCGTTCGCCGAAGGTCACGTCCTCCGCGCGGACGTCGTCGTCCGCGGACAGGCCGAAGGTTTCGACGCGGCAGGACAGGCCCGCGGTGATCTCTTCGGGGCGTTCGATCGATCCGCTGATAAAAAGCACGCCGTCGTCGGCGGTATTGGCCGCGTAGGACGCGAAGGAGCGGCGGACGTCGTCAAGATCCGCGAAGAAGTCGAGGTGTTCCGCTTCTATATTTAATATGATGCTGTAGCGCGGATAGAATTCCAGGTAGCTGTTGGTGTATTCGCAGGCTTCCGTCAGGAAGACGCCGGAACCGCCGATGCGCACGTTGCTGCCGATGTTCGGAAGGATGCCGCCGACGGAGATGGTCGGGTCGAGATCCGCCGCAAGGAACACGGAGGACAGCATGGACGTCGTAGTGGTCTTGCCGTGGGTGCCGGCGACGGCGACGGATTCGGGATAGTGATCCATCATCTGCCCGAGCAGCTGGGCGCGGGTCAGCATCGGGATGCCGGCCGCGGCGGCCGCGGCAAATTCCGGGTTGTCCGGGTGGATGGCGGCGGTGTAGACAACGGCGTCGATGTCCGGACGGATGTTTTCGGCGCTCTGGGGACAGGAAATCTTCGCACCTTCCGCCACGAGGCGTTCCGTCAGCGCGGAGGGCGCCTGGTCGGAGCCGGAGACGGTGAAACCGCGTTTTAACAGGATGCCGGCAAGGCCGCTCATGCTGATGCCGCCGATGCCGATGAAGTGAATGCGCGCCGGCTTGTCATAATCCAGCTGATACATGAAGGACTCCTTTGTGAACGGATGTGAGGTTTCTTCCATAGAATTATAGTCAAAACGCCGGGGAACTACAAGACGGCGTTTTCGCGGCGGTGTCCATTCGGATAATGGGAAGCAGTCCAACATGTAGGATATTTATAGAATCAACACAAGAAATGGATATTGACAGATAATTTGTGGAAGATATACTGTGATATAGTTAACGCGCAGACGCCGGTGTATCATGTACAGCATTGAAAATCCGGGCAGCAGCTGCAGTCGTAGACGGGTTTATTGGTTTACGGTAGAGAGGTGAGGTTTTTAAGTATGAACGTAACAGACATTCGGATCCGCCACGTAGAGACAGAAGGAAAACTGCGCGCGGTTGCGTCCATAACGATCGATGGGGAGTTCGTCGTCCATGACATCAAAATCATCGACGGCGACAAGGGCTGGTTTATCGCCATGCCGAGCCGGAAGGCTTCCGGCGGTGAATACAAGGACATCGCTCATCCGATCCAGACGTCCACCCGCGAGTGGCTTCAGAACATGATCCTTGAAAAGTATCATAACGAAGTCCGGCAGATGGCCGCCGCCGGGGAAACCGACGCGTTTTAACCCGCCGGCAAATCCGCAGAAAAAAGAATTG
>JAZQBE010000002.1:0-6950 GCA_045545575.1 Shuttleworthella sp.
GATATGAAACATATCCTGCTTGTCGGCGGCGGCATGCTGATGCTTGCGCTCGCCGGGCTCTTCTTCGGCGTCATGGGCGGCGTCTACGGCGCGAAGAAGTCGGATCGTAGCCATGTCGTTCTGTGAGCCAAGGAGTTGTCAGGAGCTTTTGTCTTCCTAAGACCGCCTTGGCCTCCGACTTGATATGAAACATATCCTGCTTGTCGGCGGCGGCATGCTGATGCTTGCGCTCGCCGGGCTCTTCTTCGGCGTCATGGGCGGCGTCTACGGCGCGAAGGCATCGACCGGATTTGCGAGGAACCTCCGGAGAGCCATGTTTACGAATATCGAGACGTTTTCATTTTCCAATATCGACCGGTTTTCGACATCCGGTCTGGTCACGCGCCTGACGACGGACGTCACCAACGTGCAGAACGCCTACCAGATGATCCTGCGCATGGGCATGCGGTCGCCGGCATCGCTGATTGTGGCCATGATCATGGCCTTTACGATCAGTCCGCGGCTGGCGATGATCTACGTGGGCGTGGTCATCCTCCTCGGCGCGGGCCTGTTCGGCGTCGCGATTTCGGTGCACAAGATCTTCGAGAAGATCTTCACCGAGTACGACAACATGAACGAGAGCGTGCAGGAAAACGTAACGGGCATCCGCGTGGTCAAAGCCTACGTGCGCGAGGCCTATGAGAAGAGCAAGTTCGCAGAGACGTCCATCGGCCTGATGAAGAAGTTCGTCCACGCCGAGAGCATCCTGGCCTTAAACGGCCCGATGATGATGGCCTCCGCCTATGGCAGCATGATGCTGATTTCCTGGTTCGGCGCCCACATGATCATCCAGAACGAGCTGACCACCGGCAATCTGATGAGCCTGATGACCTACAGCATGAACATCCTGATGAGCCTGATGATGCTGTCTATGGCCTTCGTGATGATCACCATGTCCATGGCCAGCGTCCGCCGAATCGCGGAGGTTCTGCAGGAGGATCCGACCATCACGAATCCCGAACAGCCGGCGGAAGAAGTCGAAAACGGCGCGATCCGCTTCGACCACGTGTCCTTCGCCTATCACGAGGGCAGCAAGGAATATGTCTTAAACGACATCAATCTCGACATTCGAAGCGGCGAAACCATCGGCATCATCGGAAGCACGGGCTCCGCGAAAACCTCGCTGGTGAATCTGATTTCCCGCCTGTACGACGTGTCGAAGGGCGAGCTTTCGGTGGGCGGAAAGAACGTGAAGGATTACGACCTCGTGACGCTGCGCGACAACGTCTCCGTGGTGCTGCAGAAGAACGTCCTCTTCTCCGGAACCATCTACGACAACCTGCGCTGGGGCGATCCCGACGCGACGGACGAAGAGTGCCGGCACGCCTGCCGCTTGGCCTGCGCCGACGAATTCATCGAGCGCTTCCCGGATGGGTACAACACCCGCATCGAGCAGGGCGGAACCAACGTCTCCGGCGGACAGCGCCAGCGCCTGTGCATTGCCCGGGCGCTGCTGAAAAAGCCGAAGGTGCTGATCTTAGACGACAGCACCAGCGCGGTGGACACCGCCACCGACGCGAAGATCCGCAAGGCCTTCCGCGAGGAAATCCCGGGCACGACGAAGCTGATCATCGCCCAGCGCGTGTCCTCGGTGCAGGACGCGGACCGCATCATCGTGATGGATGAGGGACGGATCAACGGCATCGGCACCCACGAGGAGCTGCTCGCAAACAATGAAATCTACCGCGATGTCTACGAGTCGCAGACAGGCGGCGGCGGAGACTTCGACGAGGCGGCGCGCAGCGACGCAGCCGTTTCACAGCAGAACGGAAAGGAGGAAGCGTAATGCCCAGACCCCAGGCCAGACCCATGCAAAAGGGTGATTTCAAAAAAAGCGCAGGCACGATGAAGCGCCTGTTCGCCTTCCTGTTTTCCAACTATGCCCCGGCGCTGATCGCCGTGGGCGTCTGCATCGTCGTCCACGTGCTGGCCAACACCCGCGGAACGCTGTTTATGCAGACCTTAATCGACGTCTACATCCTGCCGATGATCGGCGCCGAGAATCCCGATTACGCGCCCTTGGCCGGCGCCATCGGCATGATGGTCCTGATCTACGGTGTCGGCATCGTGGCGTCGTTAGCCCAGAGCCTGATCATGGCGCGGGTTACCCAGGGCACCTTGGACAAGCTGCGCCGGGCCATGTTCGAGCACATGGAGGACCTGCCGATCCGCTATTTCGACACCCACGCCCACGGTGACATCATGTCGATGTACACCAACGACATCGATACGCTGCGGCAGATGGTCTCCCAGAGCTTACCGCAGTTTTTGAACAGCCTGATCACCATCGTGACCGTGTTCATCTGCATGGTACGGCTGTCGCTTCCCCTGACGGGGCTGACGATTCTGATGGTCGTCGTGATGCTATTCGCGACGAAATACATCGCCGGCCGCTCCGGCAAGTACTACATGGCGCAGCAGAAGGACCTCGCGAAGGTCAACGCCCACATCGAGGAGATCATGAACGGCCAGAAGGTGGTGCAGGTCTTCAACCACGAGCCCCAGGCCATCGAGGAGTTCGTCGCGTTAAATGACCAGCTGTGCGATTCCGCCAACAACGCGAACAAGTACGCCAGTGTGCTGATGCCGGTCAACGCGCAGATCGGCAACATCAGCTACGTGCTGTCGGCCGTGGCGGGCGGCATCTTAGCCATCGTTTTCGGCAACTTAAGCCTGGGTTCCCTGGCCTCCTTCCTGACCTTCAACCGCAGCTTCTCCATGCCCATCAACCAGGTCAGCCAGCAGCTGAACTTCATCGTCATGGCCATGGCCGGCGCGAACCGCATCTTTACGCTGCTTGACGAGGAGCCGGAGACGGACGACGGCTACGTCGGCTTAGTCAACGCCCGTGTGAACAACCAGGGTCAGGTGATCGAGACGAAGGAACGCACCGGACAGTGGGCGTGGAAGCACTACCACAAGGCCGACGACACCACCACCTACCAGATGCAGGCCGGCGAAGTGGTCTACGACGGGGTGGACTTCGGCTACGTGCCCGAAAAGCAGATCCTCTATGATATCGACATCCACGCGATGCCGGGCCAGAAGATCGCCTTCGTCGGCGCCACCGGCGCGGGCAAGACCACGATCATCAACCTGATCAACCGCTTCTACGATATTGAAGACGGAAAGATCCGCATAGACGGCATCAACGTCAACAAGATCAAAAAAGCGGACCTGCGCCGCTCCATGGGCCTGGTGCTGCAGGACACCAACCTGTTCACTGGAACCGTGGCCGACAACATCCGCTTCGGCAAGCTCGACGCCACCGACGAAGAAGTGGTGGCAGCGGCAAAGCTGGCCAACGCCGACGGCTTCATCCGCCGCCTGCCGGAAGGCTACGACACGATGCTCACCGGAAACGGCGCGAACTTAAGCCAGGGACAGCGCCAGCTTCTGGCCATCGCCCGGGCAGCGATCTACAACCCGCCGGTGCTGGTCTTAGACGAGGCGACCTCCTCCTTCGATACCCGTACCGAGAAGCTGGTGCAGGAAGGCCTGGACGCCCTGATGAAAGGACGCACCTCCTTCGTCATCGCCCACCGCCTTTCCACGATCCGCAACTCCGACTGCATCATGGTCATGGACCAGGGACGCATCATCGAGCGGGGCAGCCACGACGAACTGATCGCCCAGCAGGGGAAATATTATCAGCTGTATACGGGAAAAGTTGTGAATGCGTAAAAGATGAAAAATATCCCGCTTAACACAAGGGCGCCTGCTGCCCCGAAGGACCCGGGGCGGCAGGCTGAATCCGGCCGGAAACGCATTGTTCTTTTAGACGAGCTGCGCGGTCTTACGCTGATCAGCATGATCCTCTACCACTTGATGTGGGACCTGGTTTATGTTGTGGGAATATCCATGCCCTGGTACCACAGCTATGGCGCCTACGTCTGGCAGCAGAGCATCTGCTGGACCTTTATCCTGCTATCGGGCTTTTGCTGGTCCTTTGGCCGCCGGCCGCTTCGGCGGGGCATGGCCGTTTTCCTTTGCGGACTGGCGGTGTCGGCTGTAACACTCCTGCTGGGAGAGGCGTATGCCGTTCGTTTCGGAGTGCTGACGCTGATCGGCTCATCCATGCTGCTGATGGTTCCGCTGGATTTTGTGCTGAACCGGGCATTCGGCAGGATGTCATCCCGCCCGCTGAGGAAAGGACTTGCGGTCGTATTGACCGTTCTGTGCTTTGTTCTGTTCTGGCAGAGCAAAAAAGGCGGCGGTTTTCTGCCGGCGGATTTCCCCAGGAACCTGGTTACCGCTTATCTTGGCTTTCCGCCGCAGGACTTTTATTCCACGGACTACTTTCCCCTGGTGCCCTGGTTTTTCCTGTATTTGACGGGGTATCTGCTTCACAGGCTCTGGCAGGCTTTTGACACCCCGGATTCTGTGTGCGCTGCGGTGGATGACTTTGCCTGCGTTTTACACATGCCGCCCCTGGCCTTTCTCGGCAGGCACTGTCTGTTGCTCTACATGCTTCACCAGCCTGTGCTGTACGGAATCTCCATTCTGATTGGCCTGTTTTGGTCCTGACCGCTGTGAACGCTGTGAAGTAAAAAAAGTAAGGGCTCCGGCAGGTGTGCCGGAGCCCTTGTTTGTTCCGTTTATCTGAACAGATTATTTCTTCTTATTCTTCTTCAGCAGCCAAAGCGCCAGCGCGCACACGGCGACGACCGCTGCCACCGGGATGACGATGACGGCGACGCTTACCCAGGCCGGGGTCGAATGAACCGGTTCGGGGACATTCTGCGGATCGGTCCAGTCGGTAACCTGGCGGGTATCCCGCACCGGCTTTCCATTCGGATACACTTCTTCTTCCGCAGCCCCGGGCTCGTCGATCAGGAACCAGAAGTTACGCCAGCCGACATAGTAGCTGGCATAGCCCCATTTCCGGCCTTCCTCATCCGTGAAGGTGCGGGAATAGCCCGGTGCTTCGCCGTAGGTATCGATGTTGGCGGTGATTTCGCCGCCGGGATAATCCCAGATGCACAGGTTCGGATGATCCTCGTCAATCGCCGCGGTCCCGCTTTCCTGAACGGTTTCATAATCCTTCAGGAATTCGATGCTGTCATAGGCCACGTAGGCGAAGTCCAGATTTGCCCAGCCGCTTTTGCCGGAGGCGCTGATTTCCGCCGTCGGCTCGGTGTATCCCCAGATTCTGCCGTCCTTGTCCGTGTAGGTGTTGTAGACAAAGAATTTCGTGCCGTTTTCCAGGCTGTTGACGTTGGTGTTGTTTTCCGGGCTCTTCAGCAGATACAGCTTGTCCTGCGGGCTGTTGGCGATGTAATAGCGATTTTCCGTAGGACATTCCGAGGAATGGCTTTGGTAGAAGCTGTCCTCCGGCTCGTAGATGACGTCGGCGCGCGCGGTCAGCGCCGGCCCAAAGGAGCACAGAAACAGTGCGGCTAAGACAGACAGCAGGATGGTGTGACGGATTTGTTTCATGAGGGCCTCCTTAACTCTTCCATAATCTGTTCCACTTTTTCTCTTTGGGTAAACAGTACGCAGCCGCCGGTATGGGCTGCGGAAAGCACGTGTTCTTCGCGAAGGGCGTCAAACAGGCGGGAATGAATGGCCTCCTTCAGGGAGGTCGTTTTGACATTCACGTCCGAATAGGGCGAGAAGGGGCAGGGTTCGGCGCCGCCGTGGGAATTGATGTGGAAGAATTCCCGCCCGGCCGCCATGCAGCCGCCCATCGCCAGCTCGTCGCCGGGGAAGGAGAGCAGCACGACGTCGTCGTATGTCCGGCGAAGCTGGTCAATCGCCTGCGCCATCGCCTCGCGCTCCGCATCGCCGGGGGCTAAGTGCGCGGCTTCTTCCGTGACCGGGACGAATTCCACATAGATGATCAGCTTGCAGCCCTGCGCGGCCAGGCCGCGGACAAAGTCCGGCGACGTGATTTCGCGGTAGTTTTCCGTGGTGGCGGTGATGGACGCGCCGAAGATCTCGCCCTTGTCGAGGAACTTTTTCATATTCGCGGTGACCAGGTCATAGACGCCGGTTCCGCGGCGGGCGTCGGTGATGTCCTTTCCGCCTTCGATGCTTAAGACCGGGATCAGGTTCCGGCAGGAATCAAACAGCGCATAATAGCGGTCGTCGACAAACGTGCCGTTGGTAAAGACAGGGAAGAGGATGTTCTTCATGGTGCCGGCCGCTTCGATCACGTCTCTGCGCATCAGCGGCTCGCCTCCGGCAAGCATGATGAAGCTGATGCCCAGGTCATCGGCCTCCTGAAACACCCGGAGCCATTCGTCCTTGCTGAGCTGCTCGACGGGTTCGGTATCGACGGTGGCATTGCTGCAGCGCGAGTAGCAGCCCGCGCAGTGCAGGTTGCAGCTCGAGGTGATGCTCGCGATCAGGAATCCCGGCACGTGAAGGCCTTCGTCTTCCAGCTTCATGCGCCGCCGGGACGCCAGCTTGCTCGCGGCGGCGAACCGCGCCATGAAGGCGCTTTCCTTCGGATTCTTCAGGGTCGCTTTGATGGTGTCGGCAATGATGTTTTCAACGCCCTGCTCAATGTGCTTCTGCAGATCGAACGCTGTTTGCATCGGACACACTCCTTTCCTTTATAAGACAATATACATCAACCGAACGGCGCGGTCTATACCTTTTGCCGCGATTAAGGAAATCGCGGCAAAACCCCGCTGCGCGGGGCACGCGCCTTGACGGCGTGCATTCATGCACGCGGAAACGGCAGAAATTGCACATCGCCGGAAAGAAAAGCAAGGGCGTGCAAATGCCCGCCTGTCGGCGTGCATTCATGCACGCGGAAACTGCCGAAATTGCACATTGCCGGAAAGAAAAGCGAGGGCGTGCAAATGCCCGCCTGTCGGCGTGCATTCATGCACGCGGAAACTGCCGAAATTGCACATTGCCGGAAAGAAAAGCGAGGGCGTGCAAATGCCCGCCTGCCGGCG
>JAZQBE010000003.1:0-5412 GCA_045545575.1 Shuttleworthella sp.
CAAGGGCGTCCGCATTTCCGGAAAGATTCCGCGTTCCCTGGACCGCGAAGTCATCCGCAACATCCAGATGGTATTCCAGGATCCCGCCGCGTCCTTAAACGAGCGCGCGACGGTGGACTACATCATCTCCGAAGGCCTGTACAACTTCCACCTCTATGAAAACGAGGCGGACCGCGTGCAGAAGGTGGAGAAGATGGTGGAAGAGGTCGGTCTGCTTCCCGAGCACCTGACCCGCTACCCCCACGAATTCTCCGGCGGCCAGCGCCAGCGAATCGGTCTGGCCCGCGCCATGGTCATGGAGCCGGAACTCGTCATCGCCGACGAGCCGATTTCGGCCCTCGACGTGTCCATCCGTGCCCAGGTCTTAAACCTGCTGAAGAAGTTCCAGGAGGAGCAGGGCGTTACCTACCTGTTCATCGCCCACGACCTGTCCATCGTCCGCTACATTTCGGACCACATCGGTGTTATCTACAAGGGCAACATCGTCGAAGTCGCCGAGGCTTCCGAGCTGTTCGACTTCCCGCTGCATCCGTATACGCATTCGCTGATTTCCGCGGTGCCGATCCCGGATCCGCAGCTGGAAAAGAACAAGGTCCTCTACACCTACGATCCGTCCATCCACGACTACAGCGAGGAAGCGCCGAAGCTCGTCAACATCGGCCACGACCACTGGGTCTACGGCAATTCGAAGGAGATCGAAGAGTACAAGGCCATCCGCGAAAAAGGCGAGCCGATCCAGTCCGTGCAGATCGTTGATCGGAGCAAACGCGGCGAGCATCACATCGAGGAGCCGGTGCTGACCGGACACGAGGAGATCCTGGAGCAGCCGGTGCACGACACCGGAAACATCTGGCTCGGCGTGCTCGGATTCCTGCTTCCGCTGCTTTCGCTGATCGGTGCAGGCATCTTCCGGAGCAAGAACTACATCCGCAACTACCGCGTCATGCACAAGGGCGCCATGATCGGCCTCATCGTCCGCATCGTGCTGTTTGCCATTCTGGTATTGCTGCTCTTGCTGGCCGGGTTGTAACGAAACGGATATAACACACACAGAGGAGCCGCACGTCGCGCTCCTCTTGTTTTTTACGGAGGTTTCATGAAAGGAAACAGCGGTTTATTTGCCCCGCGGCGTCCCGAGGAGATCGAGCTTGACGACAAGTCGCTTCGCCGCCGCACGATCACGGTGCTCGCGCTGATCGTCATCGGCATCGCGGCCATCGGCACCGGTCTCTGGCAGGGCCTGTCGCGCGAACCGGGTTATACACAGATCGAAGCGCCGGCCGGGGCCGACAGCTTCCAGAAGCAGATCCGCCTGCTGTACGACGTCAGCGCCGAGGCCCCGACGGCCGATTACCGCGCCGCCGTGCGCGCCTATACCGAGGCGAACCGCCGCGCGTACCGCGCCTTTGACGCGTACCAGACCTACAAGGCCGAGGAGCTGCCCTTCGGCGCGAACTTAGCCGCCGTAAACGCCGCCCCGAATACGGACGTCGCCGTGGATCCGTGGCTGTTTGCGGCCCTTCGGCAGATGGAAGAAGAGCCGCCGGCGGACGACGGCAGGCCGGTCCGGCTCCTTTACATGGCGCCGGTGTATGAATCCTACGATTCGCTGTTTCACTGCATGGAAGACGCCGAGACGGAAAGCTTCGATCCGGCGGTCAGCGCGGATCTCGCGGCGTGGATGGAAGAGGTTCTTCCTTATATCAGTGATGACCGGCACGTGCAGCTGACCTTCCCACAGGAGAACGTGGTGCACCTGTCTGTCTCCCCGGAGTATCAGTCCTTTGCCGAGGAAAACGGGATCGGTGCCTACGTCGATTTCTGGCAGCTGAAAAACGCCTTCGCCATCGACGCGATCGCCGAAGCCCTCGCTGAAGCCGGCTGCACCCATGCGTCGCTGACGTCGTCGGACGGCATTTCCCGCACCATCGACGAGCGCGGCGTGGAAATGACCCTCGAGCTGTCGGACCGCGCCCCGACCTATGAAAGCCCGGCCTCCGCCGTCGTTTTCCGAAACGCGCCCGCAGCGGATTCCTACGACGACCGGTACTACGTCCGCGCCGACGGCCGCGTGATCACGCCGTTTATCGACCCCGCGGACGGCCGAAGCAAGGCCGCCTACCGGGAAGTTGCCCTGATCGGCGATGCGCCGGCGGCCAAGCTTGCGTACCGCGCCCTGCTGATCCAGCTCGGGGTTCTGACACCCGACGCCGTGGGCGCTTCACAGGTGTACGCGGCCGAATAGTGCGCCCGTTGAATTTGCCCGATTATTATTTTCAACAAAGAATACATCTGCTATAATGATTCTGTTATTGAAATCAGAAGAGGACGGCGGGGACGGCATGGCCGCGGAAGCGCCCGCTCCCGGAGGAAAAGACGATGAAACCATACAGTGAATACTCCCTCGAGGAATTAAAAGAAGAGTACGAGGCGATGCGCCACCGCTACCGCGAGTTCCAGAACATGGACCTGACGCTGGATATGTCCCGCGGAAAGCCCTGCATCGACCAGCTTGATCTGTCCATGGGCATTATGGACGCGCTGAACTCCCGCGCGGACCTCACCTGCGAGGACGGCACCGACTGCCGCAACTACGGCGTATTGGACGGCATCTACGAAGCCAAGGTGCTCCTCGGCGACATGATGGAGAACAACCCCGACAACATCATCATTTACGGGAACTCCTCCCTGGACGTCATGTATGACACGGTGGCCCGTGCCATGACCCACGGCATCATGGGCAACAAGCCCTGGTGCAAGCTCGACAAGGTCAAATTCCTGTGCCCGGTGCCCGGCTACGACCGGCATTTCGCCATCACCGAGTACTTCGGCATCGAGATGATCCCGGTGCTCATGACGCCCGAAGGCCCCGATATGGATCTGGTGGAGCAGCTCGTCTCTTCCGACGAAGCCATTAAGGGCATCTGGTGCGTGCCGAAGTATTCCAACCCGCAGGGCTATTCCTACTCGGACGCCACCGTGCGCCGGTTCGCCCGCTTAAAGCCGAAAGCGAAGGACTTCCGTATTTTCTGGGACAACGCCTACGGCATCCACCATCTGTACGACGAGCCGCAGGATTACCTGATCGAAATCCTCGCCGAGTGCAAGCGCTGCGGCAATCCGGACATGGTGTACAAATTCGCGTCCACCAGCAAGATCACCTTCCCGGGCAGCGGCATCGCGGCCCTCGCGACGTCGGCGAACAATTTGGAGGACATCAAAAAGCAGCTGCAGAACCAGACCATCGGTCACGACAAGGTGAATCAGCTGCGCCATGTGCGGTTCTTTAAGGACATCCACGGCATGACCGAGCACATGAAAAAGCACGCCGCGATTCTCCGCCCGAAATTCGAGGCGGTGGAAGAGATCTTGGAGCGCGAGCTCGGCGGCCTCGGCATCGGTTCCTGGACGAAGCCCAACGGCGGCTACTTCATCAGCTTTGACGCACCGGAGGGCTGCGCGAAGGAAATCGTGCGCAAGGCCATGGGCGCGGGCGTAAAGATGACGAACGCGGGCGCCACCTGGCCCTACGGAAAGGATCCGAAGGACTCCAACATCCGCATCGCGCCGACCTATCCGCCCATCGGCGACTTAAAGACCGCCACGGAGCTCTTTGCCGTCTGTGTGCGTGTCGTCGCCCTCGAGAAGCTGATCGAACAGGCAGAGCGGCAGACCGCGTAACCGCGGATGAAAGCATGGCCATCGGCCAAAGAGACGGCACACCGGCTCTTTGACAGAGGATATAAAGGGAGCACGTTGTTTTTTGGAAACAAGCATTTGTGTAAGAAGGAGGAAGTGACTTATGGGACTGATTCAGGCTGCATTAACATCGGCTGGCGGCGTTTTAGGCGATGCGTGGAAGGAGTTTTTTTACTGTGACGCGATGCCCAGCAACGTGATGGTGCGCAGAGGCGTGCGGCGGACCGGCAAGGGTTCTTCCAACAACGGCAACGACAACATCATCACCAGCGGCAGCGGAATTGCCGTTGCGGACGGACAGTGCGTGCTGATCGTTGATCAGGGCCAGATCGTCGAAGTCTGCGCCGAGCCCGGCGAATACACCTACGATGCATCGACCGAGCCGTCCATCTTCTCGGGCAATTTAGGCGACATGATCGCCCAGACCTTTGCCCAGATCGGCAAGCGCTTCACCTACGGCGGCGACACCGGCAAGGATCAGCGCATCTACTATTTCAACACCAAAGAGATGCTCGACAACAAGTTCGGCACCCCGAGCCCGGTACCGTTTCGTTTTGTGGATTCCAAGATCAACCTCGACATCGACGTTTCCGTGCGCTGCTCCGGCACCTATTCCTTCGTGATCGCCGATCCGCTGCTGTTCTACAAGAACGTCTGCGGAAATGTGATTCAGGACTATACGATCGACGAAATCGAGGCCCAGCTGAAAGCGGAGTTCGTCAGCGCCCTTGCGCCGGCCCTCGCGAAGCTGTCCGATCTTGAGATCCGTCCGAACCAGCTGCCGGCCCACGGCACCGAGCTGGAAGAGGCCTTAAACGAGACCCTTTCCAAGAAGTGGGGCGAAATGCGCGGTCTGCGCATCAAGACGGTGGCGCTGAATCCGATCACCCTGTCCGCCGAGGACGAGGCGCTGATCAAGAACGCCCAGCGCACCGCGATGTACAAGGATCCCACCATGGCTGCGGCAAACCTTACCAGCGCCCAGGCCGACGCGATGAAGGCGGCTGCGAGCAACAGCGCCGGCGCGTTCACCGGATTTGTGGGCATGGGCATGGCACAGCAGGCCGGCGGCATCGATGCCGGCAGCCTCTACGCCATGGGTACGCAGCAGCAGGCAACGCAGCCGGCACAGCCGGCACCGGCCGCTCCGGCGGTGGATTACTGGGTCTGCCCGACCTGCGGACAGAAGAACCAGGGCAAGTTCTGCGCCAACTGCGGCGCGAAGAAACCCGCCGGCGCGCTTCAGTACAAGTGCGACAAGTGCGGATGGGTTCCGGCCGATCCGACGAACCCGCCGAAATTCTGCCCGGAGTGCGGCGATCCCTTCGGCGATGAGGATGTTGTACAGTAAAAAGCTACAGGGCCATGCCCCGGCTGCGCGAAGCGGGGCCGGGGCATGACGCGTTTTTCAAAAAACCGGAGAAAAGAATATGCCAGATCTTCGACAGTATAAATGTCCCAACTGCGGCGGCCGCATCGAGTTTTCCAGCGGCGCCCAGAAAATGGTCTGTCCCTACTGCGACACGTCCTATGACATGGACGAGTTCCTCGCGAAATTCGGTGACGAAACCCAGGCGGAAGGCGCCGGGCAGCAGATCGGCGATGTCGCTTCCACAGAGAAGGACGCCGACTGGCAGATGCAGACCAGCGAATGGAACGCGGACGCTGACGGACAGCTGCATTACGTCTGTGATTCCTGCGGCGGCGAAATCG
>JAZQBE010000004.1:0-11952 GCA_045545575.1 Shuttleworthella sp.
GCTTTCAATAGGCGGCGCAGCGCCGACGAAGCCGACGCCTGTGAGCGTGCGCCTGCTGTATGGCGAGCAGTGCACAGCAGCATTTCAAAACCTATACGTAGATATGAATCACCGGTCCCCCTTTTCGTCCTTCAAACAGACATTCGGCCGGTGTTTCATTCAGGAACGACAGCGCATCGCTGTCGGTGCGCACCGTGGGCTGCCAGTCGCCGCCTTTGACGCTGCGGTTGACAATGCTGACTTTCGCGTCGGTACCGGTATAATCCCGGCCGGCGATCTCATAGGACGCCGCAAACTCGATCGGCGCAAGCCCGTTCCGCCGCTGGACGTCCGCTGCCCCCGGAAGAATGGTCCCGGAAAACCAGGCGCTGTCCGCGCTTCCGGTAAAGGGCAGGCGAAGGATGGATTCCTTCCCCTTCATGGTCACGGATTTGCCGGTCAGCTGCACGTCGATGGTCAGGATTTCTGTTTTTCCATCCAGAAATGCTTTGACACTCTTCATGGCCAGATCCGCGTGGGCCCCATGGAAACCGTGATCCGAGCCGGCGATCTGCACGAAGTGGCAGCGCGTATCCGGAACGTCTTTCGGAACCGGCTGTCCGGGATGGTTCTGTCTCCAGGCTTCCTTCACCGCCTCCGCGCGGCCGGCCCGGTACACCTGCCATGCGCGCCTGCCGTAATTGACGTGAACGACCCGGTCCTTCTCGCCGTGGACGATCAGCACCTCGCCGTGATACGGCGCGATCTCTTCAAAAATATCCATGCCGATCACACAGCGCGGATACTCGCCGCTGATCGCCAGCTTCATGCCCGGCACGGACGCCTCGATCCGGTCCGGGATATCCGCCGGATCAAACTTGAAAAACATCATCTTTCCGGTCCGGGCATCGTCCGGGATGCACAGCGCCGGATAAAACAGAATCAGACGGTGAACCAGATCCGGATGCTTCGCCGCCGTCAGTGCGCTCACCACGCCGCCCTGGCTGCAGCCTAAGATGGTCAGCTGATCTGCATCCACATCGGACAGGCCGCGGACATAGCCGATCATGGCTTCGAGATCCTTCACTTCCGTCAGGACCGTCATTTCCGAAAAGCTGCCTTCACTCGTGCTCTTCGGCCCGCCGCCGGCAAAATCGTACACAAACGCCGCATACCCCCAGGCCGCAAACTGTTTTGCGTAGCCTTCCGTCTCCTGTGCCGCGCTGCTCATAAACCCGTGGCTTAAAATGACCGGCACCAACGGCGCGGCCGCGTCGGGACGGCGGTACATCGTCCCGCGAAGAAGAAGCCCGTCCCGCTCCACCATAAACGGTGTCGAAAGCAGCTGCGGTTCCTGCGGTTTATGAAAGAAATCCATCAAGCCCATCGTTTTTTCCTCCTGTTCAAACGGCACACCGTGTGTTTATCAGTGTACCACAAAAAACACACAGTGTGCCGTTATTTCTCAGGCCCGTTTCGCAAACAGGTCCGGCCGGCAGATGGCAGCCAGCACAAAGAACAGAATCAGGATCGGCGCAAGCTTAAACAGCGTCACGGCCAGTCCAAGCAACAGCAGTCCGATCAGAACCCACACGGCCGCTTTCATCAGAACGCCGAACGACATGACGGCGACACGGACCAGAAACGCCGTCAGGCGCAGGCTGAATACCACCAGTGCAGCCATCAGAAGAATCATGAATACCATCATCTCATTCCACCTCCCTGTACAAACGATTTAAAATGCCTTCGACCCGGACGATGGCGTCCTCCAGTGTCGTCCTCGCTTCCGCGATCCGCGACTGCACCAGGATATCCGCCAGAAAGCCGTCAAAGAAGAAGTCGGCAAAGGTCAGGAATCCGTCTACCGAAATGTCCATGTATCGAAGATCCCGGATGTCGCCCAGTTCGTCCTGAAACGCCTCCAGCCAGTACTTTGCATCCTCAAGATAACGCTGGGCGTCATCAATTTTGAAATGCTTGATCAGACTCGAAATGAGTCCGCCGCCGAACAGGTCGAGCAGCCCCCAGCCGCGGGCGCTGCCCAGCTCGTCGTAGGCTTTGCGCAGGCTGTCCAGCGCGTTTTCCCCGACGGCGATCGCTTCGCGGATCTCTTTCCCGCGGTCGTATCCGCCCCCGCCGCTGCCGGTTTCCCCGCGGAATCCGGTCTCGTAATACCCGGTCTGCGCCGCGCCGTTCCCATTGCTGCTGTCCCAATTTGTGTATTTCATACTGTCCTCCTTTCCGGTCCGCGTTTTGATCTTTTCCCGGATATAAGAAAAGACTCTTACCGCGAACCTGTCCGCTGACGGGTTTGCGATAAAAGTCTTGCAGTCTCACCTGATACGGAAGCTCCTTGCTTCGGCTGACGGTTTCAAGCCCACCCAAAGGGTGTTCTGCTACTCCCTTTTATCTTGAACAGCATTATATAACCCTGACAAATAATTGTCAATATCGAATCTGTTAAGAATTCGTGAACACCGGCCGCATCGGCACAACAGCGGGCGTTTTTCTGAAAACACGCTCTTTCCCCTCGTCTTCGGAGATGAAATATGCTATGATGATTTAGCACAATGTTTCTGTTATTCTCTGAATATCGAAAAAAGGCGCCGGGCACTTCCGGCTGTTTCAGCTGCGGACAGCATTTGATCAGAACTGAGGCAAGTTCATGCAGAACACCATCTCTTTTTCCGAACTGTTTTCCATCATCAATGCGGCGTTCCGTCTGCGCGATCTGCATCTATCCGAAGAATCCGAAAATCTGTCGGAGCTGGATTTTCGTTTTCGGCAGGACGTGTTCGGCAGTTACGATTACCGCGGACTGTTCCGGGAGATGACGGCCTCTGTCACCGCAGACTATCCGGTCGATTTCGAGGATTCCCTCGGCGCGCATTACGTCATCCTGCAGGATCCCCTCGATCCTCCGGGGACCTTCACGTTTATCGGTCCCATGCTCTATCAGCGCTTTACGGACCAGGACTTCGGCGCCTTTGTCGAACGCAACCGCATCCCGCTCACCCGGTTAAATGACGTCAAATACTACACCATGCGTCTGACCCTGGTCGCGGATCCGCTGGCGTTCCGGCAGATTTTTGATTCGCTCTTCCCCCGCTGGATCGGAAGCGACGTCCATCTGCATTATGTCCGCTGTCATGCGACACATCGAAATGACCAACAGGAAGAGGCCCGCACCCTGATTCCGGAATCCGTCGCGGAATTCTCTGCGCTGCAGGCCCGGTATGACATGGAACACGGCATGCTCGACGCCGTCAAAGAGGGCAATGTCAAACAGGCACTGCACTTTCACAACCTGTTTATGGGGTTTTCGCTCGACCCCCGGACCGGCGATCCCATCCGGGACGGCAAAAACATGCTCCACGCGGTGGATACACTGCTTCGAAAGGCGGCGGAGGAGGCCTATGTTCATCCGCTGTACCTCGACCATTTAAGCCGCAACATGGTCACACAGATCGAAAGCCTGCAGACCCTGACTGAGCTGGAGCATTTCTGCGGGACGATGATCCGGCGCTACTGTCTGCTGGTAAAGTCCCACTCCCGCCGGGAGTACACGCCGATGATCCGCGACATTCTCTCCTATATCGATTTTAACTACCAGGAGCGGATCACGCTGACGTCTCTGTCGGACCAGTTTTCCGTCAGCAAGAGCCATCTGTCCACCGTCTTTCACAAAGAGGTCGGCCAGACGCTGACCGACTACATCAACAGCGTCCGGATCGAGCGGGCGATTCTTCTGCTGAACACGACGAATGATTCCATGCCGATGATCGCGGAAAAATGCGGGTTTTCGGACGCCAATTACTTTACGCGCACCTTCAAAAAAAACAAGGGCATGTCGCCGCTGCAGTACCGGCACCTGGTCGAACGCAAAGAATAACGGCGTGCATGCCCCGCACACACAGGGCTGCACGCCGCTTCATCCGACAGACGGACTGTCCTTTTTCCGGCGGATTTACCGCAGATAGTCTTTTCCGCAGAAGGGATCCACCGGGCTTGTGCCCTTGAATTCACTTCTGCCTAAAATCTTGTCCATGACTGCCGCGTCCATCACCGGCGTCTCGGCATACGCATTCACAAGGGTGCGGATCATCGGGGCGTCGAACAGGTGATACGGATTGCAGGTGCTGATCATCAGCGCCGGCTTCTCTCCCACGAACCACGGCGCGTCGTCGCCCATGCCGAACACCACGTTCCAGTTGATGCGGGCCGTCGTGTAGTTCGAGGCATTCTCCACATCCACCACATAGACGTACAGATCCGTGCTGGCCTTGAAGGCGCCGACGGGACGGTAAATCTCGTCTAACAGCGCGGCCTTCTGGGGCGTCATGTTGATGCCGGCAAAGTTCTCCGGCTCGATCGTCGTGCTGCGGTCGCGAAGCACCACTTCAAATCCTTCTTTTTCAAAGAGCTCCTTCCAGCGAAGCGCCACCGGCGTGTTCGGTGCGGTGGACCGCTGGACCACGTTCAGGTAAATGCGCGGGTACTTTTCCGGGGAAATCGGCAGCAGGTTCTGGGTGTCTTTCACCAGCGTCACCGCCTGATCCGCCACTTCCTCTGCCCATGCGCGGTGCTTCCCGCAGCCCACAGTCTCCAGGGCTTCGGCGCCCGGCACCAGCGTGCCGGCGGCCTGTTTTTCATGCAGATGCAGCGCGGCCTTCGTCGCGAGGATGCGGGTCACGGCTTCTTCCAGACGCTCCATGGATACGCGGCCGCTCTGTACGGCGGCCATCAGGAAGCCGTAATCCTCTTCGATGCTCTTGTTGAACAGAATCATGTCACAGCCGGCGTTTAACACGGTCGGAATGGCGTCCTCTCTGGCCATCGCGGACGTGAAGCCCAGCATCGGCGTCGCGTCGGTGGAAATCATGCCGTTGAAGCCCAGCGTGCCGCGCAGCAGCCCGGTGATGATGTCCTTGTTCAGCGTCGCCGGCAGCAGCCGCTCCGCCTTCGTGGATTCCGGACGCAGCCGCTCCACCCAGGCCGGCTGGGCAATGTGGCCCACCATGACCGTCTGCGCACCGGCGTTGATCAGCTCCTGGTACACATGGCCGTAGGTCTCCATCCACTCATCCGCCGGCAGGCTGTTGATGCTGGTGACCAGATGCTGGTCGCGCTCGTCCACGCCGTCGCCGGGGAAATGCTTGATGGATACCGCCACGCCGGCTTCCTTCGCGCCGCGCATGTACTCCAGGCCCATGGCCAGCACGCGGCCCGGATTGCTGCCGAAGGTGCGGACGTTGGTGATCGGGTTGTGGAATTCCATGTCGATGTCGACGATCGGGGCAAAGGACCAGTTCAGGCCGGCCGCCGCACCCTCCGCGCAGGCGGTGTAGCCCATGCGGTAGGCGTTTTCCGGCTTGTCCGTCGCCGCCACGGCCATCGGCTTGCCGAAACTCGTGCCCTCGACGCATAGTCCGTCGCCGCCGGCTTCCGTATTCGCCGCCAACAGCAGCGGAACCTTCGCCATATTCTGGATGCGCGCGTGGGTATCGCGGATTTCCGCCGCGAGCCCCGGACGGTACATCATGCCGCCGACGTGAAGCTCATTCACAAAATGATTCAGCGCGCCCTCCTCCGAGGCATATCCCATCGGACAGAACACCTGGCCCACCTTCTCCTCTAAGGTCATGCCGGCCAGCGTCTCCTCCACCCAGCGGATGTCCTCGTCGCGCAGGAAAAACGGATTTGCTTTCAGATTGATTGCAGCCATATGTGGCTCCTTTCTGTATTTTGGAACAGGGGCCCGACCCCCGTTCTGTTTTTGGGCAAAAGTGGAACAGGGGTCAGGCACCCGTTCCGCTTTTTCGGTAACGATAAACACAGTATATCCGTGAAGCCCCGACAAAAACACGCTTTTCTTTCCGCGACATTAGGACAATTTTTCGTTTTTCCCAAAACAATCAAAAAGTGGGCACATATGCCCGCTTTTTAACCGCCTTCCGGCCGTCTGTTGTTTCATCAGACATCAAATCCGAAATACCGCACGGTGTTGTTGTACGAGATGCCTTTTACGATTTTCTCCAGCGCCTTCTCATCCGCCGGATACTCGCCGTTTTCCACCCAGCCGCCGATCAGGTTGCACATGATGCGGCGGAAGTACTCGTGACGGGTGTAGCTTAAGAAGCTGCGGGAGTCCGTCAGCATGCCGATGAAATTGCCCAAGAGGCCTAAGTTGGCCAGGGAGGTCATCTGCTCGATCATGCCGGTCTTGTTGTCATTAAACCACCAGGCGCTGCCCTGCTGGATCTTGCCGACGGCGTCGCTGTTCTGGAAGCAGCCGATGACGGTGCCGATGGCGGCGTTGTCCGCCGGATTTAAGGAATACAGGATCGTCTTCGGAAGCTGTCCCGTCTCGGCTAAGGCATTTAAGAACTGCCCCATCTCGATGGAGGAACCGAAGGTATTGATGGCGTCAAAACCGGTGTCGGCGCCAAGCTTCGCGTACATGGCTTTGTTCAGATCGCGCTGGACGTTGAAATGCAGCTGCATCACCCAGCCGCGGTCCGCGTAGGCGCGGCCCATCTCGAGCATCAGCATGGTGTTGTACTGCAGGCTTTCCAGATCGGAAACAGCTTCGCCGGCGCGGCCCTTCTGGAAGATGGCTTCCAGGGTGTCGTGATCCACCGGCTGATAGTGGCAGTAATCCAGGCTGTGGTCGGAAACGGAGCAGCCGTGGGCTTCGAAGAAGTCCAGGCGCGCCTTTAACGCTTCGATCATGGAATCAAAGCTGTTCACCTCGATGCCGCTGACCTCGGAAAGGGTCTTCAGATAGGGTGCGAAAGCCGGCTTTTTGATGCCCATGGCCTTGTCCGGACGCCAGGCCGGCAGCACCTTGCAGGGCATGGTCGGATCCGCCGCCATCTTCTCGTGCCACTCCAGGCTGTCCGCCGGATCGTCGGTGGTGCAGACTAAGGTGACGTTGGAATCCTTGATCAGCTGCCGCGCGCTTAAGCCGCCCTGCAGCTTCTCGTTGCAGATATTCCACACCTCTTCCGCCGTCTCGCCGTTTAAATGGCCCATGTAGCCAAAGTAGCGCTGCAGCTCCAGATGGCTCCAGTGATACAGCGGATTTCCGATGGCCATTTCCAGGGTCTCGGCCCATTTCTGGAATTTCTCGCGGTCGGTGGCGTCGCCGGTGATAAAGCGCTCGTCCACACCGTTCGAGCGCATCTGGCGCCACTTGTAGTGATCGCCGCCCAGCCAGACCTGGGTGATGTTGTCGAAATGCTTGTCCTCGTAGATTTCCTGCGGGCTGATGTGGCAGTGATAATCGATGACCGGCATCACCGCCGCGTAATCATGATACAGGTGCTTCGCGGTCTCGGTTTCCAGCAGGAAATCTTTATCCATAAAAGCTTTCATCGTGTTTTGCTCTCCTTTTATCCCTCGAACGTTTCCCGGTTGATCCAAAGCCCCAGCGCCGGATTCGGGATGAAGTAGATTTCCTCGCCGTCCACGGTATTATAACCGTATTCGAGTTTCGTCGGATCGTACTTCGCGGCCATCTCGTCGTAATCGGCCGCGATGAAGCCCACGCCTTCGATTTCTTCCTTCGTGATGTCCTTCACCGCATAGGTGATGTTGAACCGGCCGTCGGAGGAGCCGTGGATTAAGTGTGCGGCCGCGCCCATGTTGTCCCGCAGGTCCTGGTTCGCCGGCTCTTCAAAGGCGGCCAGGGTCGCCAGCCGGCCGTGATAGCCGTACTTACGGATCAGCTTGTCGATCTGCGGATCCTCGCCGAACAGCTCGACGCCGGGAGCAAGGATGATCAGGTCGCCTCCGTCCGCCATCATCATGCGGGTGCGGTAGACGGCCTTGTTGCCCAGCCAGGTGCTCTTGAACTCCGACGGATCCAGGTAGACCACGCACTTTTTGACACCGTGCTCGACAAAGTCGATGTTCTTCTCCTGCGCCAGCTTCACGGCCTCGGTCAGGCACTCCCGGCCCTCGCCGATAAACAGACCGTGGGTGCGGATCTGCCCGCCCGGCGCCGTGGTCACCGTCAGCACCCACAGCAGCGGACGGTCCGCCAGATAGTGCGTGCGGCCGTATTCGAAGACCTTGCGCACCGGCGTGTCGTCGCGGCCCATCATGCGCTCCATGCCGTACACGGCGCCGATCATGTGGGACTTGTTGATCATGTCGCTGCCGCCCGCGCCCACGAAGATGTTCTTCGCGTGGTTGGACATGCCGATCACCTCGTGGGGCACCACCTGGCCCGGCGAGATGATCAGATCATAGGACGGATCCATGATGCGGCGGTTCACTTCAACGCTGACCGGATCCTTCCACAGGCCTTCGGTGATCTCAGAGACATAGTCCGCCGGCACTTCGCCCAGCTTCATGACGTCGTTGCGCCAGTCGTGGGCAAAGAAGCGGTCCGCCGGAATGTCGCCGAACATCGCGACGCGCTGCTCGTCGGAGACCGGCAGGTGGGTGCCTAACGTCGGCATGATGTCCACCGTAACGCCGCGGTCCGCCAGCGCGTGATAGTATACGTTTGTAATGTAGCCGGCATTGGAATGAAAACGTGTAAAGTCCGGCGGCAGGATCAGGACTTTTTTCAGATCCTTCCCCTCGATCGAAGCAAGGAGCGCTTCTTTGATTTCTTCCGCGGTCAGGCCCTCTTCGGCCGTCGCGATCTTATAGATTTCCATGGAGCCCCCATTCTGAATATGGCAATGCGCCGCCGCGGAATTCCCGCGGCAGCGCATGGGTATGTCGTTTCGAAACAGGATGGTTTATACACCCGAATACGCGGAGAAGCCGCCGTCGACGGGCAGCACCACACCGGTCACGAAACCGGAGGACGCCTCGTCACAGAAGAACAGCAGCGCGCCGATCAGCTCGTCGGGTTCGCCGAAACGGCCCATCGGGGTGGCGTTTAAGATCTTGCCGGTGCGGGCAGTCGGGGATCCGTCCTCGTTCCACAGAAGCTTCGCGTTCTGGGCGGTGGAGAAGAAGCCCGGGGCAATCGCGTTGCAGCGGATGCCGGTCTTCGCGAAATGCACGGCCAGCCACTGGGTGAAGTTGGAAATACCGGACTTCGCGGCGCTGTAAGCCGGGATCTTCGTCAGCGGGGTGAAGGCGTTCATCGAGCTGATGTTGATGATGCAGCCGCTGCCCTGCTCGACCATGTCCTTCGCAAAGGCCTGGGTCGGAAGAAGGGTGCCCATCACGTTTAAGGAAAAGACCTTCGTGAAGGCGTCGTTGGACAGATCAAAGAAGCTCTTCTTTTCCGGATCGAGCATGGTCTCCATGGAGAAGAATTCGTCGTCGGTGGTCGCCATCGGATGGTTGCCGCCGGCGCCGTTGATTAAGATGTCGCACTTGCCGTAGTGGTTCAGGACCGCCTGGTGCGCTTCCTCGACGCTTGCCTCATCCAGTACGTCGATGTGCACCGGGAACGCGTCGTAACCGGCGTCGCACAGTTCCTTTGCCAGTTCTTCCGCCTTTTCCATCGTGCGGTCCAAGATCGCGACTTTCGCGCCGCACTCGGCCAGCACACGGCAGAACGCGCCGCAAAGCACGCCGGCGCCGCCGGTCACGGCAATCACTTTTCCGGTCAGGTCCGGTTTCATGGTCAGGTTCATCGTCTTATCTCCTTCTTTAAGCTAACAGTTCTTCAATCACTTTCGCGACGCCGTCCGCGTCGCAGTCTTCGGCAATCCGATCCGCGGCCGCTTTCACGTCGGCGTGGCCGTTGGCCATCGCGACGCCGCAGCCGGCGGCTTTCAGCATGGTCAGATCGTTCAACCCGTCGCCGAAGGCCATGGTCTGGTCCCGGCGGATGCCCAGCTTTTCGGCCATGCAAAGCAGCGCTTTGCCCTTGTCCGCGTCAAGACTGTTGATCTCGATGTTGTTTACCAGCGAGGTCGATACCTGATACTGCGGAAACTTTTCCGCCAGGATCGGCACCAGTGCGTCGCGGTAGGGCACGTCATCCTTCGTGAACAGCTGCATCTTCTGGGGGCGGTAACCGTTCTCACGGATGAACGCCTTCAGTTCGGGCACCGGCGAGCGCAGCTCGCGCACCATCTTCAGGGAATGAATATAGGAAATATATTCGTCCGCCCGTTCCTGCATCCAGGCCGTCATGTAGCCCCAGCCGTTGATGTAGGTGTCGTAGATGACCGGCAGCGTGTCCAGGTATTCATAGAACGCCACCGCGTCCTCCGTCGGGATCGTCGCCGCATAGATCGGCTCGCCCGTCTTCACGTCGAACACCTCCGCGCCGTTGATCGTGATCACGTAGCGCACGAAGGGAAGATCCCGGATCACCTGGGGCATGCCTTTGTAGAACCGGCCGGTGGCCGGGACGATTTCAATCCCGGCCGCCGCCGCGTCTTCCAGAGCTTTTCGATTGCGCTCCGACAGCTGCTTGTCGCTGTTTAACAGCGTGCCGTCCAGATCCAGAGCAATCAGTCTGATATCCTGCATGTTCGTTCTCTCATTATGCGTTGTAGGTGCTCGCGGAGGTATCGCCGCCGTGACCCGTCCAGTTGGTGTGGAAGAACTGGCCGCGCGGAGCGTCGACGCGCTCATAGGTGTGGGCGCCGAAGTAGTCACGCTGCGCCTGCAGCAGGTTGGCCGGCAGGTTGGCGGTGGTATAGCCGTCGAACCAGGACAGGGCGGAGCTGAACGCCGGCATCGGGATGCCCGCCTTCACCGCATAGGCCACGACTTCGCGCCAGGAATCCACCAGGCTCTTCATGACGCCGCTGAAGTAGTCGTCCATCAGCAGGTTCTCCAGCTCGGGGTTCTTGTCATAGGCTTCCTTGATCTTGCCGAGGAACACGCTGCGGATGATGCAGCCGCCGCGCCACATCAGGGCGATGCCGCCATAATTCAGGTTCCAGTTGTAGGTCTGGGCCGCGGAACGCATCAGCGTGTAGCCCTGGGCGTAGGAAACGATCTTGGAGGCGTACAGCGCCTTGCGCACGCACTCGATGAACGCGGCCTTGTCGCCTTCGAAGGCCGGGTACTTGTGCGGATACTCCGCGGCGGCCTTCACGCGCTCGTCCTTCTGCGCGGACAGGCAGCGGGCAAACACGGCCTCGCAGATCAGGGTCAGCGGAACCGCCTCGTCAAGGGCGGCGATGCCGGTCCACTTGCCGGTGCCCTTCTGGCCGGCGCGGTCAAGGATCTTCTCGACGGTCGCTTCGCCGTTCTCGTCCTTGTAGCCTAAGATGTCGCGGGTGATCTCGATCAGATAGCTGTCAAGCTCGGTCTCGTTCCAGGCCGCGAAGACGTCGTGCATCTCCTCGTTGGACAGGCCCAGGCCGTCGCGCAGCAGCTGGTAGGCTTCGCAGATCAGCTGCATGTCGCCGTACTCGATGCCGTTGTGGACCATCTTCACGAAGTGGCCGGCGCCGTTCTCGCCCACCCAGTCACAGCAGGCGCTTCCGTCCTCGACCTTCGCGCAGATGCCCTGGAAGATCGGCTTGACATACGGCCAGGCTTCCGGAGAACCGCCGGGCATCATGGACGGGCCGTTCAACGCGCCCTCTTCACCGCCGGAAACACCGGTGCCCACATACAGCAGGCCCTTGCTCTCGACGTACGCCGTGCGGCGGATTGTATCCGGGAAGTGGCTGTTGCCGCCGTCGATGATGATGTCGCCGGGCTCTAAGACGCCGAGCAGCTTCTCGATGAAGTCATCCACCGCCTGACCGGCCTTGACCATCATGAAGACCTTGCGCGGCTTTTCAAGGTTGTCGCGAAGCTCCTCCAGGCTGTGGCAGCCGATGATGTTTTTTCCTGCCGCCCTGCCGTTTATGAAGCTGTCCACCTTGGAGGTGGTCCGGTTGTATACAGCCACGGTGAATCCCTTTGATTCCATGTTCATCACCAGGTTTTCACCCATTACCGCAAGTCCGATTAATCCGATATCTGCCTTTTTCATCTCTGTACTCTCGCATTCCCCCTGTAAATGTCCCAGATCTGCTTCTCGTCCGC
>JAZQBE010000005.1:0-29553 GCA_045545575.1 Shuttleworthella sp.
ATGCCCATGGAGGAAAGCTCCAGGGCGATATCGTCCACCGGATAGTAGACGATGATATCGCCGTTCAACGTCCAGTCGTCGTAGTCCGGCGCGCGGCCGTCATGCTTTTCGCCGTTGGAAAGCACGCCGCCGATCTGCTCGAGGAAGATGGCGCCGTATTCCTTCGCCGCGGCGTATTCGCGCTCCTTCGGCGTCATGTCCGGGTAGCGGTCCAGAAGCTCCTGGGACGTGAGAAAGGTAATTTCGTCCGGCAGAATGCACTGGACGTAATCGTACTTGTTGGAAACAAACTTCTCGGTCACGTGAAGGGCCTCGTAGACGTCCTTGACGATCCTGTGCAGCGTTTCTTCTGTGCGCTCTTCTTTCGTGATGATCCGTTCCCAGTCCCACTGATCCACGTAGATCGAGTGGATGTTGTCGGTCTCCTCGTCGCGGCGGATGGCGTTCATGTCGGTGTAAAGGCCTTCACCGGGCTTGAAGCCGTAGCGGCCCAGCGCGTGGCGCTTCCATTTGGCCAGCGAATGGACGATCTCCACCTGGCGCTCTTCCTGTTCCTTGATGCCGAAGCGCACCGGGCGCTCCACGCCGTTTAAGTTGTCGTTCAGACCCGATTCCGGCGTCACGAACAGGGGTGCGGACACGCGGTGCAGATTCAGCTCCGCGGCCAGCTGCGCCTGGAAGAAGTCCTTGACCTTTTTGATGGCGATCTGCGTCTCCTTTAAGCCGAGGGCCGGTACGTAGCCCTCGGGAATGTCGATTTTACCCATAATTCTTTTCCTTTTTTCCAAGTCCGGCGGCAGTTATAATTCACAGTTTCCCACGGTTCTCGGGAAGGACAGCACGTCGCGGATGTTGCCCATGCCGGTCAGGTACATGACGCAGCGCTCGAAGCCGAGGCCGAAGCCGGCGTGGCGGGCAGAGCCGTATTTGCGCAGGTCGAGGTAGAAATCGTAGGTATCCGCGTTCATGCCCAGTTCTTCGATGCGGGTGCGCAGCTTTTCGTAGTCGTCTTCACGCTGGCTGCCGCCGATGATTTCGCCGATGCCGGGAACCAGGCAGTCCATGGCCGCGACGGTTTTGCCGTCGGGATTCAGCTTCATGTAGAAGGCCTTGATTTCCTTCGGATAATCCGTCACGAAGACCGGCCGTCCGAAAACCTGTTCCGTCAGATACCTCTCGTGCTCGGTCTGCAGATCGCAGCCCCAGGAGACCTTGTAATCGAACTGGTCGTTGTTTTTGGCAAGCAACTCGACGGCCTCGGTGTAGGTGACACGTCCGAAATCGGAATTTGCCACATGCTCCAGGCGCTCGATCAGGCCCTTGTCCACGAACTGGTTTAAGAAGGCCATTTCTTCCGGCGCGTTGTCGAGCACATACCGGATCACATACTTGAGCATGGCTTCCGCGACGGCCATGTCATCCTGCAGATCGGCAAAGGCCATTTCCGGCTCGATCATCCAGAACTCCCCCGCGTGGCGGGTGGTGTTGGAGTTCTCGGCGCGGAAGGTCGGTCCGAAGGTGTAGATGTTCTTGAAGGCCATGGCGTAGGTTTCGCCGTTCAGCTGGCCGGATACCGTCAGGTTCGCGGGCTTGCCGAAGAAATCCTGGGAATAATCGACGCTTCCGTCTTCCGTGCGCGGCACGTCAGCCAGATCCAACGTCGTCACCTGGAACATCTCACCGGCGCCTTCGGCGTCGCTCGACGTGATAATGGGCGTGTGCACGTAGACGAAGTCGTTCTCCTGGAAGAAGCGGTGAATCGCGTAGGCCGCCAGCGACCGAATGCGGAACACAGCCTGGAAGGTGTTGGTGCGCGCGCGCAGATGCGGAATCGTGCGCAGGTATTCCATCGTGTGGCGCTTCTTCTGCAGCGGATAGTCCGGCGTGGACGGGCCCTCGATCTGAACCTCGGCGGCGTGAATCTCAAAGGGCTGCTTCATGTCGGGCGTCAGAACGACGGTTCCGGTCACGTAGACGGCCGCGCCGACGTTTAGATGCGACACTTCTTCGTAATTGGAAAGATTCTCCGCGGAAATGATCACCTGAACCGGCGAAAACCATGTGCCGTCATTCAACACCATGAATCCGAAATTCTTGGAGTTTCGGATGGAACGGATCCAGCCGTTCACAGTCACTTGCGCTCCTCCAAGGGATTCATAGGTTTTTTGCAGCGTGCGGATATCCATATTGCTGTCCTTTCCGTGGTACCGCTGTCCTTCCCGCGGCACCAAATCCTGTGAAAAATGCATCTTTCATACTATACAGCATGAAAGTGCCGGATGCAAGCAAAGAGTGCTTATGAATGCCATAACCGGCGGTGTGCAAACACACCCGCTTCCGCGTGCATGAATGCACGCCGGAAGGCGGGCATACAATAATGTGCCGCTTGCTGTTGTATCCCGGCATCAAAAGTGCTAAGATAAACAGGATTCAGGCGGACATCCGGCTTCTGAATCATTCAATTATATATCTGCTGGGGGTGCCATCTGGCTGAGAGACAATTCGTCGACCCTTACTACCTGATCCGGATCATACCGGCGTAGGGAAGCAAAAACGCAATGTTAAAGCGTTCCGGCAGAAACCTGCCGGAACTCTTTTTTGTACAGCAGGCATCTCACTGCTCTTACAAACAGTATACCGGCACCACCTCTAATTGGTTTTGATCAGCAGCTTGCGGACTGCGAAGCCAATGCGGCACGCGCAAAGCGAACCATTGGCCAAAGGCGAGGAAGGCGCGAGCATAGCGAAAGCCGCGGGAGCGACTACCCGAAGGGGCGCCGTAGGCGTTCAGCGGACGCGGCTTTCAATAGGCGGCGCAGCGCCGACGAAGCCGACGCCTGTGAGCGTGCGCCTGCCGCATGGCGAGCAGCGCAAAGCACCATTTCAAAACCTGAACTTGGAAAGGAGTTCTTATGTCGTCATTCATTCAGTTCTTTGCCACGCCTGCGGTCGATGAATGGGGAGACACCACCTGGAACCTGACCATGGGCGGCTACACGGCCATCGTCGTCATCATCATCGCCCTGCTGCTTCTTGCCAGCGCCCTTTTCGGCGGCAGGCAGAAGTTCAGCGTCCGCCAGGTCGCCTTTTCCGCCATGGCCATCGCACTTGCAACCATCCTGTCCAATCTGAAGGTGTTTCAGATGCCCATGGGCGGTTCGGTCACACTGCTTTCCATGCTGTTTGTCGCGCTGATCGGCTACTGGTACGGTCCGGCCGTCGGCATTATGGCGGCCATCGCCTACGGCCTGCTGCAGATGATCATCGATCCGTACATCCTTTCGCTGCCGCAGATGCTGGTGGACTATCCGCTGGCCTTCGGCGCCTTAGGCCTGTCCGGTTTCTTCTCGAAATCGAAGAACGGCCTGATCAAGGGCTATATCCTCGGTGTGCTCGGCCGGTATGCCTTCGCCGTGCTTTCCGGTGTAATCTTCTTCGGCGCCTATGCTCCCGAGAACTTCCCGAACCCGCTGGTGTACTCCCTCGCCTACAACGGCGGCTATCTGGCCGCGGAGGCTGCGATCACCATCGTCATCCTGCTGCTGCCGCCGGTGAAAAAAGCCATGGCAACGGTCCGCGAAATCGCTGTACAGTAAAAGAAAGAGTCAATAGAGACAGCCCGTTTGATGTGTCTCTATTGACTCTTATTTTAATAGTCGAATCCGCTGGGTTCGCCGAGGGGCTGTTCGAACAGCTCGGGGTGCGCGAAGATGTGTTTGATGAGGCGCAGGCTTTTGGCGAAGTAGAAGCCGTCGGCGATGCGTTCGTCCAAGGTGGCGCCGATGTCGATGACGTCGCGGATCTGCTTGGTTCCGTCTTCCATCAGCATCTCTTCTTTGTGGAGGGTGCCGATGGTCACCATGATGCTGTTGGTGCCGTAATTGTTCAGGTGATGGTACACGGCCGGGCAGTGAATGCTGCCGAGGTTGCTGGCTAAGATGGTGGTGTAGTTCGGGTCGCCGTCGGTCAGAACCTTCGGGTTGACGCCCCAGAAGTCCAGCCAGCGGATGATGCGGATGGCGATGATCAGCACCAGCTTCGGCAGGGAGGCAAAGAGGTCCAGGGTTTCGTCGATGCCGCCGGTGGCGTGTTCGCTTTTGCGGGTTTCTTTGACGTCGCCGACGATCTTTCTGCTGACGGTGTCGAGGGTATCGTCATCCTTCGGCACCAGCACCATCAGGGATTCCTCGGCGTTGTCAGCGAAGCGGCGCTTGACGACGAAGCTTAAGCTGATTTCATCCCGTTCGTAAAGGCTGTAGCCCTGGATGAAGCGGTTCATCAGCGGGCGTTCGCGCACCATGCGGGCGAGGCCGACGATGGCTGCGTGAAAGACCGTGGTCTTGTATTCCGGGTGTTCGGCGTTTTTCTTTTCGAGGTATTTCACCAGTTCCGTCGCGTCGATCGTATCGTTTAAAAAAACTTCACAGTCGGTGCGCTTCGGCAGCAGATATCCCATGACGGTCTGCAGTCCCGGCGCCTTCACTCTGCGGCCGTCCCGGCGGTCGCCCCACTTTTTCTTCCTTTTTTCAGCTTTTGCCTCTGCCATCTTTTTCTCTGCCTCCCCTATTCCTTTTCTTTTTCGGCCTCTTCGGCGTTCGCTTCCTCTTCGAGCACCCGATAGGCCACCTTGCCGACCAGGGTTTTCGGAAGCTCGTCCCGGAAAACGATTTCCTTCGGCAGCGCGTATCCGGCGACGTGGGCCCGAAGCTCCTCCATGATCTGTTCCTGCAGGACGACATCCCCTTTCACACCGTCGCGGGGCACCACGTAGGCGCGCACGCGCTGCATCCGGCGGGGATCCTTTACGCCGATCACGCAGCTGTAGGACACGCCCGGGCAGCTGTCGATCACGTTTTCGATCTGTCCCGGATAGATGTTGTATCCGTTCGAAATGATCATGCGCTTGATGCGCTGGGAGAAATAAACGTAGCCGTCTTCATCCATGCGGCCGAGGTCGCCGGTGTACAGCCAGGTGTCGCCGTCCGCTAAGACCCGCAGCGTCTGCGCGGTCTCTTCCGGATTGTCCAGATAGCCCTTCATCAGCGTCGGGCCCTTTAAGATGATCTCGCCCTCTGTATTCGGCGGAACCACCTCGTCGGTGCCGGGTTTGACGATGGCGTAGACCGTATCCGGGAACGGCAGGCCGATACTGCCCTCCCGGTATTCGTCCTTCGGCGTCAGGCAGCTGGCCGTGACGCATTCCGTCAGGCCGTAGCCCTCGCGCACCTGGATGTCGGCGTTGTGATCCTTCAGGAACTGATCGATCTTCTTTTTCAATTCCACCGACAGGGAATCGCCGCCGCAGAACATGCCTTTTAAGAAGCTCAAATCCTTGCCGTCCAGCTGGGGCATGTGCAGCAGGGCTTCGAAGATGGTCGGCACGCCGGCGATGAAATTCGGCCGCGTCTTAATCAGCATGTCGGCGTAGGTTTTGGCATTGAAGGTCGGCATCAGGATACAGCTGACCCCGTGGGACAGCACCGCGTGAAAGTTGATGCCTAAGCCGAATCCGTGGAACATCGGCATGCACGAAAGCATGCTCAGCCCGAAATGGAACGGCTGCTCGATATGCTCGGCGGCCTGCAGCGACAGGGCATTGAAATTCAGGTCGGTCAGGCAGATGCCCTTCGGGATGCCGGTCGTACCGCCGCTGTAGAGGATGACGGCGGTGTGCCCTTCTTCGTAGCGCACCAACGGAAGCTCCTGGCCGCGGCCTTTACGGATAAAGGTCTCCCAGACCAGGTCCTGCGGACGGTCTGGCGCGGACAGATGCTTGCGCCCTTCCTTCGCGAAGAAGGCCGCGGACACCGGAAACGGCAGCGCGTTCTGCATGCGGGCCACCACGATGATGACGGGATGATCCGACTGCGTCACGGCTTCCTTGACCTTGTCGTAGAACAGATCAAGGGTGATGATGACTTTGCTTTTGGAAATGTTTAAATAGAATATGATTTCGTTTTTCGCGGAAAGGGGATGGACCATATTCGCGGCCGCGCCGATGCGGTTGACCGCGTAAAACGCGTCGACGGCCTGCGGGCAGTTCGGCATGCAGATCGTCACGCGGTCGTCGCGGCGGATGCCTAAAGCCACAAGGCCCTTCGCCGCGGCTTCGATCTGTGAAATAAACTGGGCGTAGCTGGTTTTCTTTCCGTAAATCTGATACGCCGGCTCTTTCGGATACTGCGCCGCGATCTCCGAAACCATGTCAAACATGGTGACGGCTGGATACTCCAAATGGTTGCGATGCATGGTTTTCGTGTTTCCTGTTCTTCTTCCTGATGGGTGATCGGGGTTACTCCAGCGGCTCGCCGTTGATCACGGGCTCGTCGTCCGGTTCGAGGGGAATCAGAATGCAGCGGCGGCCGTCCACGATGGTGCGCAGCACCTGCGCCTTGCGCTCCTCGGGCACTCGTACCACCACAGGTACGCTTCTGCCCTCCTCCGGACGAAGGCCCGCTTCTTCCAGTTCCTTCTCCAGAGACACGACCCGTTTCTGCAGGTCCTTTTTCTCGATGCGCAGGGCGTGGTTTTTTACGGTCCGCTGATCCAGCAGCTCTTCCGCCGTCGGCACGTCCTGTTCGAAGAACGAGCGGTATCCGCGCAGAATCTTCTGCGTCTTCGGCTCGCTGATGCCGCTGTCGGCAAGCAGTTCTTCGACGGCGGCTTCGTCCATGGGCGTCGCCGTTTCCTCCTCTTCGGGATGGGTCTCCTGCTCGTATCGGACGCGCTCGTACAGCCCGCCCTGCACGTCGAGCACGGCGTCGGGCGTTTCCTCTTCATCGGGACCGAGGGCCGAGATCAGCATCGCGGAAAAGGCCTCCCGCTTTTCCGCGGACGTCAGCTGCATCGTGACGCCGAGCGCGTTCTCCCAGAAGGTGCGCGGCGGCTTCGTGTCCTGCCGGTTGTACACGAGGGTCTGGTGGATGTCCGCCGAGCGGTCTTCAAAGGCCGGGAACAGAAAGCCGGTGTCCGGCGCGCCCACCACCCAGTCGCGGATGCGGGTGCCGATCCGGTGCTCGTCTTCCCGGTAGCCTAAGCCCGGCTTGGACAGCGCCACGGGGCAGATCGCGCCGAGAATGTAGGCGTACACCTCGTCGCCGTCCTCTAAGGCGATGCCGTCGGCCGAGCGCGCCACCACGTCATAGGTGTCCGCAAACAGCAGGATCAGGAAGTTCCCGACGTAATCGTACTGGTCGATGACCAGGTCGTACCAGGCGTTCAGCAGCTCCTCGTCCTCTAGACCGCTGCCGCGCAGGTTCAGCAGAAGTTCCTGTTTTCCGCCCGGCTGCTCTTCCTCGGCCGGAAACGGAAGCAGCAGCAGGTTGTCCGCCAGCTTGCCTGACAGCACCTTCTTCGCGATGTCGACGTACTTGTACTGCTCTTCGTCCTCCAGCGTCAGAAAAGACGAGGAGAAGGTCAGCACCTTCTCCTTATCCGCGTTCACGTAGCATCCGGCTAACCGGGTAAAACTGGCATTGTCCTTTTTCAGGCGGCGCTTCAGCTCCGCCACTTCGTTTTTGTTCATAGGTTTCCTTATTCTTCCGGAATCGCGATGGCGTTCAGCTTCCGGTTCAGTTCAATAATCTCTTCCTTCGTAAAATCGCCGCCGCTCATGCGGATCATCTGCATCGGGGAGAAGGCGACCATATGCCGCATCGCCTCTTCCTCCGTCATGCCGGCCCCCGGCTTGACGCGCGGGGCTCCTTCTTTTTCATACTGCGCTGCCAGCCGAGCTTCCCGGCGGGCTTTCGACTCCGCCAGAAACGGCATCAGCACCGCCGCGCCTTCCGGCGCTTTTAAGATATCACGCATCAGGCACTTGATATTGAAGAAGCCTTCCGGCGTCTCGATGTCAAACCAGTTCAGCACCACGCCGCGCTCGAAGCTGTAGGCCGGATCCCGATCCTTAACATGGCAGAAGGTCTGTTCCTCCGACAGGCCGCCGGCTTCGGCGCGAACCGTGTACTCTCCTTCGGGCTGACGCACGGCGAAGTGGAAGAAATGATCCTCCGCCGAAAGCGTGTGCACCTCTTCTCCCACCGTAAGTGTTACTTCCGGCAGGTTGGAATAGACCACGAATTCCGCCGTGTCCCCTTCTCGGTTCACATATTCCTTGCTGCACAGATGCAGCATCGGCGCTTCCGTCAGCCACGCCTGATAGGCATACCAGACGTCCTTGCGGTATGCGCGGTCAAAAGTCACAAGGCCCTTGTTGTTGCGGCCGTGGGTACCGCCCTCGTCGCGGGCATCGGCCGCGAAGTCGAACATGTTCCAGACGTGGGTCGCCCACATGTATTTGCGCGCAAAGAGCTGTTTGATCATGCTCTCGTGGTAGATCATCTGGTATTCGTTCGAATAGTCCCCGGGTTCCGGTGACGCGGTATGCCACAGCGAATTCTCGCAGCCGTATTCCGACATGCCCACCGGGATCGACGGGTGCAGCGCGTGGAACCGGTCGAACCAGGGGCCGTTGTCCTCAAGATGACCGCCGTACCACCCGAAATAATGATTATAGGACAAGACGTCCGGCACGTCCAGCAGATCGTGATCCACCGGCAGCATCGAAATGCACGCCATGGTCGACGGCCGGGTCGGATCCATCTGATGGATCAGTTCGTTCAGCTCCCGATGGAACGGCACCAGGTTCGGATTGTCGCCGTGGGCCATCGTGATCTCGTTGGAAATGCCCCACACCGCGATGGACGGATGGTTGATGTTCTGGGTGATCAGCTCCTTCATCTGGCTGCGGCCGTTTTCACGGGCGTTGTCAAGGTGTTCGCTGATGTAGGGGATCTCGGTCCAGAGCACGATGCCCAGCTCGTCGCAGAGATCATAGGTGTACTGGTCGTGCTGGTAGTGCGCTAAACGGATCGTCGTCGCGCCCATCTCATAGACGTGCATCACGGAGGTCTTCATATCGGCCTTTGTGATGGCATTGCCCTTGCCGAGCCAGTCCTGGTGCATGGCCACGCCGTGCAGCGGACAGGAAACACCGTTTAACAGGAAGCCTTCGTCGGCGTCGATCACAAACGACCGGATACCGAAGCGCACCGCGACTTCGTCGGTCTTCTCTTCTCCGTCATAGAGCGAGGCGACCGCGGTATACAGGAACGGATCCTTCCGGCCGTTCCACAGGTGCGGCTGTTCGACGATGAACGTCACGTCGTTCCCGTCGCCCCAGCCGATTTCCGGAAGCCCGGCCGCGGGATCCGCCGGCATCTGCACGCCCGAAGAAGCGTCTGCCGCGTCATAGGGCGCGGGATCCAGGCAGCTGACCGCCCCTTCATAGACCGATACACGCACGTCGCCGCCGGTCACGGTGCTTTCCACGCTCACGGCCGCCGTGCCGTCATCGCGAAGCACCGGCGTCACCTTCACGCCGCATCCGCCGAAGGTGTCCATGTCAAAGCGCGTCTTCGAGACGATCACCAGCCGCACGCTGCGGTAGATGCCGCCGTAAAAGGTGAAATCGGCGTTCTGGGGATACACCCGGTCATTGGCGCTGTTGTCCACCGAAACCGACAGCCGGTTTTCCCCGCAAACGAGCAGATCCGTGACGCGGAAACGAAACCGGCTGTAGCCGCCGTCGTGGGTTCCGGCCACGGTTCCGTTTAATGTGACCTCGGCAGACGCGGACACACCGTCAAATTCCAGATAGACGTCTTCATCATCGGTGTATGCGGGCGCTTCAAAAACCGTTTCGTAGCGGCAGGTTCCGCGCCAGTAATCTCCGCCGCCGTCCTGACCGTCTTTTGCGTTCCAGGAATGCGGAAGATCCAGGGTCTGCACGGAGCCGTCCCGTCCATACGTAAACGTCCAGTTCTTCATCAGGGATTCAGTTCTTCTCATGTCTACTCTGCCTTTCTTTTTGTTTGTTTACAGCTCCATCCCCTCGACAAACTTCTCCTGAAAGAGCGGATGCTCCGCCAGGGAAATCACATGTACGCTTTTGGCCAGCGAAACCAGTTTTCCGGGATCCGGATCCCGAAGCCAGGCTTCGGCTCCGCTAAGGGCCAGGTTTCCGGCGCTTTGCACGGCGGTCTGCGCCGATTCCGGAAGCAGTCGGATCTGCCGGACGGCTTCCGCCGGAACCGCACTTCCGAAGCACCCGGCCGTCTCGACCTCCGCAAGGGCATCTTCAGAAAGCCCCGCCTCGTTTAACAGCACCGCGGCGCCTGCCGCGACGGCGCCCTTCGCCAGCTGGATCTGCCGGATATCGTCCTGGGTCAGCACAATGCGGCTTTTTGCATTTTCCGCCAGGACAAAGCCGTCTTTCAGATACGCGTCCGCCAGCGTGCCGTGCGCATCCACGATGCCGTTTTTCCGCAGCTGGGCAAGGGCTTCGACCGCCCCGGAACCGCATACCCCGGCCGCGGGCGCATGGCCGATCGTCTCGACGGCGCACCGGTCCTTTGCGATCCGCACGCGGCGGATGGCACCCGCCACCGACGGCATTCCGCAGGACAGATGTCCGCCTTCAAAGGCCGGCCCGGCCGCCACGGACGCGGCCGTCATCCCGTCCGGTGCGGACAGGACCAGTTCGCCATTCGTTCCCAGATCGATCAGCATCCGCGCCTTCCCGGGTCCGGACGGCTGTTCCCACCGGCCGCCGGGCGCGGACAGCGCATACAGGCCGGAAACGGTATCACCGCCCAGAAACGCGCCGATGCACGGGAAGACCGTCCAGTCCACCCCTTCCGCGGACCGGCAGACCGGCGCGGCGGAATACGGCACAAAGGGCGCCTCGCACAGGCCGTCCGTCGGATAGCCCAGCAGGAAATGCGTCATCACCGTGTTGCCGCAAAGCGCGACCCGTCCGATGCCCGCGCCGGCCAGAAACCGGCTCAGTACACGGAACGCCTCCGTTTCAAATACGTCCGGCTGGCTGCCGGGGCGCGCCGGCAGTTCAAACCGAGGCGCTTCCGCTTCCGGGCCGCAAAGGTCCGCCGCCCGCAGCAGTGCCGTAAACAGCCCGGCCAGATCGTTCCAGACGGCCGCCGTATACCGTGCTCCGCCGGTGATGCGCGCTCCCATGAGGCGGGTCAGCACGTCCGCGCCGAACCGGCGCTGGGAATTCGGCCGCGACAGCGCCGCCGCGATCCGGCCGCTTTGCACATCCACAAGGGACGCCGCTAAAGTCGTCGTTCCGACGTCCGCCGCCAGACAGACCGTCATGCGTGCAGCGCTCCTTCGATGGCGCGCAGGAACTCGTCAAAGGTTTCCAGGGCCGGATACTGCGGATAATCCCGCTTGATCGCGTCCGTGGTACGGAACAGGAAGCCGGCCTTACTTGCGGATATCATGCCCAGATCGTTGAAGCTGTCGCCGGCGGCGATGGTGTCGTAGCCCATCGACTGCAGCGCGCGCACCGTCGTCAGCTTGGATTTTTCGCAGCGCATCCGGTAGCCCGTGATCCGGCCGTCCGGTGCGACTTCCAGCGTGTTGCACATCAGTGTCGGATAGCCCAGCTTTGCCATCAGCGGCATGGCGAACTGCTCAAACGTGTCGCTTAAGATGAGCACCTGGGTTTCGCGGCGCAGCGCGTCCAGAAACTCCTTCGCGCCCGGCAGGGGATCGATCTTCGCGATCACTTCCTGAATCTGAGGCAGCCCGAGACCATGCTCGTTCAAGATGCCGATGCGCCATTTCATCAGCTTATCGTAATCGGGCTCGTCGCGCGTCGTGCGCGAAAGCTCGGGAATTCCGCTCGCCTCCGAAAAAGCGATCCAAATCTCGGGCACCAGGACCCCTTCCATATCCAGACAGACAATATTCACGTTTTCTCCTCCGAAATGTTTCCAACAAGAATCATACGTCAAAAGCCGCCGCGGCGTCTTTGCGTTTTCGTGTTTTCGTTCAAGTCTTCGCGGTGCGTTTACCGGCACGCCTGTTTCATGGCGTCCACGTCGGCTTCTGCCGCCCCTTCCCGGCTGTAGCGGGCTTTTTCATACAGGGCAACCCGAAGCTGCGCCGATGCGTCCGCTTCGGTCTCCAGTTCGCGCGGCGTGTACTTCGCCGGGTCCGCTTTGTCTCTTCTTTGACGAAGCACATGCCGCCGGTACAGGCGGCGGACCTTCTGGGACGGGGTGCCGAACAGCAGCGGAATGCGGTCTTCTCTTTCCTGCCCGGCCCGTTCAAGAATCATCGGGCGGCGCACCAGACTTTCGGTTTCGTCCGTGATGATCTTCCCCTGGGAGTAAAAACTCCTGTAGAGGCGCTGAATGGCTTTGAAGACCGCCGAGATGACCGCCAGGACGACCGCGGCAAGCACCACCCACAGAACCACGTCGGCCAGAAACTCCAGCACCGGATTCGGCTCGGCCGGGAACAGCGCGGCAAGCCCGGACGCACCCGCGTCCATCGCCGAAAAATCCAGGGTCTGGCGCTGTGCTTCCTCGACCGCCGGATTGCGCTTGAACAGACCGCCCAGCACGGCCAGCACGCCCTGTCTCGCTCCTTCCAGAAGCGGCAGCAGCCGCTCCAGCGGAAGCAGATACAGCAGCAGGACGCCCAGAACCACGGCCGACAGGAGCACCGCGGTCATCGCCCGGCCGGTCGCCGCGATCTGCTCGGCCGGCAGGTTCGCTGTTGCCAGGTTCTCCTGCAGAAACTGTGTGCGCCCTTTCCGCGCGGAAACAAGCGTGTACAGCAGCAGCCACAGGCCGAACAGCACCAGGTACAGACGCATCAGCAGCGGGCGGCCCAACAGCCACGCAGCCAGGTCGTAAGCGATAAACAGCGCCGAGGCGAACAGCGGAATCGATCCGCCGGCGTCCGGATCAAAGGCGCGGGTGCGCCGGCGGATCGTCAGCACGGCCAGCAGGACACTCAGGATCAGAAGCGACAGCAGTGCGCCGGTGTGCACGGAACCGACGACGGCCTGCGGGTCGGCGGCAAGCACCTGTGACACGGCGGCCGACGGCCGGGCGTCAAGGGCGGTTCCCGCGGCGGCGCCAAGGGCTGTGACGCCGGCGCCGAGGCCGGCGCAGCCCAGCAGAAACAGCAGCAGAAAGACCGCTGTCTTCCGCAGAATCCAATACCCGAACACCAGCAGAAACACCAGCAGAAGCACGGCGTACAGCCGGCCGTCTTCGATGGTCCGGTCCAGAACCAGTGTCAGGGAGCTGCCGTATTTTCCGCTGGTATCGAAATGCGCGCCGTTCAGCCACGAGGCGAGCACCAGGGAAAAACCGTAAAACAGCATGCCCTCCAAAAGCAGGGAGAGCATCCGGTCGGTCCGCACGCTCCGCTTCAGGTCGGCGGCTGTCCATTCTTTTGTTTTTCGCACAAGGACCCTCCTTTTCGCGCAAAACGCGTTCCGCGGACGTCGGACGTCAGGACACCTCCCAGACCAGCTGCGAAACCCGCGCGGGCGCATCCTCGCGCGGCTTGTCGCCGAAGCGCAGAGGCAGAATCCACAGCGCTTCCGACTGCATCACCGCCAGATCGGCAAAGGCTTCCGCCATCTCTCTGCGCTGTGAGGAAGAAATCAGCACGTAGATCACGTCGGTGCGCGCATCCTGCTCCTTTTTCACGCGGACGAGCTCGGCCGTGAAATCCTCCATCGGCCGGGACAGATCCAGCCGAGCGAGGGATTCGCGGAGGCTGTTTAAATGCCCGCTGTCCGCGCCGGCGGGAAGCCGGAACGACTCGCCGGACAGCAGGTCCTGCGCGTTCGCGTACGCCGAAACGGGAATGCCCTGTCCGATCAGCAGCTCCGCCAGGGAATGCACGATGCGGATGCTCTCTTCCTTCAGCTCCTTGCGTTCAAGAACGCCGTCGTTTTCCAGGTTCAGCAGCAGGCAGACTTCCTGCCGGACGGTATCGGCGAAGACGTTCGTCCGAAGCTCTCCGGTGCGGGCGCTTGCCTTCCAGTTGATATCCCGCATGCTGTCGTAGATCTCGTAGGGACGGATACCCGCGAAGGCAAAGGGATCCGGATAGGTGCGCCTGTGGATCTCGATCTCTCCGTTTAAGCGGCGGAAGGCGACCATAAGCCGGGCCGCGTCCGCATGCCCCGGGTAAACGTACACTTCCGTATGGAAGGCCGTCTGCTTCCAGAGCGTGCGCGCCAGAAACAGATCCGAGGAAGACAGATCCGCCCGCTCGATGGCATAGAGACCCCGCCGGGTTCCGGTAAAGGTCAGCCGGCGGGTAATCCGCTGGTACATCAGCACGGAGAAGATGTCGTTTTTATAGGACCGGTCGTTGACGGAAATGTTTTCCTCGCGGCCGAAATCCAGATGGCGGTCGGTCTCGAATTTGACCCGGAGCGCCACCAGGGGGAGGATCTTGCGGTTTTCGATGGTCTCCACAAGCGTTCCCGTCTGGCCTTCTTCGACGTCGTGGTCCGCGAACCGGACCGAAACGGACAGGCCCGTGTCCCAGAATCGGCGGTACACGATGCGCTGCAGTGCGTAAACCAGCAGTACGCCTGCCAGAATCAATAGCATGGTGCCCATAGAAATCCTTTCACGCGGCCGTTTTCCGCAGCCGGACGGCTCAAAAACAGGTTTCTATTCTTCCATGCCGCGGCGGCCGCCGGAAAAGTCCTCCGTGGGAACCGCCGTCGCGCCTGTGACCTCTTCGATCACTTCTTTGGCGCGGCGGTTGGCCATGCCTCCGCCTGCCAGCACCAGCCGGTGCGCCAGAACGCTTTCGGCCAGCGGCTTGATATCCTCGGGCACCACATAGTCCCGCCCGAGCAGCAGGGCATGGGCCTGGGCGGCGCGCAGGAATGCCAGTGTACCGCGGGGGCTGACGCCGGTCAGCACCAGCCGGTGTTCCCGCGTCGCCTGCACAATCTGCGCGATGTAGCGGCGGAGCAGCGGGTGCACGTACACCTCGCGGACCGCCTGCTGCAGACCGGCCAGATCCTCGGACGTCATCACCGAAGAAAGCGCCGACAGCGGATCGTCGTTGATGAACCGGTCCATAATCGCCACTTCCTCGTCCTCCGACGGAAGGCCCATCGACAGACGCATCAGGAAACGGTCCATCTGCGCTTCCGGCAGCGGAAAGGTGCCGGCCGTCTCGATCGGGTTCTGGGTGGCGATGACAAAGAACGGACGTCCGACGGGACGGGTCTCGCCGTCAATCGTCACCTGGCGTTCTTCCATGCACTCCAGGAGCGCGGACTGGGTGCGCGGGGTGGCCCGGTTGATTTCGTCCGCGAGAAGGATCTCGCAGAACACCGGACCCGGCCGGAACACAAAGGCCGCCTCCTTCTGATTGAAATAGTTTAACCCGGTCACGTCCGACGGAAGCAGGTCCGGCGTAAACTGAATCCGGGAAAACCGGCCGTCAATCGATGCGGCAAGCGAACGCGCCATCACCGTTTTTCCGGTGCCGGGCACGTCCTCCAGAAGCACGTGTCCGCCGGCTAAGAGGGCCGTGACGATGTATTCCGTCACCTGCTCTTTTCCGATCAGTACCCGGGCGACGTTTTCAAGAATCTTTGATGCTTCCGGTCGGCTCATGATCTTTCTTCTCCTGTACGTGACGCAGGCAGCCGGTTTGGGGCTGCCTGCGTTGCCTCACGTGATAAATCCCGCCGCCTTACGGCTGTTCGGGCTTGTCTTCGGCGGCCGGCTGCGGATCCTGCGGAGCCGGGGCCTGGGGCGCCGGAGCCTGGGGCTGGCGAGCCATGAACTGCTGACGTCTCGCCTCTTCCTCCAGACGTTTTCTTTCCTTCCGGGACAGCCGCTTCGGCTTGTTCGCGGCTTCCGGGTGCTTCTTCAGCCAGGCCTTGCGCGCGGCGCGGACGATCAGCACGATCACGGCCACAAGCACGGCGTACGGCAGCAGATAGATGATCAGGTACAGCAGACCTTCCATGAAGTTGAGGAAGCTGCCCCAGGCATCCACGATGGTCTCCATCAGACGGGTTCCGAAGGACTTGCGCTCGATCGGTGTAGAAGTGTAACGGCGCACCTCGGTCAGCTGCAGATCCACGGTGGAATAGCTGACGTCCGTGTCCATGGACGCAAGCTGTGTGCGGTACTGATTCAGCGAGCTTTCGACGTCGGTCAGGCGCTCTTCGACCATGATCATGTCGGAGATATCCTCGGCCTGGTCCATCATCTCCAGCAGACGCTTCTGCTCGATTTCCAGCGACTCGATGTAGGTCTTCGTGCTGGCGTAGCGCTTGCTGATATTCTCGGCGTTCGTCGAACGGCTCATCACCTTGCCGACACCGTCCATATTGGTCAGGAAGGAGTCAAAGGACGCGGACGGGACGCGGATGGTCATATACAGCGTGCGCGTGCCGGACGTGGCGTTCTCGTTGTACCAGCCGTAGCTGCTGTCGGATTCGCTCTCGCTCTCAATGAAGCCGCCGACCTCGGTAATCGCCGCGCGGATGCGCGCCTTGCTCTCGTCGTATTCCAGGGATTCGACGCGCAGATTCGCCTTGTAGACGATCTTGGTCTGGTCGATCACGTCGTTTTTCCCGGAAGCGCCCTCCTGGTCGGAAGCCGTCACGTCGGCCGGCTTGGATTCGCCGCTGTCGTAATCCTCGTCGTAATCGTCTTCTTCATACATCGCGCTGTCTTCATAGGCGATGTGGTTGCTGCCGCCGTAATAACTGCTCTCCGCCGCCGCCGGATAGGAATCCTCCCTGTAATAGGCGCCGGAGCCGGAGCTGGCGGGCGAAGAATTGCCGCAGCCGGACAGAGAAGCCGCAAGCATCGCGGCCGCCGCAAATACCGCTATCCATTTTTTCGTTTTCATCGCAGATCCTCCTTTTTCACTCCTCACGGGATATGCCGGCCCCTTTTTGCCGGCCCGTCGTGTCAGAAACAATCCGAATCTGTTTCTCCGCTTGTAATTTCGTTTATTATACCATATACTTTTGCCCATAGAGAAGGAAAACATGACTGCCGGTCCCCAAATGCGGAAAACATCCGCCCGGGGCGCTTTTGGGCGGTCCTTCTGAACCGAGGTTTTACAGATGCTGCCTATGTTTGTCATCGCCGACGATCTGACGGGCGCGCTGGATACGGGTGTGCAGTTTGCCGCTGCAGGCCTGAAGGTCCGGGTGCTCGTTACGCGTTGCCCAAATTGGCCTGACCTATTTCAGGAAAATGACGTCGTCGTCTGGGACGCCCGGACCCGGCACCTGCCGCCCGCCGAAGCGGCCCGTGCCGTCCGCGAAGCCGCCGAAGAAGCCTGCGCCGCCGGGATCTGCTCTTTTTTCAAGAAAACGGATTCCGCCCTGCGGGGCAATCCCGGCGCGGAACTTGCCGCCCTGCTGCAGGCCTGCGGTGCTTCGGTTCTCCACTTCGTTCCGGCCTTTCCGGAGATGGACCGGGTGACCCGTGACGGCATTCTTTTCATCGGCGGCGTCCCGGTCAGCGAAAGCGCCTTCGGGCAGGATCCCTTCGATCCGGTCCGGTGCTCGGATGTCGCCGCGATTCTGTCGGCGCAGACGGACACGCCCGTGATCCGCGCCGGGACCCCGCCGGAAAACACGCCGGCGGATGGGCCACGCATCCTTCTGTACGACGCAGACTCGACGGAAGCCCTCGACACGGTCACGGCCCGTCTTCCGCTTTCGGAAACGCCGCTCTGCCTGGCCGGATGCGCCGGCCTGGCGCGGTCAATCGCACGGCTTCCGGCCAAAGGAGCAGCGCCCGCCCTGCCCAAGGCTTCCGCACCCGGCGCCGCGCCGGGACTGGCCGTCCTCTGCGGCAGCCTGCACCCGGTCACGACGGCTCAGCTCGACGCGGCGGAACGCAGCGGGTTTGCGCGGATTCACCTGCAGACGGACCGGCTGTCGGACGGGTATTTCGACACCGCGGCCGGAAAATCCGACCTGCAGGCGTGGGCGGACCTCCTGAAGCGCCGGAAAAACGTCATCCTTGACACGATGGATGCCGCCTCCGCGGATGCCGGGCACATCCCCCGCGTCCTCGGACACATCGCCTGCCGGCTGTGGGATCTCGGCGTGCGCCAGCCCCTGTTTGTCACCGGCGGAGACACGCTGCGGGGACTGATGCAGGAAACGGACATTTCCGCCCTGACGCCGCTTTCGGAGCCGGACCCGGGCGTCGTTTTCTGCGTCATCACCCGAAACGGGCGCTCCTGTCCCGTGATCACCAAATCCGGCGGTTTCGGCGCGCCGGATCTTCTGATCCGGCTGGCCGCCGCAAATATCGACACATCAGCAAATCGCAGTACGCAAAGGAGAACTGCCATGACATCCAACCGGAAAATCCTCGGCATTACCATGGGCGACCCGGCCGGCATCGGCCCGGAGATCACCGTCAAGGCCCTGGCGGATCCGCAGATCTACGAGATCTGCCGTCCCCTCGTCGTCGGCGACGCCTCCATCCTTGAAGAAGCGCTGGCCATCACCGGACAGACCGGCCTTGCGATCCATCCCGTCCGTCAGGTGTCCGAGGCGCTGTTTGCCTTCGGAACCATCGACGTCCTCGACATGGGGATCGCCGACGCGGCTTCGCTGCGGCGCGGCGTCGTATCGGCCGAAGCCGGCCACGCGGCCTTCTCCTATGTGAAGAAGGTCATCGAGCTGGCCATGAACGGCGAGGTGGATGCCACCATCACGAATCCGCTGAACAAGGAAGCCCTCCACAAGGCCGGGCACCTCTTCTCCGGGCACACGGAGATCTACGCCCACTTTACAGGGACGGATCACTATACGATGATGCTCGCCCACGAAAACCTGCGGGTCGTGCACGTTTCCACCCACGTCTCGCTGCGGGAAGCCTGCGACCGGGTCAAAAAGGACCGGGTGCTCGAGGTGATCCGGCTGGCCCGTCAGGCCTGTCTGGATCTGGGCATCGAAGCGCCGCGCGTCGGCGTAGCAGGCTTAAATCCGCACAGCGGCGAAAACGGTCTGTTCGGCCGGGAGGAAATCGAGGAAATCACCCCCGCCATCGAGGCGGCGCGCGCCGAAGGCATCGACGCGGACGGCCCCGTCCCGCCGGATACCGTCTTCTCCAAGGCCCGGGGCGGCTGGTACGACATCGTCGTGGCCATGTACCACGACCAGGGGCACATCCCGCTGAAGGTGGTCGGCTTTGTCTACAATCAGGAGCGTCAGACCTGGGATGCGGTCGCGGGCGTCAACATCACGCTGGGTCTGCCCATCATCCGCGTTTCCGTCGATCACGGAACCGCCTTTGACCAGGCCGGAAAAGGGACGGCCAGCCCCTTAAGCCTGCAGAACGCCATCGCCTACGGCGTACAGCTGGCGGAGCACAAGCCCGTGGCCGGGGAATGAAATGAAGGAGTCTTAAAAAATGAGCGTTGTATCGGATCTGTTAAAAGACGTGGCGATGCCGGAAATGATTCCGGTCCGCCAGCACTTTGACGAAACCTGCATTCCGCCGGAGGACATTCCGGCCGTCGTCCGCAGGGAAATGACCCAGGAGAAAATCCTCTCCCGCTTTGCGCCGGGCATGCGGGTGGCAGTCACCGCCGGAAGCCGCGGCATTGCGAATATCCCGCTGATTCTCGCTTCCGTCGTAGCGGTCCTGAAAGAGGCCGGCACAAGCCCCTTCATCGTCCCCGCCATGGGCAGCCACGGCGGCGCGACCGCCGAAGGGCAGCGGGCGGTGCTGACATCCTACGGCATCACGGAAGAAACCGTCGGCTGTCCGATCCTCTCCTCCATGGAGACGGTTGAAATCGGCCGGACCGAAACGGGGCGCCCGGTGCGCATCGACCGCCATGCCTGTGAGGCCGACGGCATCGTCGTCTGCGGGCGCGTCAAGCCCCACACCGGCTTCCGCGGACCTTACGAAAGCGGCCTGATGAAAATGATGGCCATCGGCCTCGGCAAACAGTTCGGCGCCGAAATCATCCACGCGGACGGCTTCCACCACCTGTCGGAATACATCCCGATGTACGGAAAAGCCATCCTGAAATGCGCCCCCGTCACCTGCGGGCTGGCCATTCTCGAAAACGCCTTTGACCAGACACGTCTCCTGGCGGCGCTGACACCGGAGGAAATCGTCACCGAGGAACCGAAGCTGCTGATGACCGCCAAAGGCTGGATGCCGCGGCTCCTCTTCGACCGCTGCGACGTGCTGATCATCGACGAAGCCGGCAAGGACATCAGCGGCGACGGCATGGATCCCAACATCTCCGGCCGCTTCCCCGCCCCCTGCGCCAGCGGCGGCATCGACGCCCAGCGCGTTCTGCTGCTCGACCTGACCGAAGCCTCCCACGGCAACGGCTGCGGCATGGGGCTCGCCGACTGCATCACGAAGCGCTTTTACGACAAGCTGGATCTGGAGGCGACCTATCCCAACGCCATCACCAACACCATCGTGGGCGAGATGAAAATCCCGATGATCATGAGAAACGACCGGGAAGCCATCGCGCTGTGTCTGAAAACCTGCAACGAAATCGACCGTGAACACCCGCGCGTCATCCGCATCAAAAACACGCTGAAGCTCGGCCGGATCGAGATCTCCGAAGGGCTGCTTGCCGAGGCGCAGGCCTGCGGGGACATCGAAATCCTCGGTCCTGCGCAGCCCATGGTTTTTGACAGCGCCGGCAATCTCTTCTGACGCGCCGTTACGCGCCGGTTTCTTCGATTCCGGCGTCCGAAAGCATCTCGTCAAGAATGCGCGCGGCGTCGCATACCATGCGCGGACACGGGCGCTTCCGGTAGAACTCCTCGTTTCGGGGCGCCGGCTCGCCGCCGCTTTCCGGCGAAAGTCCGGCCATCGAAAGAAGCTCGCCGCACCGGATGCTTTTATTCTCTTCCTTAAAGCGGTCCGCGAACTCCCGGATCCGCGCGTAGTGCCGTTTTTTCGCCTCGTAATCGGCCGGATCGTCATAGCCCTCCGCGATGCCGAGCACCAGCGCGGCCGCGCTCACCACGCCGCAGGTTTCCCGCAGACGCCCCAGGCCGCCGCCGAAGGACGACGCCATCCGGGCGGAGGTGTCCAGGTCAAAACCGGTCACGTCCGTAAAGGCGCAGAACACGGCCTGCGCACAGTTGTACCCCTGAAAAAACAGCCGTTCCGCAATCACTGCATGATTTGTCATACTTCATCTCCTGCATATCAGACATCGTCCGCCGCCGCGGACCTTTGCAAAAGAGCCGGGTCACTCCTGTAACTCGGCTCTTTTTATGCTGCGAATGTTATCGGATCAGGGAATGCCACTCCTGCAGGGAGCGGATCGGTCCGCCGCCGTGCTGTTTCACGTAGCGGATGCCCTCGGCCGCCGCGCGGGCGGCTGCCATCGTCGTGATGTACGGGATGCGCGCCTTAATCGCGTTCTTGCGCAGATAGCTGTCGTCGTGGGCGCTGTCCTTGCCGACCGGCGAATTGATGATCAGGTCCACCTCCCCGTTCGTGATCAGATCGAGGATGTTCGGACGGCCTTCATACAGCTTCTTGACGCATTCAACCGGAATGCCGGATTCGCGGATCAGCTCGTAGGTGCGGCCGGTGGACAGAATCTTAAAGCCGGCCTCATGGAAGATCTGCGCGATCTGCGGAACCTCCGGCTTGTCCTTGCGGTTGACGGAAATCAGCACGGTACCGGAGGTCGGCAACTCGCTCTTCGCGGCTTCCTGGGCCTTGAAGTAGGCGTCGCCCGTCGTGGAGGAAATGCCTAAGACCTCGCCGGTGGAGCGCATTTCCGGTCCGAGCACCGGATCGACTTCCTGGAACATGTTGAAGGGGAAGACCGCTTCCTTGATGCCGTAATACGGGATGTGGCGGTCGCCCAGATCCGCGATCGGCGACGGGCGGCCCGTCAGCTGCGCGGTGATGATCTCGGTCGCGACGGGCACCATCTTGATGCCGCAGACCTTCGAGACCAGCGGCACGGTGCGGGACGCGCGCGGATTGGCCTCAAGAACATAGACCACGTCGTTTTCGATGGCGTACTGCATGTTCATCAGGCCGACGACGTGCATCTCCTCGGCGATGCGCCGCGTGTATTCCTTGATCGTCTCGATGTGATCCATCGGGATGTGGCGGGACGGAATGATGCAGGCCGAGTCGCCGGAATGGATGCCGGCCAGCTCGATGTGCTCCATCACAGCGGGAACATAGGCGTGAGTGCCGTCCGCGATGGCGTCCGCTTCACACTCCAGGGCGTGATTTAAGAAGCGGTCGATCAGGATCGGGCGGTCCGGCGTCACACCGACCGCGGCGCGCATGTAATCTGAAAGCATCGCATCGTCATAGACAACTTCCATGCCGCGGCCGCCTAAGACGTAGGACGGGCGCACCATCACCGGATAACCGATGCGGCCGGCGATTTCCACGGCTTCTTCCACCGTCGTCGCCATGCCGGATTCCGGCATCGGGATACCGAGCTTGTCCATCATGCCGCGGAACAGGTCGCGGTCCTCGGCCATGTCGATGACCTCGGGCTGGGTACCTAAGATGGTCACGCCGTTCGCCTTCAGCTCCGCCGCCAGGTTCAGGGGCGTCTGGCCGCCGAACTGGGCGATCACGCCCACCGGCTTCTCCTTGCGGTAGATGGAAAGCACGTCCTCTAAGGTCAGCGGCTCGAAATACAGCTTGTCAGAGGTGTCGTAGTCCGTCGAAACCGTCTCCGGGTTGCAGTTGACAATGATGGTCTCAAAGCCGAGTTCGCGAAGGGACATCGCCGCGTGGACGCAGCAGTAGTCGAATTCGATGCCCTGGCCGATCCGGTTCGGACCGCCGCCTAAGATCATGATCTTCGGCTTGCCGTCGTACTTTACTTCGGCGGGCTTTACGTTCTCGGCATAGCTGGAGTAGTAATAGGCGCTGTCTTCCGTTCCGGAAACGTGCACCGGCTCCCACTCCTCCAGAAGGCCCAGCTCCTCGCGGCGGGCGCGGATCGCGCTCTCTTCCACGTGGAGGATCTGGCTTAAATACTTGTCGGAGAAACCGTCGCGCTTCGCGGCGGTCAGTTCCGCGTCCGCCGGAACACGGCCGTCAAAGGCCGAAACCAGCGCTTCTTCCTCTTCCACGAGCTCCTTCATCTGCTCGATGAACCACTTTTTGACCATGGTCAGCTCGTAGATCTCGTCCACGGTCGCGCCGGCGCGCAGCGCTTCGTACATGATGAAATGCCGCTCGCTTGAAGGCGTCACCAGAAGGCGCAGCAGCTCGTCCTTCGACAGGGTGTCGAAATGCTTGACGTGACCGAGACCGTAGCGGTCCTTTTCCAGCGAACGGATGGCCTTCTGCAGGGCTTCCTTGTAATTCTTGCCGATGCTCATGACCTCGCCGACCGCGCGCATCTGCGTGCCCAGCTTGTCATCGACGCCCTTAAACTTTTCAAAGGCCCAGCGGGCAAATTTGACCACGACGTAATCGCCGTCGGGAACGTACTTGTCCAGCGTGCCGTACTTTCCGCAGGGAAGCTCGGAAAGGCGCAGCCCGCAGGCCAGCTTCGCGGACACCAGCGCGATCGGGAAACCGGTCGCCTTCGACGCCAGCGCCGAAGAACGGGAGGTACGCGGGTTGATCTCGATGACCACCACACGGCCGCTCTTCGGATCGTGGGCGAACTGCACGTTCGTGCCGCCGATGACACCGATGTGCTCGACGATCTTGTACGCTTGGCGCTGCAGATCGTTCTGCAGCTCCTCGTCGATGGTCAGCATGGGTGCGGTACAGAAGGAATCTCCTGTGTGCACGCCGACCGGGTCCACGTTCTCGATAAAGCAGACCGTGATCATGTTGTTGTCGGCGTCGCGGACCACTTCCAGTTCCAGCTCTTCCCAGCCTAAGATGGACTCTTCCACCAGCACCTGGCCGATCAGGGACGCCTGCAGACCGCGGGCGCAGACCGTCTGCAGCTCTTCGCGGTTGTAGACAAGACCGCCGCCGGCGCCGCCCATCGTATAAGCCGGGCGAAGCACCACCGGGTAGCCGAGCTGATCAGCGATGTCGAGGGCTTCCTGCACCGAATAGGCCACCTCGCTGCGGGCCATGCCGATGCCTAAGGCTTCCATCGTCTCCTTGAACTCGATGCGGTCCTCGCCGCGCTCGATCGCGTCCACCTGAACGCCGATGACCTTGACCCCGTATTTGTCGAGGATGCCCTCTTTATAAAGCTCCGAGCAGAGGTTCAGGCCCGACTGGCCGCCCAAGTTGGGTAAAAGAGCGTCCGGTCGTTCCGAAGCGATAATCTGCTCCAAACGCCGGACGTTTAACGGTTCAATATAAGTAATATCCGCCATCTCCGGATCGGTCATGATGGTGGCAGGATTGGAATTGACAAGAACGATTTCATATCCCAGACTGCGCAGCGCCTTGCACGCCTGCGTCCCGGAATAGTCAAATTCACAAGCCTGCCCGATCACGATGGGACCGGACCCGATAATCAGGATCTTATGGATGTCTGTTCTCTGTGGCATGGGGTTCCTCCTTGAAATAAATGCGAACTCCTCAAAATCTTTATCCGCACTATTTTACAAGGTTTTGCCCGAAGAGTAAATATGAAATCTGCTTATAGATGATATTCCTGAAGGATTTTTTTCTGCGTTTTACCGAAGGGCAGGCGCCCGGCTCCGTTACAGAACGCGCCCCAGAACCAGCCCCGTTCCCCAGGAAACCAGATTCGCCGTCACGGCCAGCAGCACCGGCCGGCGCAGGCGCCAGACCGGATCCTTCGCGAAGCTCCGGTAGATCAGCGCTTCGACCAGAATGACGGCCGCTTCCACCGGGATCTGGATCCACAGATCCGAAACGGTAAAAAACCGCTGCTTCAGCAGCCAGATCGCGCAGACCGCCGCGGGATTCGTCAGCGTATTGACCAGCCAGACCACCTTCAAGCCTAAAAGGCGCACGCCAAAGGCGGCCGCCACGGCGGTTTCAATCACCAGGGTCAGCGCCAGCGATATGGCAAACATGGAAACGATCCACATCTCATCTTCCTCTTTGTGTCCGTTCGCGGTCCGCCGCCATCACACTCAACACCGCAAGCACCGCCGCGGAGATCAGGCTCGAGAGCACGCCGATCCACGGCGCGGGCAGCAGAAACGGCGCCGGCAGGTCCTCGTAGATCGGAATGAAGCCGACAAACAGCGCCACGGTCAGCAGGCCGAACATCGTCCCGGGCAGATCCGGAAACCGCTCCACCAGAAGCTGCAGGGTGACCGGCATCGTCATATTGAAAAGAAACAGCGCCAGAAGGCCGGCCGGCATCCATCCGCAGAACGCGTAGCATACGGCCGCCCCCAGAAGGCTCGCGCAGACGGTCTTCATCCGCCCAAAGGACGCCGCGGCAAAACCGCCGGCCATCTTGCCCAGCACCACCATGGCCGTCGCCGCGATCCCGGCCGCGACCGTGCTCCGCCACGGCATGCCCACCGCGAACCCGGCGTAGGAGCGCAGGATCACGACAAAGAAGCTGCCGGCGACAATGAGCGCGGAAACCGTCTTCGCGCGGTCCGCTTCTTCGCGGTTCGCTTCTTCGCCGCCCGCGAAGTCAACCGCTGCCTTCGGGTTCTCTTCGGCAGGCTGCGGATTTTCGGCCCCGGCGGCCGCGGCATACGCCATCCGCAATACCGGTACCAGCAGAAGCCCCATCAGAACCGCCGCGCCCAGAATCCACAGCGCCGGATGCGCGAATCCCTTTCCGATCAGGCGGCCCAGAAACAGGCCCATCGCCCCGGGCGCCACAAACACGCCGAGCCGCCGGCCCAGGCTGCCGCGGACACGGTCCTCTTCGATCGTGCCGACACCACCGCCGACGTGGAACATGGCATTTCCGATCCCCAGCACCACCGGCGACAGAAACGCGCCCGCCACCGTCACGGCCGCGCCCGCCGCCGCAAACAGTGCGCTCTTTTTCACACGGCCGCCGGTCAGCGTATCGATGGCCACGCCGATGGGCATCTGCAGCACAAAGGCGCAGAAATTATAAAACAGAATCGCCGTGTAGCCGCCTTCCTGTGCCGCGAAACGGGCCATGGCGATGGCGCAGACACCGTCAACGAAAAAATGCAGGATCGAATAATAAAGTGAAGCCATGGCTGCCTCCCAACCATCGTCAAAGGATGCCCGTTACGTACGTTTTCTCATCCACAGCAGCGCACATCCGCTGCCGAGAACCACCAGAAGGACCGCACCTGTCACCCAAAACGCTTTCGTTCTGAACAGGCCGGCCATCGTCGGTCCATCCGCCGGCAGCGTTTCCGGATCCATCGGTTCGCTGATGACCCGGCGGTCGCGGTCCGGTCTGCCTTCGGGAAACAGTTCCTCTTCCGACACATCGTGCGCTTCCATACATGTCCAGGCCGGCCGGTCCCATTCCTTCAGCCCCAGAAGTCTTACCCAAGACCGCCCGTCCTCATCTGTAAATGTTTTATCATATTCTCTTTTATGGAAGCAACTTTCAAAATCCCCGCAGGAGGCCATCGGGCCGCCGGGATACGCCCACAGCGTGATCTCTGTCCAGTCCGCTGGAATGCTCCCGCTCTCGTCTTTCACGGGATAATCCTTCAGAAACTCCGTTTCATCATAGACCGGATAGGCAAAGTCCAGCCGGAACCAATGATCCTCCGTTTTTTCGCCTTCCCGGATATACCCCCATCGCCCGCCGTCTTCATCGGTCCAAACCCGGAGAACAAAAACCGTCCGTCCATTCTCAAACGTCCCGGTCTGAAAATCCGAATGCGGCCCTCTGTACGTCGCTACCTGACCGCCCGGACCGTTTAAAACGTAACTGCGCTCCTCTTTGGCGCAGTTTTCATCCTCCGCATGCAATCGGTAAAACGAAACCTTCGGCTCGAGATAGACGTCCGCGCGGACCTTCCGCGGAAACAGCACGGTCAGCAGACCGATCGGAAGAAAGAACAGAACCATGCGGATTTGAAATGCCAGTCTTTTCTTCATGACGACGCTCCTTTCAGCAGGCAGACATTTTCGGTCTTTCTATATATATTGCAGAAGAAGGCCCGTTTTGTTACACTCGCATGAAAGAAAAAACGGGTTTCTCTCCCGCTTCCTAAAATTTTTCAAAAAAGTAGTTGACGAATCCCTTTGAATTGAGTAAGATATTCCTTGCGTGCAGGAGTGGCGGAATTGGCAGACGCGCAGGCTTCAGGTGCCTGTTGTCGCAAGATAGTGTGGGTTCAAGTCCCATCTCCTGCATTTCCACCGGGTTAAAGCCCGGTGGAATGCTTTATAAGCGGAAGTGTCGGAATTGGCAGACGAGCAAGACTAAGGATCTTGTGGGAGCAATCTCGTGTGGGTTCAAGTCCCATCTTCCGCATAAAAAGCCCGGTCTTTCGACCGGGCTTTTTACGTGGAAGGAGACAGAACCCAGTGGGTTCTGTCTCCGCTCCGCATCACTCCTCTTCCATCAGTTTCTTATATGGAAGCATCATTCCTTCGGTCATCTTTCCCTGAAACTTTTTATTCTTCATCAGTCCGCCGACCAGGTACATCCCCAGGATGCGTCCGACGCGTTTCTGCGGGAAATCGTAGAAGCCGTGTTCTTTGTAGAACCGGTGATCCGCTTTCATCATGCCCTGCATCTGGAAGATCAGATCCCGGAAGATTTTCAGTCCGCCCACGCCGTAGAAGTTCTGCGGCTGCTGGTAATCATGCTCCACGCAGTAGCACAGCGTCTGGGCCAGGCGCCGGATCTGCGGTGTCGGATCCGCTTCATTGGAAACAATCCCGGCCAGGTAATTCCCGCCCACCTGGGAGCGCGCTTCCATGATCATCGACAGGTTCGGTTCGTCGGACAGCCGTCCGCTCACCAGATAGCCGACGGGCTTGCCCATGGTTACGGTGCGGTGTCCGTTGCAGAACTGCCGGTCGTCAAACAGCTTCATCTGGTACCCCATGGAGTGGTCCCGGATGGTATAGGCGTAGACGATGGCGTCGCAGGTCTGGATCTCTGTCCGCAGGAACTCGTCAAATCCGTCTTTATAAATGCAGGTGCCGTCCACCGCGCAGTGAAAGCAGCCCAGACAGCCGCCCTTGAAGGGAAATGCGCCGATATCCACCAGGCGCACGGTCCAAAGCATTTCTTTCTGAAAACGGGCGATCATTTCAGCAAGGCTTCCGTCCGCATCGTTGGTCAGATCTGCCACCAGCGCAATGCTGTGATCCGCGCCTGTTGTCTTCGGATGCTGTCCGGACGCCACAGCGACGTTCCAGTGAATGAAACGGAAGAACGCCCGGGCCTCCTTCTGCCCTTTCTTCGTCAGCAGATCGTCCATATCGGCGGACAGGCCGCGCAGCACGTGCAGACCAAGATCCCGGCAGTTGTCTTCGATAAACCGGTGGGCCGTCACGTCGTAGAAGTGCTTGGACGTCGTGATCTGCGTCGCATATTTCCCGCTGCAGTCCACACCGTGTTCCTTCATCAGTTCGATGAACCGGTGCAGCTGTGCGGGCACGATAAATGTATACACCGGATAGCAGAACAACAGCAGATCTGCCCGTGCAACCGCCTCTTCGCAGGGCGCAAAATCCTTCTCGTATGCGCGGATCCGCTGCCCGACAGGCAGGATTTCAAAGGTGTCTTCGGGATGATACATCTGAAGATAGCGCACTGTCTGCAGGGTGATGCTGTTCTCGCCCGAGGGCGAGCCGTTCAGAACCAGAATATTCATGAATCCCCCTTTTTTCCATGTCTTACAGCATCGCCGATACCGTTTCGATTCCCGTTTTCAGATCCTCAAAAATGTCATTTTCGGACTGGTCCTGATCGAGGACGATCAGCCCGTTGAACCGCGGCCAGTCGGGGATCATCCGCAGCACTTCGCGGGTGCGGATGCCGCCGGCGCCGATGGTGCAGAACAGGTCCGCCGGCGCGCCTTCTTCCAGCGTTCCCTTGCCGATGCGCGCGGGCGGGAAGTCTTTTAAGTGAAGCTCGCCGACGCGCGGGGCAAACTTGCGCATCAGCTCCACTTCATCGGCATTGATGCCCAGCCAGCCGATATCGGGTTCAAGCAGGGCGGGTTCTTCCAGCAGCGATACGAAGTATTCCAGTGCCGTCGTCTGCATTCCGTCCGCTTCCACCGGCACCAGTTCGGAGGCGTGATTGTGATACAGCACGCGCAGTCCGCAGGGCGCCACGCGGCGGGCGAGCTCCGACAGGAAGTCCGCCCATTTGCGGGCGTCTTCCGCCGTCTGAAACATGCCGGAGAACACGAAATTCTCCGCGCCGGTGATCTCGTGCGCCTTTAAGATGCCCTCCTCGAAGACGCTGTACCCGTCCATCCCGGGCAGCCGGCTTGCCACGTGCATGGACGTCATCTTCATGCCCAGCGGGGCGATCAGCTCGATGGCTCTTTTTAAGCGCTCGAAGGACAGCAGCATGGCCGGAAGGGGCCCCTGTTCCTCGCGAAAAGCCGCCAGTGGCTCGAATTCCTGAAAACCGATTTCGTGCAGGCGGCGAAGTGTTCTGTCAAAATCCTCCTCGAGCGCCTTTGCCAGCGGGAAGGACTGGCTTCCGAAACGAATCTGCCGCATCATACATTGCCTCCTTTCGCAGTGTCCATAGAAGTATTATAAAAGAAAGCAGGTACGTATACAAGAATGGAACAGGGGTCAGACCCCTGTTCCACTTTTGCGCTGAATCAGACCGCAGGAATGGAAC
>JAZQBE010000006.1:0-12026 GCA_045545575.1 Shuttleworthella sp.
GCGATACACTGACCGCAGTCCACGCAGGAGGTGTCGCCTAACGGCATGTCGAAGGGGCTAGCGATGTTCGTGGCAAAGCCGCGGTTGTTCGCGCCGATGACGCCGACGGACTGGAACTTCTCGCAGGCAGCGACACAGCGGCGGCAAAGAATGCACTTGTTGTTGTCGCGGACCATGTGCGGAGCGGATTCGTCCAGTTCGAAGTGGTTCATCGAACCTTCGTACTTGTGGGTGTCTTCCACGCCGTACTCCTGGCACAGCGCCTGCAGTTCGCAGTGACCGCTGCGCACGCAGGACAGGCACTCCTTGTCGTGATCGGAAAGGATCAGCTCTAAGGTGTGCTTGCGGGAATTGATCACGCGGGGCGTGTTGGTAAAGACTTCCATGCCCTCGGAAACCGGGTAGACGCAGGCGGTGACCAGAGAACGGGCACCCTTCACCTCTACCACGCAGATACGGCAGGCGCCGATCTCGTTGATTTCCTTTAAGTAGCACAGGGTCGGAATCTTAATGTTGGCGATGCGGGCCGCTTCCAGGATCGTAGATCCGGCAGGAGCGGTGACTTGCATGCCATTGATTTTTAAAGTGATGTCAGCCATCTTATCCTCCTTCCTTACGATCATTTCTTGATGATTGCGCCAAACTTGCAGTTGTCCATACAGGTTCCGCACTTAATGCACTTCGCCTGATCGATCACGTGCGGCTGCTTGACGGTACCGCTGATGCAGTTCACCGGGCAGTTGCGTGCGCAGAGCGTGCAGCCCTTGCACTTGTCGGCATCGATTTCGAAGTGAAGCAGATCCTTGCAGACGCCTGCCGGGCAGCGCTTCTCCACCACGTGGGCGATGTACTCGTCGCGGAAGTAGCGGAGCGTGGAAATGACCGGGTTCGGAGCCGTCTGGCCAAGACCGCAGAGCGCGTTGTCCTTGATGTAGGCAGCGAGCTCTTCGAGCTTATCGAGATCCTCTAAGGTTCCCTGGCCCTTCGTGATCTTGTCGAGGATTTCATACATGCGGCGGGTGCCGATCCGGCAGGGCGTACACTTACCGCAGGACTCGTCGACGGTGAACTCCAGGAAGAACTTGGCGATATCCACCATGCAGTTGTCTTCGTCCATGACGATCAGACCGCCGGAACCCATCATGGAACCGATTTCGATCAGGTTGTCATAGTCGATCGGCACGTCGAAGTGTTCGGCCGGGATACATCCGCCGGACGGACCGCCGGTCTGCGCAGCCTTGAACTTCTTGCCGTTCGGGACGCCGCCGCCGATGTCTTCGACGACTTCGCGAAGCGTCGTGCCCATCGGGATTTCGACCAGACCGGTGTTGCAGATCTTGCCGCCGAGCGCGAACACCTTGGTGCCCTTGCTCTTCTCGGTACCCATGGACGCGAACCAGTCAGCGCCGTTTAAGATGATCTGCGGAATGTTCGCCCAGGTCTCGACGTTGTTTAAGATCGTCGGGCGCTGGAACAGACCGCTGACCGCCGGGAACGGCGGACGCGGACGGGGCTCGCCGCGCTTGCCTTCGATGGAGGTCATCAGAGCGGTTTCCTCACCGCAGACGAACGCGCCGGCGCCGAGGCGCAGGTCGATGTCGAAATCGAAGCCGGACTCGAAAATGTTCTTGCCGAGGAGGCCGTACTCTCTCGCCTGGCCGATGGCGATCTTTAAGCGGTCAACCGCGATCGGGTACTCGGCACGGACGTAGATGTAGCCCTGGTTGGCGCCGATGGCATAGCCGGCGATGGTCATGGCCTCAAGAACGGCATGCGGATCGCCTTCCAGAATGGAACGGTCCATGAACGCGCCCGGGTCGCCTTCGTCAGCGTTGCAGCAGACGTACTTCGGACCGCCGTCCTGTACAAGCGTACGGGCCAGCTGCCACTTGCGGCCGGTCTGGAAACCGGCGCCGCCGCGGCCGCGCAGACCGCTCTTTAACACGACGTCGATGACTTCTTCCGGCGTCATTTCGGTCAGCACCTTGCCGAGGGCTTCGTAACCGCCGGTACCGATGTACTCGTCGATGTTCTCGGGGTTGATCACGCCGCAGTTGCGCAGCGCGATACGGTGCTGCTTCTTGAAGAAGTTGGTCTCGTTTAAGGATTTGACGCGGTCGTCATCCTTATTCTCTTCTTTATACAGAAGACGGGTCACGGGACGGCCCTTGACGATATGCTCGGCGACGATTTCCGCGACGTCTTCGGCCTTCAGCATGCAGTAGAAGGACGCGTCGGGGTAAATGATGGCGATCGGGCCTAACGCGCAGAGGCCGTGGCATCCGGTCTGGACGACAGCCACTTCATCCGCAAGACCTGCTTCCGCGATCTTAGACTGAAACTCCTCGAAGATCTTCCCGGATCCGCTGGAGGAACAGCCTGTGCCGCCACATACAAGTACATGAGATCTATACATAATGTTCTCCTTTGGATATTACTTTGCGGGGTTGATCATTTCCGGGATCACGTAATCCGTCACCACCTGGCCGCGGATGATATGCTGCTCCAGCACCTCGTCCGCTTTTTCCGGGGTCATGTGCACATAGGTGACCTTTTCCTCGCCGGGCTTGTAAACCTCGACGATCGGCTCGAAACGGCACATGCCGATGCAGCCGGTCTGCGTCACGGTGACGTCCTTTAATCCCTTTGCCTGAACCTGTTCCGCGAAACGGTTGATGACCGGGCGGGCGCCGGCAGCGATGCCGCAGGTCGCCATGCCGACCACGATGCGGGTGTTGTTCTCGGTGTCGTCATCGCGCAGATTGACCTGACCCTGCATCCGCTCGCGGATGGCCTTCAGCTCTTCCAACGATTTCATCGTCCACATCCTTTCTGTAATAACAGTCCTCACAGTTACAATTGAAATGTCGTTGCTTTACAGGGTTTTCCCGCCGAGGGTCTCCGTAATGTTCTCGGACAGATAATCCCTGATGTACTCCTGGATTTCCGGCAGCTGGAAGGACAAATCTCCCAATACCTCCCGCAGCTCTCTCGTATCCAAGGTAAATGAGTTTTCATTGACCGTAAAGGTGAAAAGAAAATCCATGTCCTCATGCATGAGGATCAGGTCCTTCATCACGCCGCCGATATCGCCGAGCGGCATGCGGTCGATGGAGGACAGCACGTAAACAGCCGTCACCACCGTGCCGACACCTTTTTCGGAGTCAATGGAAAAGGATCCGCCGGTCTGTTCCGCGCTGAGTTTGAAGAACGGGACGCCCAGCCCCACCCGGCGCGTTTTGCGCGTGGTAAAGAACGGGTCCGTCACGTGGGCGACCTGCTCCGCATCCATGCCGCAGCCGTCGTCTTTAATCACGATGGTCAGGCGGTCTTCCCTCTCCTGTGCGCTGACCGTAATCTCGGTCAGACTCGCTCCGGCGCGGACGCAGTTTTCAGCCACATCTAAAACATTCAGTGCGATTTCCGGCATCATAGGGCATTAATCCTCGTACTTCGCAAGGATGCCCGGTACCTGATCCGGCGTCATGCGGCCGTAAACGTCTTCGTTTACGAGCATGACCGGCGCAAGACCGCAGGCACCGACACAGCGGCAGGCGTCCAGAGAAAACTTGCCGTCGTCTGTGCATTCACCGTTGTCAATTTTCAGCGTATCCTTGATCTTCTGAAGGACGTCGCCGGAGCCTTTGACGTAGCACGCCGTTCCCAGGCAAACGGAGATCTGATACTTGCCCTTGGGATTCAAACTGAACTGTGAGTAGAATGTGGAGACGCCGTACACCTTCTCAAGCGGAACGTCCATCTCCTGTGCAATCATGGTCTGCACCTCGATTGGAAGGTAGCCGTAGATCGCCTGGGCTTCCTGGAGAACCGGCATCAGTGCGCCCGGCTCGTCCTTTTTCTCCCTGATGATCGCTTTCAGCTGTTCTTCCTGGGCAGCCGTTCCGGCGAAGCGAACGCCGGACTGTCCTCCTGCATGTGGACACATAAGCCTTACCTCCTCAGAAAAATAGATGTCTAAACAGCATTTTCATCATAACATATGTGCGAGGGGGATTGCAAAGCCTTTCGTGATAAAATTGTCAATATTCGTCCCTGTTCCGGAAACCCTTCGGAATTCCTTCTGACGCGCGGAAATAACCTTGCGCGCCTCTCCTCTTCTGTGGTATGTTTGACATGTATGTAATCCATGTCAACATGCATATTTTTGGAGGTTTCCATGACTATTCAGGATGTACGTGACTGTCTGGGCGCGACCGTGCTCTGCGGGGAGGAAAACATCGACCGCGAGGTGCACGCCGCCTGCGGATCTGACATGATGAGCGACGTGCTGGCCTTCGTCAAGGACCAGGCGGTTCTCTTAACCGGCCTGTGCAATCCGCAGGTCATCCGCACCGCCATGATGATGGACATCGTCTGCATCGTCTTCGTCCGCGCAAAGAATCCGACTGAAGAAATGATCGAAATGGCCAAGGATGCGGACATCGTCCTGATGAAGACCGGACACCGCATGTTCTCGACCTGCGGCATTCTGTATTCCAAGGGACTGGGAGGAGGTCAGGACTATGAGCGACTCCATTGAGTTAAAATACCAGATCTCCGGCGACGACTTCACCCGCGCGGGCGAAGCCTCTTCCGACGTCAAAAAGAAGCTGAAGCTGATGGGCGTCTCTCCCGACATCGTCCGCAAGGTGTCCATCGCGCTCTATGAAGGCGAAATCAACATGGTCATCCACGCCAACGGCGGCGAGATCACGGTGACGGTGACGGACACCGACATCACCATGGTCTTAGCGGACGTCGGCCCCGGCATCCCGGATATCGAAAAGGCCATGACCGCCGGCTTCTCGACCGCACCCGAAGACGTCCGCAGTCTCGGCTTCGGCGCCGGCATGGGCCTTCCGAACATGAAAAAATACACCGACGACATCCACATCGAAACCGAACTAGGCGTCGGCACCACCGTGACCATGCGTGTCAATTTATAAGAAAGCAGACTCTGCATCATGGCTGATAAATTCTACCATTCCGTCGTGCTCGACGAGTCTTCCTGCGTCGGATGCACCAACTGCATCAAGCGCTGTCCGACGGCGGCGATCCGCGTGCGGAACGGGAAAGCGGTCATCACGAAGGAACGCTGCATCGACTGCGGCGAATGCATCCGCATCTGTGAGCACCATGCGAAGATCGCGGTCTACGACCCGCTTTCCGTTATCGACAACTACAAATACAAGGTGGCCCTTCCGGCGCCCTCGCTCTACGCGCAGTTCAACAACGTCACCGACAGCAACATCGTCCTGACCGCCCTTCTTCTGATGGGCTTTGACGACGTGCTCGAGGTCGGCGCCGCGGCGGAAATCGTTTCCGCCAAGACCCGCGCCTACTTAAGTGAGCACAAGGACCAGTGGCCGCTCATCTCCACGGCCTGCCCGTCCATTCTGCGCCTGATCCGCGTGCGCTTCCCCGGCCTGATGGATCATCTTCTGCCCATCCAGCCGCCGGTGGAAATCGCCGCGTCCTTAGCGCGAAAAAAAGCCATGCTCGACACCGGCCTTCCCGCGGAAGACATCGGCATCTTCTTCATCTCGCCCTGTCCCGCGAAGCACTCCGCGGCCAGAAGCCCGATCGGCATCGGCAAATCCGAAATCGACGGCGTGCTCGCCATGAAGGACGTGTACGTCAAACTGCTGCCCTTTATGGACAAAGCCGCCGCGGATCCGCAGGATCTCGCGAAAGCCGGCCGCATCGGCATCGGCTGGGGCACGGGCGGCGGCGAAGCAGCGGGTCTGATCAACGACGAATACCTGGCGGCCGACGGCATCGAAAACTGCATCCAGATTCTGGAAGATCTGGAGGATCAGAAATACCAGGGCCTGCAGTTCATCGAGCTCGACGCCTGCCCCGGCGGCTGCGTGGGCGGTGTGCTCACCGTTGAAAACCCGTTCCTGGCCAAGGTCAAGCTCTCCCACCTGCGCAAGTACCTGCCGGTGGCGCAGACCCACGCCGAGTTTCCCTACCAGTTCGGCAACTGGACCGAGGAACCGGAATACGAATCAGTCTTCAATCTCGGCACGAGCATGATCGACAACATCCGCAAAATGTCGCAGATCGAAGAACTGTGCAAAAAGTTCCCCGGCCTCGACTGCGGCAGCTGCGGCGCGCCGAGCTGCATGGCCCTCGCGGAAGACATCGTGCGCGGTCTCGCAAACGAGAACGACTGCATCCACGTGCTGCTCCACAACCTGCACGACACGATGGTGGAAAGCGGCACGGACATGTCCGAGGAAGACCGCAGAAGCATGAAACGCCATCTGCGGGAGGTTGTGAACGAAAGCGCGAATTCCCTGCTGAAGTAACGCTTCGTTTTTTAGATAAAAAGGAGACCATCCATGACGATTCAGGATCTTCTGGATAAAAACATCTTTTCCGTCGTCTGCGAAGGCGACGAAACCGACCGTGTCATCGAACACGTCTTCTGCTGCGACCTGTTGAGTATCGCCATGAGCCGCGGCATCGAAAACGCCGCCTGGGTCACCGTCATGGGCAACATCAACACCCTTGCCGTCATGAACCTGACCGACATGGCCCTGATCGTGCTCGCCGAAGGCGTGCACATGGACGAAAACGGCCTTGCGAAGGCAAAACTGGAAGGCTATACCGTGCTTGCCACCGACAAGCCCGTCTTCGACGCCGCCATGGAGATTTACAACCTGATTCACGCTTAGGAACCGGAAAGGATCCCATGCTGTATCCGTACCCGTATGATCTGCATATGCACTCCTGTCTTTCGCCCTGCGGAGACATGGACATGACGCCCAACAACATCGCCGGCATGGCGTTTCTTGGTGGGCTTAAGATCATTGCGCTCACGGACCACAATACGGGGCGCAACGTGCCGGCTCTCCTGAAATGCGCCGAACAGTACGGCCTGCTTGTGGTGCCCGGCATGGAGCTGACCACCCAGGAAGAAGTGCACGTGGTGTGCCTGTTTCCGGACCTCGAAAAGCTGCTGGCCTTTGACGCCTACGTATATGAAAAGCTCATCAAGGTCAAAAATCGCGTGGAATTCTTCGGCGAACAGATCATCATGAACGAGGACGACGAGCCCGTCGGCGAAGAACCCTATCTTCTGATCAACGCGACGGAAATCACCTTCGATGAAACCTATGACCTGGTGGAATCCTTCGGGGGACTGGCGATTCCCGCCCACCTCGACAAGGACACCACGTCCCTGATCTCCAACCTCGGCTTCATTCCGCCGGACGCAAGATTCCCCTGCGCCGAAATCAAGGATCTCACAAAAAAGGATGCGCTCCTGAAAGCGCATCCTTATCTTCAGACCTGCCGGATCATCTCCGATTCCGACGCCCATGCGTTAACGTCCATGCGGGACGATTCCTTTATTCTGCATCTGGAGACAGAGCATCCGACGGCGGCGGACGTTATTTCGCACCTGCGGACGCGGCCTTCGGCTGAAGTTCAAGTGTAATACTCTCCCCATTGATCTCAAGGGTCTCCACACTGGATATGTCAATAAACTGTTTAAAGAATACCATTGTGTTTACATGCGGCGCTTCGTAAGTCTCATAGTTCATCTCCATTGTAGCTGCATCGCCGGAAACCGACTTTTCTCCTGGTTCAGTTGCAATCTCCAATTTGCTTCCGTCCTTAAAAGTGATAACGACCTGTTCTGCAACGTTCTTACTGTCTTCCTCCGTATAGTCCTCAAACCAGAGCGAATAAGGCGACAGGCTGATGTTTTGATATCTTTCGGTGTCCGCCCCTCGAAGTGTATCACATCCGGCAAAAGGAATCGTCAGCCTTGTCATTTCATTACCCTTTAATGAAACGACGGTTTTGCCGTTACTATCTCTCAGTCCTTCAATATCAAGAACAATTCCATCCTTCAAATCCACTGCGCGGGCGGTACACATAACTACGATTTTCTTATCTGTCGAAAGCCCTTGATCCTTATTAAGCGAAATCAAAAATGCATTTGGATGTGTGCTGTTCTCTTCAAATACATGCGCCTCTAATGTCAGATCTTTGATAGAGTCACCGCCGGTTTGGTCAACGCTAAGATAAGCAACCATAAAATGCTCATCTGAAATGACTTCATTTACAGAAACACGATAGTCTTTTACTTCAACGCTGTTGTCAACAGGTACGAGAATGTCATCTTTGATCTGCTCATAAGGAATCAGATCATTGTTTTTCAGATAAGAAGTATCTTGGATTGTTTCTGCTGAGTTTAATCCGCAACCTGTTAATAGAATAGCAACAAGAATAACACTGCCTAGCTTCTTCATGGTTTTCCTCTCTTTCTTAATCGCATTCATCAATAGTCTGTGCTCTCAAAAACCACCTGTATTCCGTTCAGCCAAACGATCTACATCTTGTAATCCTACGCTCATTTTACTCGCTGTAAACCTTTCTGTCAAATGTTTTTTTTAATAAACAAATGAATGCGATGTGAAGAGAACGCCTGTGGCTGGAATCGTGCAGGCTTTCTGCGCACACAAAAACAAGGCCGCTAAGAAGCGACCTTGCGTTAGTGAAGTAATGGCAATGCTCATATTCTGTGAATGACCGTCGGATCAAAGCTGCTGCAGTTTTCCACGCCGGTGTATGCCATCGCGCCTTTCAGTTCCGCGCTCATCTGTTCCAGCCGTGCTGCGCAGGCTTCCGCACCATCGCGGATGACCAGCGGCATGACGTGCGTTCCGACGCCGACTGCATCGGCCCCCAGTGCCAATGCCTTGTATGCGTCAAATCCGGATTCAATCCCGCAGTCGACGATGATCTCCAGATCCTTTCCCACGGCTTTGCGGATCTCCGGCACCATCGCTGCCGGCGGCATCGCATAGGGAATCCGTCCTCCATGATGAGATACGATAACAGCCTTTGCGCCGATGTCCCGGGACAGCAACGCGTCGCGGACGCTCAAAACGCCTTTGACGACAAACGGCAGCGACGTCGCTTCCGCATAGGCCTTCATCTTCTCAAGGGATTTCACCTCCATGGGCTCGCCCATGACGATGTCGATGCTGCCCGTGTTGGTAAAGGTATGGTCTATATCCATACCGACGGCGACGGCACCGTGCTCTTCCGCAAATTTCAGCTGGCTGTAAACCTTATCCTCATCCGCATAGGGCTTGACGATGCGCACGCAGCGCGCGCCGGTGGCGGCGATCCGCTCGTATTCGTCATTTTCCGTCATGCCGACCCAGTGCAGCACGTCCGTCATTTTCGCGGCCTGCGCGTACTTCTCCATGGGGCTGACGCTGTCCGAGAAAAAGGTGTGCAGATGGGACAGCGCCGCCGTCATGATCGGCGAACTCATCTTCTGCCCGAGGAGACGCGTGGAAAGATCCGGCTCCTCAGTGCCCATCAGGCGCATCTCCAGCAGCAGGGAATCGTAATAGGCCCGGGTGATCCGCTTGGAGTTGCCGGCGTTGGTCGGATCGTTTCCCTTATTCTTCTCTTTTAACGAACGCTGCACGAACTGAACGATCTGATCCTCGTTCATCCCCTCTTTGACCCGCGCCAGCCCTTCCTGAAGCATGCCGATGATCATGTCGGCAGACATGCCGTCCGGAAATGCGGCCGACAGTTTTTCGATCGCCCCGTCCGGGATCCAGGACGGGATCTTTTCTTTCAGTTTTTCCAGTGCTTCTCTGTCCAGTTTCATGTGTCCCCCTTTTCCTTCTCTCTTCGCTTCTATTCGCGCGGCAGACTTCCGTTTCGGATATTATCCTGCAGGATCTGATCCGTCACTTCAAACAGAATTTCCGAGCCCGGCTGGGTCTGGCTCTGCCGTTCGTAGACCTGCGCAGCCGTAACGCCGTGCTCCGCCCAGTCAGATCCGCCGTTGCTGTTGTTTAAAAGCAGCGGCTGCAGATTGTCCATGGCCCGGGCGAAGCGGGATTCCGGCGTGTTTCGCGCCTCGAACTCCTCAAAGAGCGCGGTCAGTTCCGCCTTCTGATCCGGCGGCAGCAGGGAATAGATCCGCTCCTTTGCCGCCTCTTCCCGTTCGTGCTGTGACTGCTTCGCGTCCAGATCGTACGCGTACGTGTCCCCGGCATCGATCTCGACGATGTCGTGAATCAGACACATCAGCATGACCTTTGCGATATCCACCGGTTCGTTGGCGTATTCCCGGAGGATGTAAGCCATAATCGCCATGTGCCAGGCGTGTTCCGCGTCGTTTTCTTTCCGTCCGTGACCGGACAGGGATGTCTGCCGGAAGATGTTTTTTTCCTTGTCGATCTCCAGCGCAAATGCCAGCTGGCTTCGCAGCCGTTCATCCATGGTGCCGTCGTCCTTTCGTCTGTTCGTTCTCATTATTTCACGCCCGGGTTCCAGGCCTCGCGAAGCGCCACGTCTTTGTCACGCGCAATCCGCGCAAGATCCTCGTATTCGTTTTTGCTGCGCTCTACCCCGTAGCCCGAGACAAACTTGCGGTGAATGGGCCCTTCCACGGTCTCGATCCGGCGCGTCTGCCGCTTGAGCACATAGCGGTCCATCACGCATTCCCGAATACCGATCGTGCTGGTATAGCGGAAAATCGCATACACCAGATCCTCGCGGTCTTCCGGCGCACACAGCACGCAAAGCAGCGTGCCGGGGCGATTCTTTTTCATGAAGATCGGCGCGGTGTAGACATCCTTCGCTCCTTCTTCGAACAGCTGCTCCACCGCATAGCCGATCTCCTCGCCGGTCATGTCGTCGATGTTGCAGGACAGCTCGATGATCCGGTCGCGCAGTTCGTCTTCTCCGCGGAATTCCGTTTCTTCCTCTTCCGGCGTCTCGCCCAGGAACACACGCAGGCAGTTTGCCCGCGGGAAATCCTTCGTTCCCATGCCGTACCCTTCCGCCGAAACCGTCATCACCGGCATGCGCCCGAATTTGTCGGCAAAGTAGCCAACCAGCGCCGCACCGGTCGGCGTGCAAAGCTCACCTTCCAGATCGCCGGCCGCAATCGGAATCCCGTGAAGCAGCAGCGACGTGGCCGGCGCGGGCACCGACAGCACTCCGTGCGCACAGCGGACCGCTCCGTAACCCGTCGTCACCGGCGAAACGATCACCTGCTCCGGTGCGATCTCATGCATCAGCATGCATACCGCCGTCACGTCCGCGACGGCATCCATCGCGCCGACTTCATGGAAATGCACCTCACTGGCCGGCCTTCCGTGCACCTTGCCCTCCGCTTCAGCGATGCGGGTGTAGACGGACAGGATGTCCGACCGGATGTCGCGATCCAGCTGCAGTGAGGATATGATGGCCTTGATATCCTGCATGGAATGATGCGCGTGGTGATGATGGTCGTGATCATGATCGTGGTCGTGATCGTGATCGTGGTCATGATGATGGTGGTGGTCGTGATCGTGGTCATGATCATGTTCGTGGTCATGATGGTGGGCGTGATCATGATCGTGGTCGTGGTCATGATGCACGTCTTCTGTATGCTCTTCTTCGCCATGAACAAGCATGTGGACATGGGTTCCCGTGATGCCGTGCTTCTCGTCGGCATGCGCTTCCATCACCACGCCGGGAATCCCGATGCTGTTGAACTGTTCGATGAACGCTTTCCGATCCGGAACCAGCTCCAGAAGTGCCGCCGAAATCATATCGCCGGCCACACCCATACTGCAGTCGATGTATAAAGTCTTCATGCTGCTCTCCCTTCAAAAAAACGGTATGGTTTATTGTACCACGGCGGGACCGGGAAGATAAACCGGTTTTTCTCTTTTGCGTTGTGCAGTTTCAGTGGTTTTGGCGTGCATGAATGCACGCCGGCAGGCGGCATTTGCACGCACTTGCTTTCATTTCCGGCGATGTGCAATTTCGATAGCTTCCGCGTGCATGAATGCACGCAGGAAGGCCGGCTTTTGCACGCACTCGCTTTCATTTCCGGCGATGTGCAAATTCAATAGTTTCCGCGTGCATGAATGCACGCCGGTGGGCGCGCATATGCACGCACTTGCTTTCTTTTCCGGCGTTGTGCAATTTCGTCAGTTTCCGCGTGCATGAATGCACGCCGGCATGCGGGCATATGCACGCACTTG
>JAZQBE010000007.1:0-21706 GCA_045545575.1 Shuttleworthella sp.
GACGGTCTGCTTGTCGTGCTCGGACAGTTCGTCCATGCCCATGATCGCGATGATATCCTGCAGCTCCTTGTAGCGCTGCAGCACCTGCTGGACACGGCGGGCGGTCTGATAGTGTTCCTCGCCGACGCATTCCGGCGAAAGGATGCGGCTGGTGGAATCCTGCGGATCCACGGCCGGGTAGATGCCCTGGGACGCGATCTCACGGGACAGAACCGTGGTGGCGTCGAGGTGGGTAAAGGTCGTGGCCGGTGCGGGGTCGGTCAGGTCGTCCGCGGGGACGTACACCGCCTGGACGGAGGTGATAGAGCCCTTGTTCGTGGACGTGATGCGCTCCTGCAGCGCGCCCATTTCCGTGGCCAGCGTCGGCTGGTAGCCCACGGCGGACGGCATGCGGCCAAGCAGGGCGGACACTTCGGAACCGGCCTGGGTGAAACGGAAGATGTTGTCGATGAACAGCAGCACGTCCTGTCCCTTGACGTCGCGGAAGTATTCGGCCATCGTCAGACCCGACAGGCCCACGCGCATACGCGCTCCGGGCGGCTCGTTCATCTGGCCGTAGACTAAGGCGGTCTTGTCTAAGACGCCGCTTTCCTTCATTTCGCCGTACAGGTCGTTGCCCTCACGGGTACGCTCGCCGACGCCCGTGAAGACGGACAGGCCGCCGTGGTTCGTGGCGACGTTGTGGATCAGCTCCATGATCAGAACGGTCTTGCCGACGCCGGCGCCGCCGAACAGACCGATCTTGCCGCCCTTCGCGTAGGGGCAGATCAGGTCGACGACCTTGATGCCGGTCTCTAAGATCTCCGTCGCGGGGGTCTGGTCCTCAAAGGCCGGCGCCTCGCGGTGGATCGGCCAGCGCTCCGCGGTCTTCGGCGCGTCCATGTTGTCGACGGGCTCGCCGAGCAGGTTGAACACGCGGCCTAAGCACTCGTCGCCGACCGGAACCGTGATCGGCCCGCCGGTGTCTAAGGCATCCATGCCGCGCACCAGGCCGTCGGTGGAGTTCATGGCGACGCAGCGCACCACGTCGTCTCCGATCTGCTGCGCCACTTCCGCCACGACCTTGCGGCCGTCAAGCTGAACCTCGATCGCGTTTAAGAGCCCCGGCAGCTCGCCTTCCGGATAACGGATGTCCAGGACCGGTCCGGTGATCTGGATGATTTTTCCGACATGTGTTTCACTCATGGTGGTTCTCCTGTGGTTTTTCTTCAGCTTCCTTCGGCGCCGGCAACGATCTCGGTGATTTCCTGCGTGATGGACGCCTGCCGCGCGCGGTTGTAGTAGAGGCTCAGTTTTTCGATCATTTCCTCGGCGTTGTCCGTGGCCGCCTCCATGGCGGTGCGGCGCGCCGCGAGCTCGCTGGCGACGGATACGTTGACGGCCGTGTAGATCAGGCCGGCGAGGTACTCGGGTACGATGTGGTCGAAGACCTCCTCGCTGCCCGGCTCGTAGAGGATCAGGTTGTAGGTTTTCTCCGGTTCGGCGTTCTCCGCTTCCACGGCCTGCATCAGCTGGGCGGCGGTCATTTTGGTCTCGCCGAAGTCCTCTTCCGCGAGCGCGAAGTTTTCGGCGGCGAAATCGGAAATCGGCAGCATCGACGTCAGCTGCGGAACCTGGGAAAGCATGGACACGAAGTTGGTGTAGCACAGGACGACGTGTCCGAAACGGCCTTTCTTAAAGCCTTTACAGATCCGGCTGGCCATCGAGTAGCCGTCGGAAATGCTCATGCGCCCCACTTCGGCGTAATAATCCGTCAGGATCTCGGTGCCGCGGGACCGGTAGTATTCCAGCGCTTTCTTGCCGACCGGAAGCACGATGCAGTCCTTGCCCTTCATGTTGCGGTCGGCGGCCTTTAACACGTTGGCATTGTAGCCGCCGGCAAGGCCGCGGTCGCCCGCGATCACGATGAACAGCCAGCGGTCGCTGCCGTTGTTCTGCGCGTAGGGGGAGACGTGCTCCGTGTTGCCCTTGGCGATCTGCGCCAGCGTCAGGCGCATGATTTCCAGGTACGGCTTGCTCTGGGCCGCCTTGTCACGCGCACGGCGCAGCTTCGACGACGCGACGAGCTGCATGGCTTTCGTGATCTGCATCGTATTCTGCACACTTTTGATGCGCAGCTTTACGGCTTTCATGTTTGTTGCTGCCATATGGCGCTATCCTCTCATATGGTCTGTGGGCAAAATGAGTCAACAGGGACGGCCCCCTTTGACTCATCCCGCGAATTTGGCGGTGTAGGATTCGAGGGTCGCTTTCAGGGCGGTCTCGACCTCTTCGGTCAGCTTGCGGGTTTCGCAGATGCCCTTCATCGCCGTGATGCCGTCAGGATCGGTATCCAGCCACTCGTACAGGCCTTTTTCGTATTCCGCGATGCGGCCGACTTCCACGGCTGCGAGCACGTCATGGGTCGCGGCGTACAGGATCGCGACCTGCTTTTCCACTGGCACGGGCTCGTTTTTGCCCTGCTTTAAGACTTCCACGATGCGTTCGCCCTGGGCTAAACGCGCCTTGGTATCGGCGTCGAGGTCGCTTCCGAACTGGGCGAAGCTCTGCAGCTCGCGGTACTGGGAGTAGACCAGCTTTAAGGTGCCGGCCACCTTCTTCATGGCCGGGATCTGGGCATTGCCGCCCACGCGGGACACGGAGATGCCGGGGTTGACGGCGGGCATGATGCCGGAGTGGAACAGCTCGGTCTCCAGGAAGATCTGGCCGTCCGTGATGGAGATCACGTTGGTCGGGATGTAGGCCGATACGTCGCCAGCCTGGGTCTCGATGATCGGCAGCGCGGTTAAGGAACCGCCGCCGTTTTCGTCGGAAAGCTTCGCCGCGCGCTCCAGGAGGCGGGAATGCAGATAGAACACGTCGCCGGGATAGGCTTCACGTCCGGGCGGACGGCGGATCAGAAGCGACAGGGCGCGGTAAGCCACGGCGTGCTTGGACAGATCGTCGTAGATGATCAGCACGTGCTTGCCCTGGGCCATGAAATATTCGCCCATGGCGCAGCCGGCGTAGGGCGCGATATACTGCAGCGGCGCGGGCTCGGAGGCCGTCGCCGCGACGACGATGGAGTAGTCCATCGCGCCGGCGTCGGTCAGCTGCGCGACGATGTTCGCCACCGTGGAGCGCTTCTGGCCGATGGCGACGTAGATGCAGATGACGTCCTTGCCCTTCTGGTTGATGATCGTGTCGGTGGCGATGGTCGTCTTGCCGGTCTGGCGATCGCCGATGATCAGCTCACGCTGGCCGCGGCCGATCGGGATCATGGAGTCGATGGCCTTGATGCCGGTCTGCAGCGGCTCCTTGACGGGCTGACGGGCGATGATGCCGGGCGCGGGTGATTCCACGGCGCGGTATTCCTTCGTATCCACCGGGCCTTTGCCGTCGATGGGCTGGCCGATGGCGTTGACGACGCGGCCGATCATGGCCTCGCCGACCGGGACGGAGACCACGCGGCCGGTGCGCTTGACCGTCTGGCCTTCGCTGATGCCGGCGTCCGAGCCGAACAGCACGGCCGAAACCGTGGATTCTTCCAGGTTCTGGGCCATGCCGAGGGTTCCGTCGGCAAATTCAAGCAGCTCGCCGGACATGCAGTCCATCAGACCGCTGACCCGCGCAATGCCGTCGCCGACGGTTAAGACGGTGCCCGTCTCGTTCTGGACGATTGCGTTCTCGTAGTATTTAATCTGGCTGCGGATGACCTCCGCAATGGTTTCCGGACGAAGCTCCATGCCCGCCTTCCTTTCGTTTCGTTTACAGCACCGTATGACTGATATTGCTGCGCATCGCCGCCAGCCGCGTTTCGACGGACCCGTCCAGCGTGGTGCCTTCCAGCTCCACACGGATGCCGCCGACCAGCGACGGGTCGATCTTTTCCGTCATCACCAGCGTTTTTCCGACCCGCTCCGTCAGACGGCGGAGCAGCGCCTCGCGCTCCTCGTCGGTCAGTGCGACGGCCGAAATGACGGTGACCGGCGCGATGCCGTTGTCTTCGAAATAAGCGCTGCGGTATGCGTCCGCCGCGCTGCCGAAGCTGTGCATCAGCCCCTGCTCCGTCAACAGTTTCAGCGTATTTAAGGCATACGGATGCAGCGCATCGCGAAATGCCTGATCCAGCAGCGCGATCCGCTCTTTGACCGGCAGCTGGTGAGAGGACAGAAGCGTCACATAGTCCGGTTCCCTGCGAAGGAGATCCTGTACCATGGAAAGCTCGTCCATCACCTCGCCGGTGACGTTTTCTTCCTGTGCCAGCCGGTAGAGACTGCTCCCGTACACGGCGGCCGCATTTGCTGCGTTTGCCATCTTCTGATCCTGTGCCTTACTCTGTCTTTGTGCGCCCGGTTACACCGCGTTGATGAAATCGTCGATCAGCTTGCGGTGATCCTCCGCGGAGATCTCCTTTTCCACCACCTTGCCGGCGATGTCCATCGCAAGGTTCCCCACCTCGTCCTTCAAGGTGTTGATGGCCTTCTTGCGCTCCTGTTCGATCTGCGCCTCGGCGCGGGCCTTGATGCCGGCGGCCTGGGTCTGCGCGTCGCGGACGACGGCGTCGGCTTGGGCGGCGGCTTCCTTCTGGGCAGCGGAAATGATCCCGGCCGCTTCTTCCTTCGCCCGGGCCATATTCTGCTCATACTCCTCGCGGACGCTGTCGGCGGCCGCCTTGGCTTCGGCGGCTTCCTTGATCTTCGCGTCCGTCATCTCCTGCCGCTTCGCGAGGATGTCGTTGATCGGCTTGAACAGGAATTTTTTGATCAGAAACATCTGAAGGAACAGGTTTAAAATCTGGAACACTACGGTCCAGGGAACCAGTCCCACCAGCTCCTGTGTTTCCGCCATGACTGTGATCATGATGTATCCTCTCCTGTGAGACTTCAGTAACTCTACCCATTCGCAATCCGCGCTGCCGCGCTTCTTGCTCATGTCTGGGCGGGTCCCCAAGTCTTTGCCCCGCATGCGAGCATGCGGCAAAGACTTCTGGACCCTGTTACTGCAGGTATCTCATGAACATGCCCGGTGCGACGAAGATCAGAAGCAGGCCGGTGACGAAGCCGTAAATACCGGTGGTTTCCGCCAGCGCGACACCCAGCAGCATGGTGCTGGTGACGTCGCTCTTGCTTTCGGGCTGACGGCCGATGGCCTCCAGCGCCTTCGCGACGGCGTTACCTTCGCCGATACCGGGGCCGATACCGGCGATCAGCGCGCATCCGGCACCGATGCCGCATCCGGCTAATGCAATACCTCTTGCCAATACTTCAAAGTCACCCATGATATCCTCCTATCATTGTCTGTGCGGCTTCTGCTGCCGCTTCCAAAAGAAATAATCGCTTTTTCGTTTCTGTCTATCCTTCCGACGGCTGCGACGCGTTCGCGATGAACATAATCGTCAGCATCGTAAAGATGTACGCCTGAATCAGTCCGGAGAACCAGTCAAAATACAGCGACGCGATGCCCGGCAGACCGAAGTCCAGAATCGGGATCTTCGACAGGAACTCGCCGACGGCGCCGGGAATCAGTCCGAACAGCGCGGACGAGGCGAGGCCCAAGGCCGCGTAGATCAGGCCGCTGATGACCACACCGGACAGGATGTTGCCGAAGTGACGGCAGGCCATGGGGACCGGGGTGGACAGCTCGGACAGGATGTTGAAGGGCGTCATCACAAAGATCGGCGTGGTGAAATCCTTCAGATAGTTCACAATCCCGTTGGTCCGGATCTTGGCCGCGGTGATCATCACGAACACGACGAGCGCCCAGCCGGCTTCCGTCGAAAGATCCGCCGTGGGGCTGCGCAGTCCGGTCAGGCTGATCAGGTTCGAGACCACCGCCGTGGAAATCAGCGCGGCGACGAAGGGAATCAGGCTGTCGAACCGGGTGCTTCCGGTGTTCTTGCGGACCAGGTTGTTGGCCGCTTCCACCGCCATTTCCGCGATCGCCTGGCGCTTGGAGATGTTCTCCACCTTCAGGTTGCGGGTCAGGACGATGCACAGGACGGTGATGATGACCGTCACCAGGATGCTGACAAGGATGGTTTCCGTGATCAGGATGTCGCCGAAAAACGGGATGCCGGTGGGAATGCGCCAGAATATACGCGCACCGGTCAGGTCCAGTTCCATAGGCTTTACGCACCTCCTTCCTTCTCGTCACCGCTGCCCTCGACGGCGCTTGCGACCGCCGGCAGACTGCGGAGTTTTAACAGGATGCTCTGGAAAAACAGCGGGATGATCCCGGCTGCGGCATTGACAAAGGGCAGAAAGATCGACAGCGCGCCCCAGAGCAGCTGCAGCATCATCCGCCGCGTATAAGACAGTTTCATGCGGCTTTTCGCGCGGTCGTCGTCCGATTCCTGCGCCACCTGCTGAACAGTCAGCGCCATCCAGAAAAAGTTGAGCACCGCGACGGCCGTTCCGCCGGCCGCGCCCAGGATGACGCGGAAGTCAAAGGGGACGAGATCGGGCAGGTACAGATGCAGCGTGAAAAACACCAGCAGCATCAGCGCGCCCAGAATCACGCTGCCGACGGCGATGTATTTTGTTTCTTTTCGGACCGCGGGCTGCAGTTTCATATCGTTTCCTTACATGTGCCGGCTGATGCGGATTTCATCCTTGTCGTCCTTTTTCGCTTTGCGGACTTCGTTCTGATAGACCTTCCAGGCCGTCATGAACGAGGCGCCCAGACCAAAGATGAAACCGGGGATGTAGACCCAGCTGCCCGCCGCGAAGCGGTCGGTCAGCCACCAGCAGACCCCTAAGCACAACAGCACCGGAACCACCAGGGACAGCCCCAGCTGGCCGACCATCGGCAGCTGCTGCAGAATTTTCCTCCAGTATTCCATGCTTCCTCCCGCCATGCAGGGTCAAACCTGTAATATCCTATCTATTTTACAGGTTTTTCGTGTTTATGACAACGATGAATTGTGACCGTTCGTGTCGTCGGAAGCCCCTTTTGAGCCGTCGGAAGCCCCTTTTGAGCCGTCGAAAGCCCCTTTTGCGCCCAGAAGCGTCTCTTTCTGCGTCCGGGACAGCTGTTTGATCTCCCATTCGCGGCGCATCGCTTCTTCCTTCGTTTCAAAGGATTCCGTGTAAATGATCGCCACTGGCCGGCGCGTGCGGGTGTATTTGGCACCCTTTCCCGCATTGTGGGCCTGCTCGCGCCGCTTCGGATCCGTCGTGTAGCCGGTGTAAAACGTACCGTCCGCGCAGCGGGCGATGTAGGCGTAGTGCCGTTTCTCTGTCATGCCTGCTGCGCTCCGTTCTGCGCACCGTACAGCAGACTCGAAAGCTGCGCGAACTGCGCAAGCGAAAGCGCCTCGCCGCGGATCGTCGCCGGCAGATCCATTTTTTCGAGGGCTGCAGCAGCGTCTTCGCGGGTGATGGCCTTCCCGTCGGCAGAAACAAGACCGCCGAAATTCGCCAGCGCGTTCGGCAGCGTCTTGCGGCGCTGGTTGAAGGCGGCGCGGATGACGGCGAACAGGAAGTCCTCGCTGGGGACGCTGACGGGCGGTTCTTTCCAGCAGTCCATGCGGATGACAGCGCTTTCCACGTTCGGCCGCGGCACGAAACAGTGCGGCGGAACGGTAAAGGCGATCTCCGGGCGCGAATAATACTGCACGGCCAAAGACAGCGCGCCGTAGGCCTTGCTGCCCGGCCCGCTCTTCATCCGCTCGGCGACCTCCTTCTGCACCATGACCGTCACCGAATCGAGCGGCGCGCGGCTTTCGAACAGCGCCATCAGGATCGGCGTGGTGATGTAGTAGGGCAGGTTCGCCACCACCTTCATCGGACGGCCTTCATTATACTCCTGCGCTATGGCACATAAATCGGTCTTTAAAATGTCCTGGTTTAAGACGGTCACATTTCCGCAGCCCACCAGCGTTTCCTTCAGGATCGGGATCAGCGCACGGTCCACCTCCACGGCCAGCACCCGCCCCGCCGCCGCCGAAAGACTGCGCGTCATCGTGCCGATGCCCGGGCCGATCTCCAGCACGAAATCCCGGGGCCCGACACCGGCGGCCTCCACGATGCTCTCCGGCACACGCTCGTCAATCAGGAAATTCTGGCCGTATTTCTTCTGAAAAGAAAACCCGTGCCGGGACAGCAGGTCCCGGACGTAATTCGGATCTGTCAGCAGATTCATGAAATGCTCCTATCCTTTTTTGAAATGGCGGCTGCCGGCCGACTAAGGTGTGGGCCGGTCATTTCAGGCTTCCACGCGGGCATTCTGCCCGCGGCTTGCCTTCAAATGGCCGCAGCCTCTCAAAGCCGATACATCCGCCTCGCGTTTTCCGCGGTGATCCGTACCACCTCTTCTTTGGACACTCCCTTCAGTTCGGCGACTTTTTCCGCAATGAAGTGCAGGTTCCGGGAGTCGTTGCGTTTTCCGCGGTTCGGCTCGGGGGACAGGTAGGGGGCGTCGGTTTCGAGCAGGATGCGCTCGAGGGGGATGCGGCGGACGGTTTCCGCGAGTTTGCGGCCGTTTTTGAAGGTGACGACGCCGCCGACGCCGATATACCAGCCCAGGCGGACGTATTCTTCCGCCTGCTCGGGGGAATAGGAATAGCAGTGGACCACGCCGCGGCTGCCGGCTTCCGTGGCTTCTTTCAGAATCGCCATGGTGTCGGCCGCGGCGTCCCGGGAATGGATCACCACGGGCAGATCGAGTTCCCGCGCCAGAGCCAGCTGCGCGAGAAACCAGTATTTCTGCCGTTCCTGAACCTTCGGATCCTTTTCCCAGTAGTAGTCGAGGCCGATTTCACCGACGGCGGCGACCTTCGGCGCAGCGCACATCGACCGCAGTTCCTCCATTCCGTCCAGATTGTCCTCCAGACAATCAATATCCGACGGATGCACGCCGACGGCAGCGTAGTGATCCTCATACCGGGCAGCGAGCGCAGCCGATGCGCGGCTCGACCGAAGGGAGGAGCCGATCTCCACCACCGGGCTGATGCCGGCGGAGCGGACGGCTTTGATCAGTTCGTCGCGGTCCGCGTCAAAGGCGCGGTCGCTGTAATGGGCGTGGGTTTCGAAAATCATCGTCATACCGGTTCCTGCGTTCAACAATATAAAAAGGAGCGCCGCAAAACAGCGCTCCCTTAGTATACATTCGCTTCCGTGCACGCGCAAGTAGCGCGCCGCGCACGATCCGTTTCATTATTTCGCTTCGGTGGTCATGCCCGGATGCGCAGCATCCCACTCGGCATTCGCCTGTTCGACCTTCAGACGGGACAGAAGGACGATCATGATCACAACAAGGATCATCGGCAGGAACAGGTATTCAAAGATCATCATGTTGATGTGAGACTGCGGCTGAATCGCGCCTTCCTGGTTGATGTATCCGCCCAGGGTCAGCAGCAGACCGGCCAGTGCGGTTCCCACGCCGCCGCCGACCTTGATGCCGACGGAAGAAGCAGAGAACATCGCGCCTTCCACATGGACGCCCTTCTTCTTATAGGTGAAGTCTGTCGTGGAGGAAATCAGCGCGTTTAAGGTACCGGTCAGCGGCGCCATGCCCAGACCCGCGATAAAGATAAACACGAACATCATCGGCACGTTTCTGATCATGCCGGCGACCGCAAAGCCGATTCGGGCGGCAAACGCAAGAATATAGCCGTACAGGTTCAGCTTGTACATGCTGCCGAACTTCTGCACCAGCATCGGTGTCAGGATCAGTCCGAGCACCATCGGAAGCATGGTCACCAAGCTGAACGTGCCGTACAGGTTGGCGTCGCCCATGACGTCACGCATGAAGTAAACGCCCGCGCCCTGCATGCCGGTCTGCAGATATACAAAGATGTAAACCAGTGCGATGATGATGAAATACTTGTTCTGGAACAGGATTTTCACGGCGTCGATGATGCCGATTTCATCCTTCGGAGCAGCAATGCTGGTCTCCGCTTCTCCCTCCTCCGGCGGAAGTTCCTTGACAGAGAGAACCGCGATCGTGTTGACAATCAGGCCGATCACAGCGTACAGGATCGCCACGCCGCGCCAGCCGGCAGCGCCGCCGCCGAACGCCGCAACCAGACGCAGCGTCACATTGGCGACCACGATATTCGTCGTCAGTGCGAAGACAAAACGGAACACGCCGACCTGGACGCGCTCGTTGGTATTGCGGGTAATCAGAGACGTCAGAGCCGCGTAGGCGATGTTGTTGGCGGTATAGAACACCGCGTTCAGCATCGTGTAGGCGATGAAGAAGAATGCGTACTGCGCGGTTTTGCCCCAGCTTAACGGGATCGCGAAGCAGGCCACCAGGAAAATGGAGTTGCCGATCTGGGAATAGAGCATCCAGGGACGCGCTTTGCCCATCTTGGTGTGCGTTTTATCCATCAGGTTGCCGAAGATGATGTCCGTAAATCCGTCGAAGAATTTGGACAGCATGATCAGTGTACCGATGACGGCGCCTTCCAGGCCTACCGTATCGGTCAGATAAACCATCACGAAACTCGTCAGAATTCCGTAGACCATGTTTGCGGCCAGATCGCCGCTGCCGTAACCCACCTTGTTCCAAAAAGTAAGATATTTCTTTTCGGAAGCCGCTGCATTTGTTTCTGCTGCCATATTACACGTCCTTTCCCTTCAGCCGCCGTCCGAAAAGCCGGTGGCTCCCTCTCATTGCTGTGCCCGTGCACACCTTAGTTATATCATACGGTTTTTGTTTGCGGATGTCAAGCCCGAAAACAGATTACCGCCGGATGCTCTGGCTGGTTTCAATGGACAGCTGGGTTTTCTCCCACCGCTCCTCCGGCGCGCGGTGATACGCGAGCCACTGGTACAGGATCTCGAGGGGCCGTTTGCCCTGGCGTTCCGGCTCCTGGCAGATCGTCGCGTCGATGATGCCGTCTTCGATCATCTGCCGCTGGTGATCGTCCACCAGGTCGTTCGTGATGATCCGAAGCGGCCGGCCGCCGGCGATCTCGCGCAGTTTCGGACAGATCTCATAGTTGCCGGGATTGGCGATGTAGACGACGTTCACCGGATCCTCCGCGGTCAGTTCTTCGCGAACCATCTCCAGCTCCTCCGCCAGCGGGTTTTCCGGGTTGAAAACACTTGCTTCCTGCAGGGAAAAGATCTGTTTTACCACATGCATTTCGGGATAGGACCGGCGCATTTCCTCCCGGAACCCGTGGAACCGCATGGAAGAACTCTGCATGTTTCCGGTGTCGAGCGACAGCAGCAGCACGCGCGCCTTGCCCCAGGTCATCAGGGCGGTCAGGCCGCAGCCGATCTGGCCCGCATGCCGGTAATCGCAGCCGACATAGGCCAGTACATCCGTATCCTCGCTGTCCATGTTGTAGGCGACCATCGGAACCGCGGCCGCGTCTTCCTCCGGAAAAGCGGCAGAAAGGGCCTCCCTCAGCGCATGCGCGAGATTCCCGGGCACGGCCCATCCGCAGATCTGCGGGTTGCGGGACGCAAAGCCGCGCAGACGCTTCTGAAGGTGCGGCGCGCTTTGCACATCTTTGTCACCAACTGCCAGAAAGCGCACTTCCACGCCCTGCGGCGCCAGTTCGCGGGCTTTTTCCTGCGCCGCGGCCAGCACCTGCCGGTGAAACGGCGCAATTTCGATATCAAAATACAAAAAGCCGATCGCCAGGCCCTTTTTGTGCGCCGCCAGAGCCATGCCCGCCTCGGACGGCTGGTAGTCGAGCTGCTCGATCGCCCGTTTGATTTTCTCCTCGTTTTCCGCGCTCACGCGGCCGCGGCCATGCAGCACCCGGTCCACGGTTCCCCGGGACACGCCGGACAGTTTCGCGATATCTTTAATGGTGGCCATGCCTGCACCCTCTTTCTAACAATACAGCAGGGCATCACAAACGGCCGCTGCCGGTGTGCCCGTGCAAATACAGAAAGAATAGTAAACGGTTTCCCCCGGATTGTCAAACGTCCGCCGGACATCTTAAGCGCTGCCAGGCGCGCAAACCGAAAAAGGGCCCCGGCTGTCTGCCGGGGCCCTGTTGTTTTGTATTTTGCCGGACTCATCCGGCCGGTTCTGCGTCAGCGAAACCCGCGTCTTCGGATTTATTCCTCCACGCCCATGATCTCGTTGATGTAGCCGCAGTAATCGTACGGTCCAAGCGCCTCGAGGCCGTCCACGAAGGACTCCCACGCCGCGTCGTCCGTGATGTCCACTTCGCCGTTGATGATGCGCGGGACTTCCACGTCCATGTAGGCCGTCAGGTTGGAGTTGACGATGCCCTGGGCTTCAGACTGCTCCTGGGTCAGCTGCTTGGTCACGGCGCCAAGGATATATCCGGTGTCGTCGTACATCATCCACAGATCCACGGCACGCTGCTCGGCATCCGTGTAGCTGCGGTCCAGCTTCTCGTTGTACTGCAGATACAGGCCGCGCAGCATGGTCAGCGCGTTCTCGAGACCGTCGATCTCGCGGACCTTCTGGTTCTGGTACATCTTGCCGTCTTTCTCATAGACGGAGCCGTCAATCCCGTACTCGTTGTACAGATCGCTCTGGATTTCCGCCTGCATTTCCGGCGTAAATCCGCGGGAAGCCACCATGCCGCCCTCTTCGGTGTAGAGATAGTCGATCGCGGTCAGCAGGGTGCCCAGATCCTTGTCCTTCGCCTTGTCGGTGATGATGACGTTGGCCTGGGAGATCCAGGAGTTCGCGAAGAACTGCTGCGGATCCTGATTCTGATCGTCATCCGTGCCGTAGACGTCATTGATCGGCTGCGGCGCGCCGAAGATCACGGCGCCGTTTAAGTGGTTGGAAGCATCGCCGTCCTGCGGATCCAGGAAGCAGCCGAGCTGGTTGGTACGGCCGTACCACATGCCGACCTTGCCGGAGAAGACGGACGCCTGGTCCACCTTCCAGAACAGTTCGCCGATGTTCTCTTCAAAGCCCTTGTTGATCCAGCCGTTCTTCGCCCAGGTGCTCATGCACTCCAGATACGCGCGGAAGTGATCCTGGGTATAGCCGTACTGGCAGACGCCGTCCTTGTCCAGATAGTAACCGGACCCGCCGCCGAAGCCGGTGACAAATTCACCGGTGCCCCAGTAGCCGCCGCTCGTCAGCTGCATCGCGTAGCCGTCGTCAATGCCCTCGCCCTTCAGCGCGTCCATCATGATCTCGGCCATCCACTCCCAGTCGGAGATGTAGATCGGGTCCTCGTTTCCGCTCGGGAAGACCACGTCGTCGGTCCAGACCGTGCGGTCGTCGTTCCAGCTGCCGGTGAAGGCTTTGCCGGTTTCCGGGTTCTTGCCGTATTTAACCAGCCAGTCGCGGCGGTAGACAAATCCGCACCAGCTGTCATCCGGCTTGTCCTGCAGAACGGTCAGCTGCAGCAGCTTCTTTTCGCCGTTCACGTTGCTGTACAGCATGCGGCCGAATTCCGGATGCTCTTCGATCCACTTCATGTAGTTGGGCATGAAGGCTTCGACCAGCTCGGTCAGATCCAGGGCGACGCCTTCTTCATACAGGGCGCTTGCGGTGGACGCAACCGAAGAAATGTTTAAGATGTCCGGATAGTCGCCGGTCGCCAGCAGGGTGTTGATGTGGTCGCCTTCCGAGCCCGGAGGCGGGGTCTGGAAATCGATGAAGATCGACTTTTCGCCGTCGCCGTAGGCATCCCAGGTCATCGGCATGAACCAGTCCTTGACCACCGGGTTGTCGTTGTAATCGGTGTAATAGTTGGTGTTGTCGCCGTTCGCCAGCATCCAGGCGAAGTCCGTGCTTCCGCCGGCGCCGCCAAGCTCCTTGAGCGCTTCCGCATCGGCCGAAGCCGTATCGTCCGCCGCCGCCGTGTCATCCGCAGCGGCCGTATCGTCTGCCGGCGCCGCGTCATCCGCGGGTTTTTCATCTGCCACCGGGGTTTCTTCCACCGCGGGTGCGGGCTCGTTCGTATTGCCCGATCCGCCGCAGCCGGCCAGCAGAATCGATGCCGCCACCGCACCGGCCAGGCCGAGTGCCAGCATCTTTCTGACTTGATTTTTCATTCCTCTTTCCCTCCATAAATTGCATGCTTCTGTGTCGGCCGGATATTCGTTTATATTCCGTCTTCGCCAAAAGCAATCCCTTGTGTATGCGTCAGACGAACGTCCGGCGCACATCTCGAATATCATAATAGCAAACGGAGTCGATTATGCGCAATAACCGACTCCGTATAATGTTATGTTTTTCGTTATCTTTTTGTATTTTCGCGTTGTTCGATCCCCGGGCGATCCCCGGATTTCAGACTTTTTTCACGATTTCTCTTATAATCAGCAGACTTCGCTGCCGTCCTTCACTTCCTTTTCCGGCTGCATCAGGATGACGTTTCCTTCGTCGTCCTCGGCGCACAGAATCATGCCCTCGGACATCAGCCCGGCCAGCTTCGCCGGCTTCAGGTTTAAGAGCACCATGACCTGGCGTCCCACCATATCCTCGGGGCTGTACCACTTTTTGATGCCGGAGACGATCTGGCGCACCTGGTCGCCGATGCGCACCTGGGAACAGAGCAGCTTCTTGGACTTTGGCACTTCTTCGCACTTTTCGATCGTGCCGATGACGAACTGCAGCTTTGCGAAATCGTCGTAGGTGATTTCCTCCTTCGGCTCGACGTGGATCGGGCCGGCTTCCTCCACGGCTTCTTCCGCCGCGCCGTTTTTCGCCGCATCGCCCGCCGCTTCGTCTGCCGCCGGCGCACCCGCCGCAGCCGCCTGCTTTTCGGCAATCTCCGCCGCTTTCGCCAGCACGTCCTTCGGATCCAGCCGCGCAAAGAGGATTTCCGGCGTCTCCGTCACCTTCGTTCCGGCCGCGATGTGGCCGAGGCGGTCGAGCTCGTCATAATCAATGGCCGCCGTGCCGATCTGCGCGAGGATCTTTTCCGCGGTCTTCGGCATGAAGGACGACAGCAGCGTCGCGCCGATGGCGATGCCTTCGGCCAGGTTGTACAGCACCGTGGCCAGGCGGTCCTGTTTTTCGGGATCCTACGCCAGAGCCCAGGGCATGGGCTCGTCGATGTACTTGTGGCAGCGGCGGAACAGGTTGAAGATCTCGGTCATGGCGTCCGCCACGCGCAGATCCTTCATCTTCGCTTCCACCACGCCGCGCAGGGCAGCGGCCTGCGTTTTCAGTTCTTCGTCCACCGGCTCCGAAACACCCTTGTCTTCCAGCACGCCGCCGAAGTACTTGTTGCTCATGGACACCGTGCGGTTCACCAGGTTGCCCATGGTGTTGGCCAGGTCGGCATTCAGGCGCTCCACCAGCAGCTCCCAGGAGATGACGCCGTCGTTTTCGAAGGGCATTTCGTGCAGCACGAAATAGCGCACCGCGTCCACGCCGAACAGGTCGGCCAGATCGTCGGCATAGAGCACGTTTCCGCGGGACTTGCTCATCTTGCCGTCACTCTGGATCAGCCACGGATGGCCGAACACCTGCTTCGGCAGCGGCTCGCCCAAGGCCATCAGGAAGATGGGCCAGTAAATGGTATGGAAGCGGATGATGTCCTTGCCGATCAGATGCAGATCCGCCGGCCAGAAAGCCTTGTACTGTTCAGAAGATTCGCCGCCGCAGTTGTAGCCGATGCCGGTGATGTAGTTGGTCAGCGCGTCCAGCCAGACGTAGACCACGTGGTTCGGGTCGAAGTCCACGGGGATGCCCCATTTGAAGGACGTGCGGGAGACGCACAGATCCTGCAGTCCGGGCAGCAGGAAGTTGTTCATCATCTCGTTCTTGCGGGAAACGGGCTGGATGAACTCCGGATGGGTGTTGATGTGCTCGATCAGGCGGTCCGCATACTTGCTCATGCGGAAGAAATAGGCTTCCTCGCTGGCCTTGACGACGGGACGTCCGCAGTCCGGGCACTTGCCGTCCACCAGCTGGGACTCCGTCCAGAAGCTCTCATCCGGCACACAGTACCAGCCTTCGTAGCTTCCTTTATAGATGTCGCCCTGGTCGTAGAGCTTTTTGAAGATCTTCTGCACCTGGCGCTCGTGATCGGCGTCCGTGGTGCGGATGAACTTGTCGTAGGAGGTGTCCATCAGATCCCAGATCCGCTTGATTTCGGCCACGGTCTGATCGACAAATTCCTTCGGCGTGATGCCGGCGGCCTTTGCCTTCTCTTCAATCTTCTGGCCGTGCTCGTCGCTGCCGGTCTGGAAGAAGACGTTGTAGCCCTCCTGCCGGCGGAACCGCGCGATGGCGTCCGCTAAGACGATTTCGTAGGTGTTTCCGATGTGCGGCTTGCCCGACGTATAGGCAATCGCCGTGGTGATGTAGTAATTTCCTTTATTTGCCATGGCTGTACTCCTCGTTATCACGCTGTGACGTTCGTTTTTCTACTATAGCAGATTGAGGCGCAAACTGCACGTTTTATCGCAGAACGGACGCAGTTTCTTTTGCGGCCGCCGGCGCCTGCCTTCCGCCGGCGCGATTTCCCGCGGCCGCCGGCGCGTCACGCGCCGCAGAACGGATTCCAGCGTTTTTCATCCCCGATCGAGGTGCTCTCCCCGTGACCGCAGAGCACCTGGGTCTCGTCCGGCAGCGCGAACAGTTTCTCTTTGATGCCCGTCACCAGCTGCGTCATGCTTCCGCCCGGGAAATCCGTCCGCCCGACGGAGCCGGCAAACAGCGTATCGCCGGCAACCAGGACGCCTTCTCTTGGAAAATAGAAGCAGCACCCGCCCGGCGTGTGGCCCGGCGTGTGAAGCACGGTGAAGGTCATTCCCGCCAGCGTCATCTGCTGCCCGTCCTTCAGATACTCGTCCGCGTGGTAGCTTGCCGGCTGGCCCATCATGCCGCCCGACTGGTTGTACCGCGGGTTTTCGAGCGTCTCGCGCTCCGCCTCGTGGGCGTAGACCGGGATTTCGTATTCCTCCGCAAGCTCTTCTGCCGCGCCGGCATGGTCAAAATGACCGTGGGTCAGCAGAATGGCCTTCGGCAGCAGCTGCCCCGCGGCAATCCGCGCCGACAGCGCCGCCGGCGCGTCGCCCGGGTCGACGATCAGGGCTTCCTTCGTCTGCTCGTTGATCAGAAAATAGCAGTTGGTCTGCACAGGACCGACAATGTACTGCTGGATTTGCATGGGGGATCCTTTCTAATTCTTCACACTTTTCTTCCGCACCCACACCATCGCCGCCAGACACAACACCACCTGCACGGCCGACGCGATGGGCGTCGCCAGCCCGATGCGGAACATGGAGAAGGGCCGCTCCAGGCTCATGAAATATGAGATCGGCACGCGGATCGCGAAGGCGGCGAGGATGCCCTGGAACATGACGAAGCGGGTCATGCCCACGCCGTTGAAGTAGCCCAGGAAGCAGAAGTAGAACGCGGTCAGCAGGCAGTCGATGGCGTAGGCCTTCAGGTAGTCCGCGCCGGCCCAGACGACGTCGGCATCCGTCGTGAAGATGCCGGTCAGCAGCTCGCCGCGGAAGAATGCGATGGCAAACATGACCGCCCCGGCGGCCAGCGACAGGCCGATGCCGATCCACAGCGCCTTCCGGGCGCGCTCCAGTTTCCCGGCGCCGTAGTTCTGCGCCACGATGGTCGCGAGCGCCTGGGAGAAGGACGAGGGCACCAGCATCACGAAGCCGCACACCTTCTCCGCCACGCCCATGCCGGCCGATGCGATCAGGCCCAGCGAGTTGACGATGGAGGTGATGATCATGAAGGACACGCTGGCCAGCACGTCCTGGATGGCAAGCGGGATGCCCAGGCCCAGCAGGCGCCGCAGCGTCTTTTTCTCCGGGCGGATCTCGTTTTTGTCAAAGGAAAACGGCAGCGACTGCCGGCGGATCAGCAGCAGGCAGGCGACGACGCTGACACCCTGGGCGAGCACTGTCGCGATCGCCGCGCCGGCCGCACCCATGCCAAGCCCCGCCACCAGCAGCAGGTCCCCGGCGATGTTGACTACGCAGGCGATGGCCACGGAAATCAGCGGCGTGCGGGCGTCTCCCACCCCGCGGAACACGCTGCCCAGCAGGTTGTAAGCCACGATGACCAGGCTTCCGATGCCGCAGATGCGCACATAGGAAACCGTCTGCGCAAAGGCTTCCGGCGGCGCGTGCATGATGGCGGCAAAGGGATTTGCCGCGAGCACCAGCGCCACGGTGATCACGAGTCCCACCACCGCGAACAGCCAGATGGACACCCCGATGGTGCGGCTCGAATCCTTCGGCCGGTTCTGCCCGATCTGCTGCCCCAAAAGCACCGTTGTGCCCATGGACAGGCCGGCGATCAGGCTGGTGATCATCATCATGATCTGCGCGCCCGTCGCCACGGCGGACACGTCCGCGCTCGTCGCGAAGCGCCCGACGATCAGAAGATCCACCGCGCCGTACATCGACTGCAGAAGCCGCGCCAGCAATACCGGAATGGAGAATGAAATCAGAGGGCCCAGAAGCGGGCCCTCGGTAAACTTTTTCTGCTGCATGTGTTTCCCCTTATGTTATCCCTCCAATGCCATCTGTGCACATTCATCTTCAATGGCAGTCGTCACAAATTCATTCAGTGAAATATTTCTTTTCATTGCGTATAGAACCGCCGTCCGATGAAGCTGGGGAGAAATGCGCACGTTAAACTGGCCCTTGTATTCCTTATCCGGGGTGCGGCCGGTTTCCCTGCAAAAATCCAGATAATTATCCACGGACTGATGAAACATCTCTTCCAGCTCTGCAACCGTTTCCCCGTGAAAGCCCAGATAATCATTGACACCAAAAACAGTGCCGATAAACATATGATCCTCGTCTGAAAAACGGATGTCCGCATGATAACCTTTGTATTCCATCATTTTTTCACCTCTTTCGCTTCTCCTACATCCCGAAGGAATGCTCTGACCATTTTGATCTGGTACGGATACAGCTCGTTACCCGGATGAGGCTCATCAAATGCCAGGATCCGTCCGGTTTTTTCATGATAATAACGGATTCCGGATCCACGGCCGCCCTGGCCTTTTTTACATCCACAATGTGTCAGAAGCGCATATAAATCCTGCTTTGTGAAGTTTTTTGGCATCTGTGCTGAAAACAGCCGAGCCAGAAGTGTCTCTTTTGAAGGCATGTTTGCATCCTTTTGTGGTACCGTTTTTCAGTTACATTATAAAGGCCGGCTTTGCCGCTGTCAAGCCTGCGGCTACGGCGGTAGTTGCTGCTTCGCATCGATAAAAAAGAACCGTCCTGGCCTTTCATGCAAGCATGAGGCCCGGACGGTTCTTTTCCATCTCGCGAATCGGAACCCTACAAGGTAAACTGCACCGCGCAGAATGCCGCGTAAATGCACAGCAGCAGGATGCCCTGCACGCGGGAAAGCTTGCCGCGCACCAGCGGCGGAATGGTCATGATGCACATGACCAAAAGCATCAGCGGGATCTCCAGCACCAGGGAAGAGTTCATCCCGGCAATCGTCGCGCTCTGCGGAACCGCGAAGGGGTTCAATGTGACGGACACGCCGGAGACCAGCACCAGGTTGAAGACGTTCGCGCCGATGATATTGCCCAGGGAAAGGCTGCTGTGGCCCTTGATCAGGGACGTGATGGCTGTGACCAGCTCCGGCAGGCTCGTGCCCAGGGCCACGAAGGTGAGGGCGATGACGGATTCCGGCACGCCTAAGGCGCCGGCAATGATGATGCCGTTGTCCACCAAGAGTTTCGCGCCCACCGCGATCAGCGCCGCGCCGATCACCAGCAGCAGGATCATCTTGCCCATGCTGCCTTCCGCGCCTTCCTCTTCTTCCTCGCCGGCTTCCTCCGGGAAGTCCTTCATCTGCTTGATATTTAAGACGATGTAGGCCACAAACAGCGCCAGCATCAGGAAGCCGAGGGGACGGTAGAAGTAGCCGAAGCCGTAGGCGGCGATGCAGTAAACCGCTGCCGAGATGAAGAAAAAGGCCACCGGCATGCGCAGCTTCTTCTTATCCGCCAGGCCGGGCTTGATGGCGATGGTCAGGGCCGCGATCAGCGCGGTGTTGCAGATGACCGAGCCGATGGCGTTGCCATAGGCGATTTCGCCGTGTCCCTGGACTGCCGAGGTCGCCGACACCATGACTTCCGGCAGCGTCGTGCCGATGGAGACGACCGTCGCGCCGATCAGCAGCTCGGACAGATGGAACTTGCGCGCGATGCCCGCCGCGCCGTCCACAAACCAGTCGCCGCCCTTGATCAGGCAGACCAGGCCGACCACAAAGAGCAGCACTGCCACTGGGGTATTTACCATTTCATTTTCCTCCCGTTTTGTACTCTGTAAAACACCTTGAAGTGATCTATGAAAAGACGCCGCTCAGAAAGCGCCTGATCATCCGAAAATCCCCAGCCCGGTCAGCAGGATCCGGAAGCCGATGAATAAAAGCACCGCGCCGCCGGCCATTTTCGCCCAGGCGCCGAAGCGCGCCCCGAACAGGTGGCCGATAAACACGCCGCCGACGGAAATCGCGAAGGTCACGCCGCCGATGATGGCGCAGGCCAGCCCGATGGAAACCGGGAAGAAGGCCAGCGTGATGCCCACGGCGAAGGCGTCGATGCTCGTGGCGACCGCCAGCATGAACAGCTCGGAAATGGAGAACCGCTCCGCTTCGATTTCAGCCGCCTCTGCGGACAGGCCGTCCGGACGGGACGCCGCTTCCTGCACCTCGCGCACGGCCTCGATCAGCATCTTGCCGCCGATGTACAGAAGCAGCACAAACGCGATCCAGTGGTCCACACTGTCGATCAGGCCGGCGAACCGGCTGCCGAGAAACCAGCCCAGCAGCGGCATCAGCGCCTGAAACCCGCCGAAAAACAGGCCGATCAGCAGGGTCTGCTGCGGCGAAATCTTCTGCATGGCCAGACCCTTGCAGATCGCCACGGCGAACGCGTCCATCGCGAGCCCCGCGCCGATCAGGATAAAATCAAAAACACCCATGATGACTCCCAAAACAAATCGATGCCGGATGCCCGCGCGGGGAAAACCGCCGGTAAACGTAAAAAACTCATGTATGTGCCCCAAGGCGCATACATGAGTCTCATTCTTTACGATTTGCCAGACTGCGAAGACGCAGCCGCGATTGTTGACAAATCACGGTGATGCCACACCGCGAATTACTCCCTCACGGACGTTGTAATCATAGCCGTTTCTTCTGGAAATGTCTATCCTCTTTTTTGGTTTTTGTTCCCAAATTCATCGGATCAGCCATTCACCACGCGGCAGTATTTCTTCTTTCCGCGGCGCAGGACGAATTCCGCGTCGAAGGCGTCCTTCGTGTAGCGGACCTTCGAGTCCGTCACCTTCTCGCCGTTGACCTGCACGCCGCCCTGCTCCACGGCCCGCCGCGCGTCCGCGCGGGAGTCCGCCAGGCCGGCCGCCACCAGCACGCCTAAGATGTCGATCTCACCGTCGCGGAAATCCGCTTCCGACACGGCCGCCTCGGGCATGTTCTCGGCGGAGCCGCCGCCGGAAAACAGCGCCTTCGACGCCTCGCGGGCCTTCGCGGCCTCTTCCTCACCGTGCACCAGGGCCGTCAGCTCATAGGCCAGGATGTCCTTCGCGTCGTTCAGCTGCGCGCCTTCCCAGGCGTCCATCTCCTCGATCTGCTCTAAAGGCAGGAAGGTCAGCATGCGGATGCACTTTAAGACGTCCGCGTCGTCCACGTTGCGCCAGTACTGGTAGAACTCGAAGGGCGTGGTCTTCTCCGGGTCAAGCCACACGGCGCCGGAGGCCGTCTTGCCCATCTTCTTGCCCTCGGAATTCAGCAGCAGCGTGATGGTCATGGCGTAGGCGTCCTTGCCCAGCTTGCGGCGGATCAGCTCCGT
>JAZQBE010000008.1:0-3516 GCA_045545575.1 Shuttleworthella sp.
CCTCTCCTGCGAATCGTTCGTCGAGCATTTCCGCGAGCGCGGTTTCGAGGACATCGTCCTCTCCGCCAAGGCGCACGACGTCGTGACGACGCTCGCCACCTACCGCTCGCTCTCCGAGCGCATGCCCGACCTGCCGCTCCATGTGGGCGTCACCGAGGCGGGAACGCTCCGCCAGGGAACCGTCAAGAACGCGTGCGGCGTGGGCATCCTCCTCGAGGAGGGCATCGGCAACACGATGCGCCTCTCGCTGACCGCTGACCCCGTCGAGGAGGTCAAGGTCGCCTGGGACCTGCTCTCGTCCCTGGGCATGCGCAGGCGCACTCCCGAGCTCGTGAGCTGCCCCACGTGCGGGCGCTGCCAGGTCGACATGATCCCCATCGCCGACGAGGTGTCGAGGCGCCTCGAGTCCATCGCCGCGCCCATCTCCGTCGCCGTGATGGGCTGCGTCGTCAACGGTCCCGGAGAAGCCCGCGAAGCGGATCTGGGCATCGCCGGGGGCGACGGCGTGGGGCTTTTGTTTAAACATGGCGAGATTCTTCGCCGGATGCCGGAAGACGAGCTGCTTTCGGCGCTCCGGGAGGAACTGGAGCATTGGAGCGAATAACATGGCACTGTCGTTTTCAGAAGTATTTCCCGATTTCGCTTCGCCGCCGGAGCTGTCGGACTTTCTGCGCACCGCCGAGGTGGAACGCGTGGCGGCCAACAAACTGCACACGGCCGTGCGCGTGTATCTGAAAGGGCATCTGCTGCTTCCGAAGCGCCGGATCTGGCAGCTGGAAAACTGCCTGCGCGAGCAGGTGTTTTCCGAGGGAAACGTCCAGGTCTCTGTCATCGAGACCTATGAGCTCGGCGGCATGTATACGCCCCAGACGGTGTATGAACAGTATGCCGACAGCATGGAAGAGGAGCTCGACCGCACCAGCCCGATCCTGCACAGCTTAAGCCACAGCTGGCATCTGGCCTTTGCGGACGACGCGATCTGCGTCACGCTGCCGGACAATTCGGCGATCCGTTTCTATGAGGATCAGCTGGTGGAATACCTTTACCGTGTCTTTGGCCGGCGGTTCGGCTTTTCGCATCCCGTCGAGGTGGAATACATCCGCGCGGAAAAGAGCCGGATGCTGACGGAGATGGAAGAACGGGTCCGTTCCCGTGTCGCGGCCATCGGGGAAGAGTGGGAGGCGGCGAAACAGAACGCGGCCGAACGCAAGGCACAGGAAGAGCAGAACGAGAAGCCGAAGGTCGCGGCGGCCGAGCGCTCCCGGAATGCCGGGATCACTCAGAAGAAGCCGTCCGGCGGTGCGGACAACCGGGCGAAGAGCTTTGGCCGGGAACGCTCCATGGCCGCCCGTCCGTCCGATCCGAACCGGATCTACGGCCGCAGCTTTGCCGATGAACCGGTGCCGATGATCGACATCGGGGACGCCTCCGGCGTCTTTACCGTTGCCGGCCGCATTTTTGCCAGCGACGAGCGCAAGATCCGCGGTGAACGCGTGATCCTGACGCTGTCCGTCACCGACGAGACGGATTCCATTCCGGTCAAGCTGTTCTTGTCTGAGGAAGACATGGAAGCCCTCCGGCCCCAGCTGTCCGCCGGGAACTGGATCTGCGTCAAGGGAACGACGGCCATCGACGCCTACGACCACGAGCTGGGCATGAGTTCCGTCATCGGCATCAAAAAAATGGACGCCCCGAAGGACGGGCGAAAGGACGAAGCGCCGCGCAAACGCGTGGAGCTTCATTGTCATACCAAAATGAGCGACATGGACGGCGTCTCGGATGTGAAGGACATCATCAAAACGGCGAAAGCCTGGGGACATAAGGCCATCGCCATCACGGATCACGGGGTGGTTCAGGCATTCCCGGACGCGTATCACGCCGTCGAAAAAGACCCGGATTTCAAGGTGATTTACGGCTGTGAAATCTACCTGGTGGACGATACGCAGAAGATTGCGGAAAATGAAGCCGGACAGACGGCGGACGGACCCTTTGTCGTTTTTGATATCGAGACGACGGGCTTTTCGCCGGTGCACGACGCCATCATCGAGATCGGTGCGGTGCGCGTCGAAAAAGGGGCCGTCACGGACCGGTTTTCGACGTTTGTTCATCCGCGCAGGCCCATTCCCTACCGGATTACGAAGCTGACGTCCATCACGGACGCCGACGTCGCGGACGCCGACGGCATCGAAACGGTTCTGCCGGCATTCTGCGACTTTTGCCGGGACGCGGTTCTCGTCGCCCACAATGCGCGCTTTGACACTGGTTTTATTGCGGAAAACGCGAAACGCCTCGGGCTGTCCTTCCCGGAAACCTATATGGACACGGTGGCCATGGCGCGTCATTTAGAGCCGTCGCTCCATAATTACAAGCTGGACACCGTCGCGAAAGCGGCCGGCGTCTCCCTGGAGCACCATCACCGGGCAGTGGACGACGCAGAGTGCACGGCGGGGATCTTTCTGCATTTCATGGAGCGTTACGCACAGATGGGGTGCGATACGCTCAGTAAGATCAACGAAGCCGGCACACCGTCGGCGGAGGCCGTGGCGAAGATGCATCCCTACCACTGCATCGTGCTCGCGGCCAACGACATCGGCCGCATCAATCTGTACCGGCTGATTTCACTGTCCCATGTAAAGTATTTTTCCCGGTTTCCGAAGGTGCCGAAGAGCGAACTGCGCAGACACCGCGAGGGTCTGATTGTCGGCAGCGCCTGCGAAGCAGGCGAGGTGTTCCGCGCCCTGCTCGAAAACCGCGGGCCGCAGGAGCTGCACCGCATCGCGGAGGACTATGATTACCTCGAGATCCAGCCCGTCGGCAACAACGCGTTTCTGCTGCGGGAGGAAGACAACGAGATTCACACGGTCGAGGACCTGCAGGCGTTAAACCGCCGGATCGCGGATCTGGCGGATGAACTGCACAAGCCCTGCGTCGCGACCTGCGACGTTCATTTCCTTCATCCGAAGGACGAGATCTACCGCCGCATCCTGATGGCCGGAAAGGGCTTTAAGGACGCGGACGAACAGGCGCCGCTGTATCTGCACACGACGGACGAGATGCTCGAGGAATTTGCCTACCTCGGCGCCGACAGAGCCCGGGAGGTCGTCATCGACAATCCGAACCGGATCGCGGACATGTGCGAGCGGATCGCCCCGGTGCGGCCCGACAAGTGCCCGCCCGTAATTCCCGACAGCGACAAGATCCTGCGCCGGATCTGCTATACGAAAGCCCATGAGCTGTACGGCGACGAGCTGCCGCCCATCGTTTCCGAGCGCCTTGAACGCGAGCTGAATTCCATCATCGGCAACGGCTACGCCGTGATGTATATCATCGCCCAGAAGCTGGTGTGGAAATCGAATGCAGACGGCTATCTGGTCGGATCGCGTGGATCCGTCGGATCCTCCTTTGTCGCGACGATGTCCGGTATCACGGAGGTCAATCCGCTGCATCCTCACTATATCTGCAGGGATTGTCATTATACGGATTTTGATTCCGAGGACGTGCGTAAATATGACGGCA
>JAZQBE010000009.1:0-24913 GCA_045545575.1 Shuttleworthella sp.
ACTGATCCATGCCCAGTTTTTCAAGCATCTGGAAAGTCTGTGCAAAGCCGGTGGCCACATCCTCGGGCCGATGGGCGTCGGAACCGATGGCAATGCGCTTTCCTCCCAGATGGCGATAGCGCTCCAGAATCCGGGGCGAAGGATTCGTTTCCCGAAGCTTAGAACGAAGTCCGCCGGTATTCACCTCCAGAACAATATCAAGCGCAATAAGAGTGCGCAGAATTTCGTCAATGAGATCATCACATGCGGTTTCATCCAAACCTACACGCTGTTCGTCAGGCACATAGCGGAGGATGTAATCCAGGTGTCCTAAGGCGTTAAAGCCGTGCCAGGCCTTCAGGTTTTCCAGAACCGCTTCGTAATACCGCCGCAGGCCAGCTTCGCCGGGATAACGGCTGAAATACTCCGGATAATAGGGATCGATACCATCCACCTGATGCACCGAACCGATGACGTAATCAAAGTCATATTCCCGGATCAGTTTTTCATGTTCCGCCGCCAGATGGGGCTGCAGGCCGATTTCAATGCCGAAGCGCACGGTAAAACCATCGCGCCCATCGTATCTCTGCCGCAGCTGATGCATCCGCTCAGCATATGAAAGCAGATCCAGATCAAACAGATGGGGTTCCATCCCGTAATCCCAGTCCAGATGATCCGTAAAGGTAATGCCCGAAAGGCCGGCCTTCTGCGCAGCTTCGATCATCAAAAGCTCATCAGCCTCGGAATCACCTGAAAACCGGGTATGCATGTGATTATCAAACATCTAGTTTTCCATCTCCAGCGTAATCTCGTCGCTTCCGTCCGCGTGCTCGAATGCAGCCAGTTCCGGATGTTCTCTCTTCTCTTTGGTGTAGTTCTCGTAGGCCGGACGCTTGTGGGTCTGGGAAGCCCAGATCTCCTCGGCGGCCGGAGCCCACTCGGCGGCGTAATCGTCGCACTTGCTGCAAAGCTGTTCGACGGTCTCTTCCGACTCGGCATTGGTGCCGTGGGCGCCGGTCTTCTCCACCATCTCACGCAGCAGCTGCGGGTTTTCGAGCATCGGGCAGGGGCGCAGATGGTTGCGGTTGAAGGGCTGTCCCTCGTGATACGCCATGAACAGCGGGCTCTGCAGCATCTCGACGATCGAATTCTCGTGAATGTTCGTATTCGAGAAGTGAATGAATACGCAGGGTTCCGCATCGCCGCTGGCGTTGATGTGGAAGTAGTTGCGTCCGCCGGCAATGCAGCCGCCGACATATTCGCCGTCGTTCTGGAAATCCATCGGGAAGAACTCGATGTCGCACTCGGGGCTGCGGACCCAGCGGATGCGCTCGATGATCATCTTCCGCTGCTCCAAGGTCGGCAGCAGCTCGGGAACGGCGTTGTTTCCGACCGGCATATAGTGGAAGTAGAAACCGAAACGCGCGCCCTTTTCCGAGATAAAGCGGATGAATTCGGGATCCGTGACGGCTTCGATGTTGTCCCGTGTATAGCAGACCGACGTTCCGAAGATGATGCCGTACTTCTTCAGCAGGTCCATCGCGCGCATGCAGGCCTCATAGTGGCCGTCGCCGCGGCGGGCGTCGTTCGTGTCCGGCGTACCTTCGATGGAAAGCATGAAGGTGATGTTGCCTAAGCGGATCACTTCCTTGCAAAGTTCTTCGTCGATGAAGGTCGAGTTGTCAAAGAGCGCGAACATGCAGTCGTTGTGCTTTTCGGCCAGGCGCAGCACGTCCTTCTTGCGGCACAGCGGCTCGCCGCCGGTCAGCAGGTACAGATGGGTGCCGAGTTCCTTGCCCTCGGTCACGATCTTGTCCATGTCTTCGAAGGACAGGTTGTTCTTGTGGCCGTAGGTGCCGGACCAGCAGCCGACACAGTGCATATTGCAGGCATCCGTCGGATCGAACAGGATCAGCCACGGGATGTTGCAGTTGTACTTTTTGCGGCTCTCGCGGATGGTCTTCGTGCCGCGGAAGAAGGATTCGTAGCCCATGTTCAGCAGGAACTTCTTCGCGTACTCCGGATTCGTCTCGTCGATGATGCGGTTTAAGAACTTCACCCAGCGGTTTTCCGGATTCGAAAGATAGGCGCGGACCTTTTCCAGTTTTTCGCCCCGGCCGTTTTCGGTCCCATAGAATTTCGCGGCAAGATCCACGATTTTCAGATAGGATTCCGTGCGGTCAGCGTTGTTGCTCAAGTGTTTTAAGAAACCGTCGACGACGGCGGAAATCGCCGTCCGCTCCGCGCTGTGTGCCAGATCCTGTAACAGATTCGCCATAAATAAACTAACCTCCCTGTTCGCGCACCTGCCAAATCGGATGCAGGAATTGCGTTCCTAAAGAAATACATCTGACGTGCTTCCACAAGATCTGGTGTCAGCCGCGCCAACATACTGACTGGGATTATACCCCCGTCAAACCAAAATAGCATTATACAAATGCCTCGGTTTGTCATGCGCTCCTATCCGCAGATCACACCGCCGCCGGCTACGTACGGGCCGTCATACAGAACCGCCGCCTGCCCCGGCGTCACGGCCCGGACGGGCTCGTCAAAGACCAGGCGAAGGGTCGACTCGTCTTTCCGGAACGCCGTACACATCGCGCCGGCATGGGAATAGCGGATCTTTGCGAGATAACGGTCGCCGTCACGGATTTCGGGCACACCCATCAGATTTATATCGGAACAATGTAACATATTGGTAAACACGTCGTCATTTCTGCCGAGAATGACACGGTTATTCTCAACGTCAAGTTCACAGACAAACAGCGGTTCGCTCCAGGCGATGCCCAGCCCTTTGCGCTGCCCGATCGTATAGTGATGGATGCCCTTGTGCCGTCCGACCACGGTGCCGTCCGTCAGCACAAAGTCGCCCTCCGGCGGCAGCGGTGCCCCGGATTCGCGCGCAAGAAACGCGGCGTAATCCCCGTCCGGGACAAAGCAGATATCCTGACTGTCGGGCTTATTGGCGACGACAAGGCCCGCATCTTCCGCGATCCGGCGGACCGCGGCCTTATCGTATTCACCGATGGGCATCAGGGTGTGGGCGAGCTGGTCCTGGGTCAGGCCGTACAGGGCGTAGGTCTGGTCCTTCGCCGCGCTTTCGGCGCAGGCGATGGCGTAACGGCCGTTTTCGCGGAGGACGACCTTCGCGTAATGGCCGGTCGCGATGTAATCTGCGCCCATCTGCCGGGCGCGGTTCAGAAGTGCTTCCCATTTGACGTGCCGGTTGCATTCGATGCAGGGATTGGGCGTGCGTCCGCAGCGGTATTCCTCGATGAACGGCGAAACCACTGTCCGGCGAAACACCTCTGAAAAGTCCATGACGGAATACAGAATCCCCAGGCGCGACGCGACCCGCTGGGCGTCTTCCACGGCGGAAGGACCGCAGCAGCTGCGATGGGCGTCTGCCGCCTCCGCTTCGTCCTGCCACAGCTGCATCGTAACGCCGATCACGTCGTAACCGGCTTCCTTTAAAAGCAGCGCGGCCACGGAAGAATCCACGCCGCCGGACATTCCGACGACGACGGTTCCTTTCTTTGTCATAGTTCTACCTCATTGCGGACAATTCTGCGTGCTTTCGCGCGGATCCGCTGGATGGCATTGTCTACGGCCTTGACGTTCTTTTGCAGCCGCAGCGCCATTTCTTCATAATCCAGTCCGGAAAGATACAATTCAAACACCCGGGTCTCAAGAGGGCTTAATACGCCGAGAATCCGCGCGTACAGCGTCTGAAAGCCTTCCGCCTCCAGGAAGATGCGCTCGGGATTCTGGCTGTCGCTGGCTGCCTGCAGGAAGGTTTCCCCGTTCCGGCCGTTTTCGTCCTCCTCCGCCGAGATCCCGTCAAGGGAAACCGCCGTGTTGAGCGCCTTCTGCCGGTCGCGCTGCTGGGCGTCGAGGGCTTTCCAGAGCTGCCGGCGGATACACAGTGTTGCGAACGTTGAAAACTGTGTTCCCCTGTCCGGCTCAAAACCGCGCAGCGCAAAAAGCAGCCCGATCATGGCTTCCTGAAGAAGATCCTCCCGGTCGCCGCCCGGCAGATACAGCCGGGAAGCTTCCCTGCGCGCGATAGACTTATAGCGGTCGAGGAGAATCTCCGCGGCCGCCATATTTCCGTTCTGATATGCAGTTAGCAGCACCGCGTCATCCGCGGAAGCTGAAAAACGAACCATTTACCGAAATCCTTTCCGCTGACGCACAGCCTCAAACGCGAGCACGCCGGCCGCGACCGAAGCGTTTAACGAATCGATGTCGCCGTACATCGGAATCGAGACGGAAAAATCGCAGTGTTTGCGCACGAGATCCGACACCCCGCTTCCTTCATTCCCGATGACAAGACCGAGGGCGCCGTCGAGGGACTGTTTGTACATCGGCACGCCGTCGGCGGCCGCACAGGCAAACCAGAGGTCTTTTTTCTTCAGTTCGTCGATCGTGCGGGCCAGATTCGTCACCCGGGCCACCGGCGTGTAGTTCAGGGCGCCGGCCGACGCGCGCATCACCGTCGCGGTCAGTCCCGCCGCGCGCTGTTTCGGGATGATCACGCCGTGCGCGCCGCACAGGTTGGCCGTGCGGATGATCGCGCCAAGATTGTGCGGATCCTCGATCCCGTCGAGCAGGAACAGAAAGGGCGCTTCGTTCTTTTCGGCCGCGGCGGCCAGCATTTCGTCCACTTCCGCGTACGTATAGGCCGCGACATAGGCGAGCACACCCTGGTGATGCCCGGTCTCGGACAGCTGGTCCAGCCGCTCTTTGGTCACGAAACGCAGCATCGCGTCCGTTTTTTTGACTTCACGGACAATCGTCCGCACCGGCCCGTCCATCAGTCCGTCCTGGACGAATACCCGGTCCATCGGCCGTCCGGCGCGCAGGGCTTCGAGCACCGCGTTGCGTCCTTCGACCACGGATTCTTCATATCGCATTTTTAAAATTACTCCTCGGTTTCTTCCCAGGCAATGGCGAGAAGCTCGCCGATCCGGGCTTCATTTCCCTGAAGGTACAGCGCGCCGATCAGCGCCTCAAGGCCGGTCGCCCGGCGGTATTCGGCCACGGTCGCATGCTTCGCGACGGTGCCGGGATGGGCATTCCTGCCGCGGCGCGCAATGTCTTTTTCTTCCTCGGTCAGAAAGGGCTGCAGCTTTTCGTAGATCGCGGCCTGGGCACCGGCGCGGGCCAGCCGGCTGCTTTCCTTCTGCAGCTGCTTCGCCGGACGGCTGCCATTCTGAACAATCCGCGTCCGCAGCAGCAGTTCATAGACCGCGTCTCCGACAAAGGCCAGGGACTGCGGAGAAAGATTCGTCAGCTTCTCTTCCACTTGACGCCCTCTCTGGTATCCTCGAGAACGATGCCCTGCTCCAGCAGCTGGGCGCGGATTTCGTCCGCGCGGGCAAAGTTTTTCGCCTTGCGCGCCGCCTGCCGTTCTTCGATCAGCGCTTCGATGTCGGCGTCGAGCAATTCATCCTCTTCCGGAGCCAGAATCAGGCCGAGCACGCCGCACAGCTTCTCAAGGCGCCCGGAAAGCGCGTTTAACAGCGCTGCGGAGGATTCGCCGGACACGCTGCTGTTGATGTATTTGACCAGATCAAATACGGCGGAAACCGCGTCCGCGGTATTGAAATCGTCGTCCATGGCCGCTTCAAATGCCGTCACATAGGCATCGGTGTCTGCAAATGTTTCCTGCTCCGCCTCCGTCATTTCGACGGCCGCCGTGTTCTTTGCCAGAAACCGCAGGTTGGCATAGGCGTTTTTGATGCGCTCCAGGGCGCTCTTCGCCGAATTCATCAGATCGTCCGAGAAGTTCAGGGGGCTGCGGTAATGTGCGCTCAGCATGAAGAACCGCAGCACCTGCAGATCGTAGTGCGCGGCGATGTCGCGGACGGTGAAGAAGTTGCCCAGCGACTTGCTCATCTTTTCATTGTTGATCTTCAAAAATCCGTTGTGCATCCAGTAATGGGCAAACTCCGCGCCGTTGGCCGCCTCGGACTGGGCGATCTCGTTCTCGTGATGCGGGAAAATCAGATCCTCGCCGCCGGCGTGGATATCAATGGTATCGCCCAGATAACGCTTTGCCATGACGGAGCATTCAATATGCCAGCCCGGACGGCCGTCGCACCACGGAGACGGCCAGGACGGCTCCCCTTCCTTCTTCGGCTTCCAGAGCACGAAATCCAGCGGATCCTCTTTCTCGTCCCCCGTCACCTGGATGCTGCGGTGGCCGCCCTCCAGATCGTCAATGTTCTTGTGCGACAGCTTGCCGTAGCCCGGGAAACGGCGCGTGCGGTAATAGACCGTGCCGTCGGATACCGGATAGGCAAAATCCTTGTCGATCAGCCCGGAAATCATGTCCAGCATGCCGCCGATTTCCTTTGTCGCCTGGGGATGGGTCGTGGCGGGACGCACGTTTAACCCGGCCATGTCCGCCTTGCATTCTTTGATATAGCGCTCGGAGATCTCCTCGGAAGGCACTCCTTCCTCGTTGGCGGCTTTGATGATCTTGTCGTCGACGTCGGTGAAGTTGGATACGTAATTGACCTCGTAGCCGCGGTATTCAAAATAGCGGCGCACCGTGTCGAAAAAGATCATCGGACGGGCGTTGCCGATGTGAATCAGATTGTAGACCGTCGGCCCGCATACATACATGCGCACTTTGCCCTCTTCGATGGGCACAAATTCTTCCTTGCGAAGTGTCAGTGTATTGAAAATCTTCATTCGAACGTTTCCTTTCTTTTCGATGCGGTTACGGTTCCACTCCGGGCTGACACCCCGGACATCCGCCGCATCCGGCGCCGCTGTCATAGGCCAGGCTGCTGCCCTCGTAGAAGGTTTCGAGCAGGCATACCGCCTGGGCGCTGATGCCCTCTCCCCGTCCGGTAAAGCCCAGATGCTCCTCGGTGGTCGCTTTGATATTGACCTGATCCTCTGCAATTCCAAGCCTTCCGGCAATGTTTTGGCGCATCGCGTCGATGTGCGGACGCATCTTCGGCGCCTGGGCGATGATCGTCGCGTCGATGTTGCCGACCAGATAGCCGGCTTCCGCGATCTTTTCACGGACGGCATCCAGAAGCTGTAACGAATCCGCGCCCTTGAAGGCCGGATCCGTATCCGGAAAATGGAGCCCGATATCGCCCAGACCGGCGGCGCCAAGAAGCGCATCCATAATGGCATGCGTTAAAACGTCCGCATCCGAATGACCCAAAAGTCCCAGCTCATACGGGATGTCCACACCGCCGATCACCAGACGGCGCCCTTCCGTCAGCCGATGCACGTCATATCCGGTTCCGATTCTCATACGCATCTCCCTGTGATTGAACAAAAGCCCCGGAAAGAATTCCTTCCGGGGCTTGTACCGTAGCGAGAGGGGGATTCGAACCCTCGACACCGCGGGTATGAACCGCGTGCTCTAGCCAACTGAGCTATCTCGCCATCTCGCGGTCAAGTAACTGACCGCGTTCAAATATATCACAACCGCCTCATTGAAGTCAACAATCAATTTAAAAAAAGAATACGTGCCGGTCAGGTCTTCTTCAGGCACCCTCTTCCGGCGCGTCGGTGTGCAGCAGCCGGGCGACCAGCTGCACGCAGGACGCCGCGTCCTCGGCATATCCGTCCGCGCCGATCTGCCGGCCGAAGGCTTCGTTGACCGCCGCTCCGCCGACGATGATCTTCGCACCGCAGCCGCGCTCCTTTGCCAGGGCGATCACTTCCTTCATGCGCAGCATCGTCGTGGTCATCAAGGCCGACAGCGCGATGACGTCCGCGTGTTCGTCCATGGCCGTCTGCACGATCCGGTCGGCGGGGACATCCTTTCCCAGATCCGTCACGGAAAAACCGTAGTTGCGCAGCATCAGCGCCACCAGATTTTTGCCGATGTCGTGGATGTCGCCCTGGACGGTTGCGATGACGATCCGCCCTTTTTCCAGAGTCGATGCGCCCGTCAGCAGCGGTTCGAGCATCTGCATGGCCGCTTCCATGGCATTGGCCGAAGCGATCAGCTGCGGAAGGAAATACTTCTTCTCGCTGTACAGCCGGCCCACTTCATTGATCGCGGGGATCAGATGGCCGGAAATGACCTCGCCCGGGGCAGACCCGCCGTCGAGCAGCTGCTGCACCGCCGGGAGCACCGCGGCTTTTTCACCCTGCAGCACACAGGCATAGGCTTTGCTGCGTGCCTCGGCATCCTTTCCCGCTTCTTCCGTCTTTGCCGGTTCCTTTGCCGCCGCCGGCGCAGCTGCGCCGGAAAAGAGCCCCAGCGGATCCTGCGGCATCATGGCCAGGAAGGACGGCAGCGTGTCCGCGCGGTGCAGAAGCAGGTCAGCCGAGGCGCTCATGAAGCGGATCATCTCCTGCTGCGGATTGGCAATGGCCATCGTCAGTCCCTGCGCCATGGCCAGCACGAGAAAAACGGAATTCAACAGGCCGCGCTGCGGCATGCCGAAGGAAATGTTCGAAAGACCGCAGACCGTCGGTATTTTCAGACTTTCCCGGCAGTAATCCAGTGTCAGCAGGCAGTTCTTCGCGGCGTCCGGATCCGCGCCGACCGTCGCGACGAGCAGGTCCGCCACAGCGCTTTGCGCATCAAGCCCGAAGTCGGCTGCCCGGTTCAGAATGCGGTGCAGATTCGCGTGCTTTTCTTCCATCGATCCCGGAAGACCGTCATCGCCCACCGGCAGCGCGATAAACATCGCGCCGTACTTCTTCGCGATCGGAAGAAACGCGTCCATCCGCTCCGTCTCCGCGGAAATCGAATTGATCAGCGCGCGGCCCGGATAGATCCGCAGCGCGGCCTCCATGACCTCGGGAAAGCTCGTGTCGATGCAAAGGGGCAGATCGACCGCGGACGTAATCTCATAGACCGCTTCCGTCATCATCGCCTTTTCGTCGATACCGCCCGTGCCCAGATTCACGTCGAGAATCGCTGCGCCCGCCTCTTCCTGCTGCAGCGCGAAGGAACGCACCATGGAAAGGTCGCCCTCGCGAAGTGCAGCCTGAAGCGCCTTTTTGCCGGTGGGATTGATGCGCTCCCCGATCAGCTTCAGCGGCGCATTCTGATCGATCACGACATTTTTCCGCTCGGAGCACAGGATCCGCGGAAGCGGCTTTTCGGATACCGGGCAGGCCGGCGCATCCTTCAGCACAGTCGACAGCGCGGCGATATGAGCCGGCGTCGTGCCGCAGCAGCCGCCGACGATCTGAGCCCCGGCGCGGACAAGCTTCGCCGTTTCCCGGGCAAATTCGTCCGGCTGCATCGGATAGACGGTTTCGTCGTTTACCAGAAGCGGCAGTCCGGCATTCGGCTTCGCAATGATCGGGATACGCGACACCTGTGCCATTTCCCGGACAATGGACTCCATCGCCTCCGGTCCCGTGGAACAGTTGCAGCCCACGGCATCCGCGCCCATAGCCTGCAGCACCGTCATACAGGTGACCGCATCTGAGCCGTACAGCGTCCGCCCATCTTCCTGGAAGGTCAGCGTCACCATCACCGGCAGGTCACAGGTCTCCCGGGCCGCAAGCAGGGCCGCCCGGCATTCCTGCAGGCTCATCATGGTCTCGACGACAAGAAGATCCGCGCCGGCAGAAACGATGCTTTGAATCTGTTCTTTATAAATACCGACCAGATCCTCAAACAGCAGATCGCCCAGCGGATACAGCGTCTGCCCGGTCATGGTCAGATCGCCGGCGACAAAAACCGCTTCATCGCAGGCCGCCTCCGCGACCGCCTGCCGCGACAGCTCCACCATCCGCCGGTTCAGTTCGTCCGTGCGCGCTTCCAGCCCGAACTCCGCAAGCTTCGCGCGGTTCGCCGAAAAGGTGGGCGCGTACAGGATCCGCGTGCCGGCCGCGATATATGCTTTCTGCAGATCGATGATCGCGCGCGGATGCTCCGCGATCCAGGCCTCGGGGCACACGCCCGCCGGCAGACCCGCGCGCTGCAGATTCGTGCCGGTCGCGCCGTCTAAAAGAACGGCGCGGTCACGGCAAAGGGATGCGAAATCAGAGCGGTTCATGCGGCTCCTTTCTTAAAAACGAAGCAGTTTCCGCCGCAGATTTCATCCCGGCGGAAACTGCTGTCTTTTTTTTGTTTGAATCGGTCTACGCGGATTCTTCGAACTGGCTGTTGTACAGCTGTGCGTAGAATCCGTCTTTGGCCATGAGTTCGTCGTGGGTCCCCTGTTCAATGATATCGCCGTCTTTCATGACTAAGATGACGTCGGCGTTGCGGATTGTGGACAGGCGGTGGGCGATGACGAAACTGGTGCGGCCCTTCATCAGGTTGTTCATGCCGCGCTGGATGCGGGCTTCGGTACGGGTATCCACCGAGCTGGTCGCCTCGTCTAAGATCAGGATCTTCTTATTGGCGAGGATCGCGCGGGCAATGGTCAGCAGCTGGCGCTGTCCCTGGGAAATATTGGTCGCGTCTTCGTTCAGCTCGAAGTCGTAACCGCCGGGCAGCGTCTCGATGAACCGGTGCGCGTGGGCGGATTTTGCGGCGGCAATGATCTCCTCGTCGGTTGCGTCAAGGCGGCCGTACCGGATATTGTCGCGGATCGTACCGGCAAAGAGCCAGGTTTCCTGCAGCACCATGCCGAAATTCTGCCGCAGCGCTGCGCGCTTAAAGTCGCGCAGGTCGCGGCCGTCGACGGTAATGGAACCGCTGTTGACGTCGTAGAACCGCATCAAAAGCTTGACCATCGTCGTTTTTCCGGCGCCCGTCGGGCCGACGATCGCGACCATCTTCCCGGATTCGACTTTTTCAGAGAAATCATGGATAATGATCCGCTCGGGATCGTAGCCGAACTGCACATGTGAAAAACCGACGGAGCCTTCGGTCTCGTATTCTTCGATGGAGCCGTCGTCGGTCTCTTCCGTCTCTTCGAGGAACTCAAAGACACGCTCGGCCGCAGCCACCATGGACTGCAGCATGTTGGACACCTGCGCCATCTGCTGAATCGGGTGCATAAACGTGCGGACATACTGGGTAAAGGCCTGGATATCGCCGACGGTGATGATGCCGCGGACAGCTAAATAGCTGCCGATCACGGCGACGGCCACGTAGCCGAGGTTTCCGACAAAGCCCATGATCGCCGGCATGAAGCCGCCGAAGAACTGGGACTTCCAGGCGCTGTTGTACAGGCGCTCGTTGATCTCTCCGAAGGCATCGAGCACATCCTCTTCTTTATTGAAGGCATGAATGATGTTCTGGCCCGAAATCGTCTCTTCGATGTGACCGTTCATGTCGCCTAGGTTGCGCTGCTGCTGAATGAAGTATTTCTGGGAAACACTCACGATGGACAGCACCAGCACCACGGAAATGGGCAGAATCAGAAGCACCGCGAAGGTCATGGTCACATTGATGGAGAACATCATGATCAGCACGCCGATGAGGCTTGCGATGGATGAAATCACCTGGGTGACGCTCTGGTTCATGCTCTGAACCATGGTGTCCACATCGTTGGTGATGCGGGACAGGATTTCACCCACGGTCTTGGACTCAAAATAGGCCATGGGCATGCGGTTAATCTTTTCGGAGATCTGCTTGCGCATGTTGTAAGCCATATTCTGGCTCACGTGAGTCATGATGAAGCCCTGAATGGTGTTCATGACAGCGGATACGCCGTACAGAATCACCAGGGTCAGAAGCACCCGCTCGATGACGCTGAAATTGATGCCGCCGGTACCGGCCAGCTTTGCCACCAGACCGTTGTACACCTCTGTGGTGGCCTGGGCTAAGATCTTCGGGCCCACCACGTTAAAGATGGTTCCGGCGATGGTAAACAGGATGATGACAATCAGGTGAATCTTATAGGCGGATACATAGCCCAGCATCTTTTTGACAGTGCCCTTAAAGTCCTTGGGCTTTTCCGCCGGTCCGCGACCGCCTCCGCGGCGGGGAGGATTGCTCTTCTTATATTCCGGCATCAGCGATCACCTCCCTTCCCGTTTTTGTCATCTGGGACTGCGTCCTTCTCTTCGGCTCCCACTGCATTCGTTCCTGCCGCTTCTGCAGCCTTACCGGCTGCGGATGAATACTGCTTTTTCGTCGCCTCAATCTCTTCCGCAGACAGCTGGGACTCGGCGATTTCCTGGTATTCCGGACAGGTGGCCAGAAGTTCGGAGTGGGTTCCGTCGCCCACGATCCGGCCTTCGTCCAGCACCAGAATCCGATCCGCATGGAGGATGGTACCGATTCGCTGAGCAACGATGATTACGGTGGAATCCACCGTCTTCTTCTCTAAGGCGCTGCGCAGGGCCCGGTCAGTCTTGTAATCTAAGGCCGAGAAGCTGTCGTCGAAGAGGTAGATCTTCGGGTCTTTCGCAATGGCCCGGGCGATGGCTAACCGCTGTTTCTGACCGCCGGAAACATTGGAACCGCCCTGGGCGATTTCGTGATCGTATCCGTCGTTTAAGCCGGAAATGAATTCCTCGGCCTGGGCGATCCGGGCGGCTTCCGCCATCTGCTCGTCGGAAATCTCGCTGTCCGCAAATTTCAGGTTTTTGCGGATATCGCCGGAGAAAAGCACCGCCTTCTGGGGCACGTAACCGATCTGATCCCGCAGGAACTTCTGGGTCAGATCCCGGATGTCCGTACCGTCTAAGGTGATCCGGCCGCCGGTAACGTCGTACAGGCGGGGGATCAGATTTAACAGGGTGGATTTGCCGCAGCCGGTGGAACCGATGATGGCCGTGGTCTTGCCGGGCTCGGCGGTAAAGCTGATGCCCTCCAGCACGTCGGCATCGGCGTTGGGATAACGGAAGGAAACATTCTCAAAGGAAAGAACACCCTTCACCTGATCCTCGGAAACATCCTTGGGCTGTTCGGGATCGAAAATCAGCGTCTGGCTGTCTAAGACTTCGTTCACACGCTCGGAAGCCACAATGGCACGGGGAAGCATCATGGAGATTATGGAGATCATCAGGAAACTCATGATGATCATCATGGCGTAGTTGATGAACGCCATCATGTCACCCACCTGCATCAGACCCGCATCCACCCGATGGCTGCCGAACCAGACGATGGCCAGAGATACGCCGTTCATGATGATGGTCATACCGGGGGTCATCAGAAGCAGCACCCGGGAGGTAAACAGCTGGTTATTCATCACGTCTTTATTGGCCTGATCGAAGCGCCTGACTTCGTAATCTTCCCGGGTAAAGGCGCGGATGACGAAAATACCGGTTAAAATCTCGCGGGAAACGCCGTTTAAGCGATCCAGCAATTTCTGCATCAGCTTAAACTTGGGCTGCACAATGCTCATAAGGCTGAAGATCAAAGTCAGCAGCAGCGCCACAGCCACCACGATGATCCAGCTTAAGCCGGACCGGGAGGAGGCCACCATGTAAATGCCGCCGATGGCCATTAAGGGGGCCGAAAGCACGATACGCAGGATCATGGTGATGACCATCTGAATCTGCTGAATATCGTTGGTGCTTCGGGTGATCAGAGACGCCGTGGAAAACTGGTCGATTTCCCGGCTGGAAAAACTCATGACCTTGCTGTACACCCGGCTGCGCAGGGTGCGGGAAACGCCGGCGGAAATGCGGCTGGCCACCACGCCCACCAGAAGGGCCAGACACAGCATCAGGGCCGCCATTAAAATCATGCGAAGACCCGTGGCCCGCAGATAGGACTGCTGAACTTGATACAGATCCAGACCCAGGGCCTGATATTCCCGGCGCACCTGCTGCACGGAAAGCTGTTCCCGAACGGAGGAACCCGCTTCCCCCAGCTTTTCCATGGAGGATGTTCGCAGGGCCAGCAGGGATTCTTCCGTTTCCTCTCCGGCTTCAAAGGCCGCCGTCACTTCTTCCAGCGTGCGGCCGCTTAAGCCCAGCATGGAGGCGTAACTGCCCTCTTCGGCGTCTTCCGAGGTGAGAAAGTACACCATATCCACCGGCTCCAACATGGCCGCGGAAAGGGCCCCGGTATCCGCTTCTTCCAGAAGTGCATAGGTACCGTCGGCCTGTTGGGCGTAGGAGGCATCCAACAGGGATTTCTCTTCCGCCGTCATAAACAGCCGGATGCCGTTCCTGGTTTCGGAACGCATCTGTTCCATCACCGGGCCCTCGATACCACCCTGCTCGATGCCCACATCCACGATCTTTGCCGTCAGCTGGGGCAGCATCAGCTCACAGAGCGTCTGTGACAGAAGGAGCACCATGACCAGCAGCACGCCGGCCTTGTATTCCTTCAATACGCGAAGCAACTTTAACATTTACGCTCTACCTTTCGGTTTAAAACTTACATCCACCGCATCAAGACCGGGCATTCAGGCATACAGGGCGGAAAACGACATGAGCATCCTACGCTTCAAAGGTTACATGAAAGTAAACTTAGTGGAAGTATTCCACACCGCTTTCAAACAGATGCAGATCCTGCTCGCCGCTGATGTTGACGGCCACGGAGCGTCCGATACGCTCGGAGTGGCACATTTTGCCGTAGACACGGCCGTCGGGGCTGGTAATGCCTTCGATGGCGGCGAAGGAACCGTTGATGTTCCCGTTGTCGTCGGAGGTGCAGTTTCCGTCTGCATCCACGTAACGGGTGGCCACCTGACCGTTGGCAAACAGCTTCTCAATCCACTCGGCAGGAGCCACAAAACGGCCTTCGCCGTGGGACGCCGGGTTGACATAGGTGGCGCCAAGCTGTGCCTTCGCCAGCCACGGGGACTTATTGGAAACCACCTTGATGTAGGCTTCCTTAGAAATGTGGCGGCCGATGGTGTTGTAGGTTAAGGTGGGTGAATCCGCATCCTGAGGACGGATTTCGCCGTAGGGCACCAGTCCCAGCTTGATCAGGGCCTGGAAGCCGTTGCAGATACCTAAGGCCAGACCGTCACGCTCGGACAGCAGGCGCTGCACCGCTTCCTTGATCTTCTCGTTGCGGAAAGCGGTGGCAAAGAACTTCGCGCTGCCTTCCGGTTCGTCACCGGCAGAGAAACCGCCGGGGAACATGATCATCTGGGCGCCGTCGATGGCCCGGACAAATTCGTCCACGGAATCCCGGATATCCGCTTCGTTCTGGTTGCGGAACACGCGCACCACCGGATCGGCGCCGGCTTTCTTAAATACCGCCGCGCTGTCGTATTCGCAGTTGGTGCCCGGGAAGACCGGAATGAAGACGGTGGGACGGGCAATCTTTTTCTTGCACACATATACGGAGGGAGCCTGATACAGCGGGCGCTCTAAGGGCTCCACTTCCGGAGAGGTAGTGGTGGCAAAGACCTTTTCCAAGGGCTTCTGCCAGCATTCTGCTGCTTCCGCCTCGGAAAGGGTGCTGTCCCCATAGGTGAACACGCCGTCGGCGCGCACCCGGCCGATGATGGCAAAGGCATCGGAAAGACCCGCTTCTGCCAGGGCCGCCTGCAGAGCCTGCGCCTTGTCTGCGGGGATTTCAGCCACGATGTCGCCGATGGCAAAGCCGAACAGCTTGTCCATGGAAACCGCCGCGGGATCAAAATCCGCACCGAAGGCATTACCGAAGGCCATCTTAAAGACCGCCGGAGCCAGGCCGTGGGCATCCGCTGCGTAAGCCGCCGTAATCTGACCTGCGCGCATAGCGGAAAGCACCGCATCGTACAGACGCATCATCTGGGGATAATCCGGCAGATCGTAGGCGTCTTTGGCCATGGCAAAATGACCTAACAGGGCGCCGTCGGTCTTCAGTTCCGGCGTCACCACCTGGTTCTCGTGACCGATGGCCACTGCAAAGGACACCAGGGTGGGGGGAACGTCGATGTCGTTAAAGGTGCCGGACATGGAATCCTTGCCGCCGATGGAGGGCAGGCCCAAGGCCATCTGGGCGTGATAGGCGCCTAAAAGAGCCGCGAAGGGCTGGCTCCAGCGGGCCGGAACGGTGCTCATGCGGCGGTAGAATTCCTGGAAGGTAAAACGGATGCCCTTGTATTCGCCGCCGGAGGCCACGATGCGGGCGACGGATTCCGCCACCGCGTAATTGGCGCCGTGGTAGGGGCTCCAGGAGGACACATAGGGATCGAAACCGTAGGCCATCATGGTCACGGTATCGCAGTCGCCGTCAAGGACGGGCAGCTTCGCGATCATGCTCTGGGTCTCGGTCAGCTGGTATTTGCCGCCGTAGGGCATCAGCACGCTGCCGGCGCCGATGGAGCTGTCAAAGCGCTCCACCAGACCCTTCTGGGAGCAGACATTCAGATCGGAAAGGGCCGTGCGGGCGGCTTTGTCAAACGAAAGCGCGCTCTCCGGCCGCTTCGCGCGGACGGCATTTTCGGCCGGGTCCGGAAGCTCTACGAAGACCGACGTCTCCTGGTGCGCGCCGTTGGTGTCGAGGAAGGCGCGGGACAGGTCGACGATCTTCTTTCCGCGCCATTCGAGAACAAGGCGCGGCTCCTCGGTCACGACAGCCACTTCGGTCGCCTCGAGGTTCTCTTCCGCGGCATAGGCCATGAACTGCGCGACGTCTTCCGGCGCCACGACCACGGCCATGCGCTCCTGGGATTCGGAAATCGCCAGTTCGGTGCCGTCCAGGCCCGCATATTTCTTCGGAACCAGGTCCAGGTTCACCCGCAGACCCGGCGCAAGCTCGCCGATGGCCACGGATACGCCGCCGGCGCCGAAATCGTTGCACTTCTTGATCAGCCAGCTGACCTCTTCCCGGCGGAACAGGCGCTGCAGCTTGCGCTCGGTGGGCGGATTGCCCTTCTGGACTTCCGCGCCGCAGACCGCGGTGGACTGTGTGTTGTGCGCCTTCGACGAACCGGTTGCGCCGCCGATGCCGTCACGGCCGGTGCGGCCGCCCAAGAGGATGATCCGGTCACCCGGATCGGAATTCAGACGGCGGACGGCACGCCGGGGGGCAGCGCCCATGACGGCGCCGATTTCCATGCGCTTCGCCACATAGTTCGGATGATAGATTTCCTTGACGTAGCCCGTCGCCAGGCCGATCTGGTTGCCGTAGGAGCTGTAGCCGTGGGCCGCTTCGCGGACCAGCTTCTTCTGCGGAAGCTTGCCCGGAATCGTCTCCTTGACGGAGACGGTCGGATCCGCCGCACCGGTGACGCGCATCGCCTGATAGACATAGGTGCGGCCGGAAAGCGGATCGCGGATCGCGCCGCCTAAGCAGGTCGCCGCGCCGCCGAAGGGCTCGATTTCCGTCGGATGGTTGTGGGTTTCGTTTTTAAAGTTGACCAGCCACTCTTCCGTTTTGCCGTCCACTTCCACGGGGACGACGATGGAGCAGGCGTTGATTTCGTCGGATTCTTCCTGGTCCGCCAGCTTGCCTTCCCGCTTTAACAGTTTCATCGCGGAAAGGGCGATGTCCATCAGACAGACATATTTGTCGCTGCGGCCGGCGTACAGAGACGCAAAGCCCTCCTGATAGGCTTTCCACGTGTTTTCGATCGGCGCGCGGAACGGGCCGTCGCCGAAGGTGACGTCGGAAAGCTCCGTCGAAAACGTGGTGTGGCGGCAGTGATCCGACCAGTAGGTGTCGGGCACGCGCATCTCAGTCATGGACGGGTCGCGCTGTTCCTCGTCGCGGAAATAGGTCTGGATCCAGCAGAAATCGGCAAAGGTCATGGCCAGGCCGAAGCTGTCGTACAGTTCGCGGAGAGGCGCTTCCTCCATCGCGCGGAAACCGTCGAGAACGATCACGTCCGGCGCGTCGTCAAACTTGTCCGTCAGCGTTTCGGGCTTATCCAGGGACGTCTCTCGGGAATCCACCGGATTGATGCAGTGGGCGCGAAGCGCGTCCTTGTCGGCCTCCGTCAGTTCGCCGTAAACGACATACGTCGTGGCGGTGCGGATCACGGGCTGCTGCGACGCGTCCAGCAGGCGGATGCACTGTTCTGCCGAATCGGCGCGCTGGTCAAACTGCCCCGGCACGTATTCCACGGAAAACACAAAGACCGGCACGTCTTCCGGGAAGGCATCCGTATAAAGCGGGAACTCCTCCGGATAGCAGAAATCCACCGGTGGCTCCGAAAACACGGTCTGCATTGCCGCGGAAAAGACCTCGTCGCCGACATGCTCCACATCGTAACGGATCAGTACACGGACACCCAGAACGGTACGGATTCCGAGATAACTCTTTGCTTCACCGGCCAGTTCCTTCGCGGCAACCGCGTATTCCGGTTTCTTTTCCACATAAACGCGTCTGACACCTGCCATATTCTCCTCCTATGTGATTTCCTCATCACGGCAAACAAAATGCTATTGTATATTCTAACATATCTGTCGCTGTCATGGCGATGAAAACATTTTCGTTTTTCAGTGTTTTTCCGTCTGTTTTTCCCAAAACCGGTCCACCTGCGCGCGAACCGTCGAAAGCGACGTCTGCGCCAGATCCGACCACTCTCTCGGAAATGTCGCGCGGTACGCCGGCTGCAGGAAACGGCTGTCCAGAAGCGCGATCACACCGCGGTCCTGCGCGGTGCGGATCAGGCGGCCGGCGGCCTGCATGACCTTGTTCATCCCGGGGTACAGGAACGCGTAGTCAAACCCTTTTTTCTGCCGGTCGAAATACTCCCGCAGGATCTGCGTCTGCGCGGACACCTGGGGCAGGCCGGCACCTAAAACGATGACACCGATCAGCTTCTCGCCGGTCAGATCGATGCCCTCTGAAAACAGGCCGCCGAGCACGCAGAACGCGGCCAGCGTATTCGAACGCTCCTGCGAGAACGCGGCCAGGAACCGGTCGCGGCCGCTCTCCGTCATCCCCTGCTCCTGCACAAGAATCTCAATGCCGAGGACGGCCATCTTTGCGAAAGCCGACGCCACCTTCTCCATGAACGCATAGGACGGCGCGAATACCATATAATTGCCCTGTCTGGCGGAAACGATCTCGTAGACATAGCGGGCAAAGCTTCGGTACTGCTCTTCGCTGCGCGCCCGGTACAGACTCGTGACGTCGCCGGCCGCGAGAAGCAGCCGCTGTTCGGACGAAAAAACGCTGCTGGAATAGACCGCGTAGGGATCCGGCAGGGCGCACAGCAGGGATTTGTAATAGTTCACCGGCAGAAGCGTCGCGGAGAAAAAGACAGAAGAGACGCCCATGCCCAGCGCCTCCGTCAGCTTGACGGAAGGGTCCAGACAGTACAGATGGATGCCGAACCGGCCGTCCGCCTCGTCGCAGTAGACCTTGTAGCGTTCGTCCATCCAGTCGAAGATCGCCAGAAAATACCGGATGCGGAAAAACACCTCCATGGCATCGTCCGGCAGCGGTTCCTTATTGCGGTCCATATCGTCAAGCATGGCCGTAAACAGCCGGTTCAGCGCCAGGACAAACAGATCGAAATCCGCCGGGTCCGACCAGTCCTTCCCTTCCGCCGTACCGCGCTGTTCCGAAAACGCGTCCCTCTCCTGCTTCAGGCGCCGGCGCACTGTGCTGCACTGCCGGCCCACCGCGCCGCTGCGGCGGGAAAACGCCTTGCGAAGCAACGAAAAATCCTCCAGATACAGCGTCTCGGAATACATCTCCCGCGCCCGGTCCACCAGGTTGTGCGCCTCGTCGATCAGAAACAGACTGTCGGCGGTTTCGCCTTCCGCAAAAAAGCGCCGCAGACGCACGTTCGGGTCAAAGACATAATTGTAGTCACACAGAACGTTGTCGCTCCACGAGGACAGATCGAGGGCGAGCTCGAAGGGACAGACGGTATGTGCCTTTGCCTGTGCCACGATGCATTCCCGGTCCATCAGATCCTCGCGCGTCAGCAGATCGTAAACGGCATCGTTGACCCGGTCGAAATGGCCTTTCGCATAGGGACACTCGTCGGGATTGCAGCGGGTTTCATCCATCAGGCAAAGACGGTCGCGGGCGATGATTTCCACGGTCTTGGCGCGGTATCCCTGGCCGGAAAGCAGGCGGACGGCATCCGAGGCGACCCGGCGCGTCACGGTTTTGGACGTCAGGTAAAAGATCCGCTCCGCAAGGCCTTCACCCATGGCTTTGACGGCGGGATACAGCACGGACAGTGTCTTGCCCGTACCCGTGGGTGCCTGAATAAACAGGGGTTTTTTCCGGCGGATCGCCCGGTAAACGTCGGACGCCAGCTGTTTCTGGCCTTCACGCCACGGAAACGGAAACGGCAGCGCTTTCACGGAAGCGTTCCGGATCTGTTTCCATGTAAAAGAGAATTCCGCCCAGCGGCGGTACGAATCGATCAACGACGCATACCATTCCGCAAGGGCTTCTTTGGACAGGGATTCCGTGAACTGCCGCACCTCCATGGTCTGACGGCGGACGTAGGTCAGACGGATGTCCACACGTTCAAGGTTCCAGGCCTTCGCGGCAAAAAAACCGTAGCAGCGCGCCTGGGCCAGATGAACAAAAACAGGCTCGGTCATCGACAGCACGTCGGTCTGCATTGTCTTGATCTCGTCGACCACAAGACGCTCACCGTCACAGTCCGGATCAAACAGCCGGTCGTCGTCGTAAATCAGGCCGTCGGCGCGGCCTTCCACAAGAAGGTCAAACTCGCCCATGTCCGTCGTATCCGACAGCGGCACTTCCGCGTGGTACGTCCCGCCGGCTTCCCGCTGCAGCTGCCGGTGAATCCGCGCACCGGCCAGCATCGCCTCGACCGAATCCGCCGACCCCCGGCGCCGGTCGATGTCGCCGCTTTTTAAGACAAACTCCACCAGACTGCGGACGGAAATCCGCAGACAGTCCCGGGGCGGCGCACCGGCGCCCGGCTCCTGCTGATTCAGTTTTTCGTCACCGATGTGAGTATCCAAAGAAATCCCGTCCGTAAGCGGCCTTCTGCCGGCAGATGTGAAGAGAGCTTTTCGAATCCGTTGGTTTCGAAAAGCTCCCGCAAACATAGTCCAAAATGAGCAACCCAAAGTGCCGTGCCTGCGTTTTGACTCCCAGCGCATAGCCAGGTGGGTAACCGCACTCCGTCTTCTGCCTTCCGCTGGCCGAAGAGCACGCTCTTCGGGCGGCATGACATCGGATCGGCTGATGTAGGAATCCCATGATAAGTAGATGTAGGTTCAAAATAGCAGGGGATATCGAACACTTCAGGCCTGTCTTAAGCATACGCTTTTTTTGCGTATCTGACAAGTGAAAATCCCATGTTTGTCAGATCGCTGAAAACATGGTAGAATAAGCGGAACTGTTTCAGAGAGATTATTCAGTCTCCTTCATTTTTATTCACGTCAGACAGGAGGACACAGCATGGCAAAAAACAAATACAGTATTGTGACACCCCAGATCGAATCCCTTTCCGAGCGCACCCGGGAAGCTTCCTATATTGATCCGGAACTCTATTCCCATTATGACGTCAAGCGCGGCCTGCGCGACGTCAACGGGCGCGGCGTTCTTGTCGGCATCACCGATATTTCCGAAGTCAACTCCACCAAAAAGATCGGCGACGCCGTCGTCCCCTGTGACGGCCAGCTGTTCTACCGCGGCTACAACGTTCAGGAAATCGTGAAACGTCTCCCGGAGGATTCGCATTTCGGTTTTGAAGAGGTCACCTACCTGCTTCTTTTCGGAGAGCTTCCCACAAAAGCGGAGCTCGACGCGTTTGTCGGCATCCTTTCCGGCTACCGCTCGCTTCCCAGAAACTTCGTGCGCGACGTCATCATGAAAAAGCCGAGCAAGGACATGATGAACTCCCTTGCCCGCAGTGTGCTCTCCCTGTACTCCTATGACGACAACCCGGAGGACACCAGCCCGGCGAACGTCCTGCGCCAGTGTCTGCAGCTGATCGCCATGTTCCCGCTGCTTTCCGTATACGGCTACCAGGTCTACCGGCACTACTACGGATACGACGACAGCCTGATCATCCACAACCCGGAGCCCCAGCTGTCCACCGCGGAAAACGTCCTGCGCTGCCTGCGTCCGGATATGCAGTACACCGCGCTCGAGGCAAAGCTCTTAGACGTGTGCCTGATCCTGCACGCGGAACACGGCGGCGGCAACAACTCCACGTTTACCACCCACCTGGTCTCCTCCTCGGGCACAGACACCTATGCCACGATCGCGGCGGCTTTAGGTTCTCTGAAGGGGCCGAAGCACGGCGGCGCGAACATCAAAGTCGTGCAGATGTTTGCCGACATGAAGAAGAAGGTTCACGACTGGACCTCGGAAGAAGAAGTCGGTCAGTACCTGTCCGACCTGCTCGACAAGAAAGCCTTTGACAAAGCCGGCCTGATCTACGGCATGGGCCACGCCGTCTACTCCATCTCCGACCCCCGTGCCATCACCTTCCGGGGCTTCGTGGAGGAACTGTCCAAAGAAAAAGGAATGGAGAAGGAATTTGCCCTCTACGCGCTGGTGGAGCGCTTAGCGCCGAAAATCATCGCCGAAAAGCGCAAAATCTACAAAGGCGTCAGCCCGAACGTGGACTTCTTCTCCGGCTTCGCCTACCAGATGCTCGGCCTGCCGGTGGAGCTCTACACTCCGATCTTCGCCATCGCCCGCATCTCCGGCTGGAGCGCGCACCGGCTCGAGGAACTCTGCCAGAATTCCAAGATCATGCGTCCCGCCTATATGACCATCAACGAGCACCGCGATTACATCCCGATCGAGGACCGCGCGTAACAGCCGTACGCCGCACATAAATCAAAACACGGCAAAAGGCCGGCCGGTATGCAAAAAACGCATACCGGCCGGCCTTTTTGAGTCAACCGGGACCGTCCTCTTTGACTTATCCGAGCGCAGCGAAAGCCTGATCGATATCCTCGAGGATATCCTCTACGTTTTCAAGCCCCACCGACAGACGCACCATGCCCTGATCAATGCCGGCTGCGACAAGCTGTTCGTCCGTCAGCTGACGGTGCGTGGAGCTGGCCGGATGCAGGATGCAGGTGCGGATATCCGCGACGTGCACTTCGTTGGACACGAGCTGCAGCGCGTCGAGGAATTTCATGGCCGCTTCTCTTCCGCCCTCGATCGTAAAGGACATCACGGCGCAGCAGCCCTTTAAATACTTCTCGAACAGATCGTGGTCCGGATCGTCCCCAAGGGCCGGATACTTGATCGCCGATACCTTCGGATGCTTTTCCAGATACAGGGCGACCTGCAGACCGTTTTTATGGTACTGAGGCATCCGCACCGGCAGGGTTTCCAGGCCTAAGTTCAGCAGGAAGGCCGAATGCGCGGCCGGGTAGCAGCCGAAATCGCGCATCAGGTTCATGCGGGCGCGCAGGATATAGGCCAGTTTTCCGTAGGTTTCGGTGTAGGAAATACCGTGATAGCTTTCATCCGGCTCGGTCAGCTCCGGGAACTTTCCGTTATCCCAGTCAAAGGTGCCGCCGTCCACGATCACGCCGCCCACCTGCAGCGCATGGCCGTCCAGATATTTGGACGTGGAATGCACCACAATATCCGCGCCGAATTCCAGCGGCTTGCAGAACACGGGGGTCGCAAAGGTATTGTCCACGATCAGCGGAATGCCGTGCTTGTGCGCAATGGCGGCGAACCGGCTGATATCGAGTACCGTCATGGCCGGGTTGGCCAGAGTCTCGCCGAAGATCAGACGCGTGCGGTCGTCAATCAGGGCTTCAATCGCTTCGTCCGTCATGTCCTGCGTGATGAACCGTGTCGTCACACCCAGACGGGGAAGCGTCACGGAAAACAGGTTCACCGTTCCGCCGTACACCGTGCTTAAAGACAGAATGTTGTCACCCGCGCCGCTGATATTTAAGACAGACATCATGGTCGCCGCCTGCCCGGACGAGGTGCACATGGCGCCGACGCCGCCTTCCATGGCCGCGATCTTCTCCTCGACCGCCATTACAGTCGGGTTCGCGAAACGCGAATAAATCAGAGACCGTGTCGGATCGTCAAACACCTTCGCGATCTCTTCGGCCGTGTCGTAAACATAGGTCGTGCTCTGCACGATCGGCACCACGCGGGGTTCGGTATTGCCCGGTGTATAGCCGGCGTGAAGCGCTTTGGTTTCGTCTCTCATTTTTTGTGTTCCTCTCTGTTCGATATTCTTTTCCTTGCTGCCGGCCGCCCGTTCCCGGGGACCGCCGGCTGTTTTATCTTAATACAATCGCCCTGACGTTTCAAGATCATCGAGAAGCGCTTCACAGCCGCGGACGATGTCCTTCCAGGTCGTCTCGAAATCATCGGTATACCAGGGATCGGCCACGGACGCGTCCGATCCGGCAAAGGACAGAAGCCGGAACACCTTTCCTTCCCGGTCCGGCCCCAGGATACGCGCCATGTTCCGCATGTTCTGCGCATCCATCCCGATCAGCAGGTCATAGCGGTCATAATCCGCCGCCTCCAGCAGCCGCGCGCGTTTTCCGGAGCAGTCGATGCCGTGCTCGCGCAGGATTTCCTTCGCGGGCGGATACACCGGATTTCCGACGCCGCGCCAGATTTCTTCCGTGCTCGTCGCGGCCGACGCGATCTCAAACCGGTCCGCGATGCCCCGGCGGCGGACCATATCTTTTAAGATAAACTCTGCCATCGGCGAACGGCAGATATTGCCGTGGCAAACGAATAGGATTTTTATCATATCTTTCTAATGCCTCTCTATGCGTTAATATGCCATGTTTTGCAAGGGTTTTGCGCCATTTCCGAGATTTGGCAGACCGACCTGTCTTTTTCTCGAAAGCCGCATATTTTCGCATATTTTGGCATATCTTTGACTTCAATGTTGGTAAAACAGCCCCTCTTTTTACAGAATGAACATTGTTAGTCTGCCACCGACACCTGTCTGTCTTTTTGGCATAGTTTTCTTCGTTTTACCAACGTTTACCAATGTTATTTTAACCAAAAGTGTTTTGGGATCGATACCGGTCTTCGCCATATTGCTGCAATAGGTATGTCTCCAAACATGTGGCGTTATCTTAGCATCCTTGCAGCTTCCACAAGATAACCATATGCTTCAAGATTTCTCTTCCGGATATAAGCGAGGCGCTTATATTGATCGCCAGCAAGACGTTCTTTCGCATATCCTGCTGCATCAGCAATCTTCGGATAATCCGTCTGTGTCAAAGCACT
>JAZQBE010000010.1:0-29728 GCA_045545575.1 Shuttleworthella sp.
CGAAGCTCCTCCAGGCTGTGGCAGCCGATGATGTTCTTGCCGGCCGCGCGGCCGTTCACGAATTTGTCGACCTTCTCGACGGTACGGTTGTAAACCGCGACCGTGAAGCCCTTCGACTCCATGTTCATAACCAGGTTTTCACCCATAACTGCCAGACCGATCAGACCGATATCCGCTTTTTTCATGACGTTTTTTCTCCTTTTCTATGATTTGGTTGAAAGTGGAACAGGGGCCGGACCCCCGTTCCGGTTTGGGGGCCGAACCCCCGTTCCGTTTTTCTTATCTCTGGACGCGCGCGTTGCCCGCGTAGACGTCCCAGACCTGCTTTTCATCCGCCGGCTCGGCATAGTCGTTTAAGCTCGATGCCGCCAGCACGCCGCTCGCCCAGCCGAAGCCGATCCACTTGTCCGGATCCCAGCCCTGGCTGACCGCGTAGAGCAGACCGCCGGAGAAGCCGTCGCCGCCGCCGATGCGGTCCATGACCTGGATCGGCCGGGGCTCTTCCACGTACCACTGGCCGTCCGCCCAGAGGATGGCGCCCCAGAGGTGCTCGTTCGCGGAAACGACCTGGCGCAGCGTCGTCGCGTAGGCCTTCGCGTTCGGATACTTCGCGCGGACCTGGTCGATCATCACCTTGAAGCTGTCGATCTTGCTCTGCAGATCCTTGCCGCCGGCTTCCGGTCCCTTGAACCCTAAGCAAAGCTGGAAGTCTTCTTCGTTGCCGACCAGGATGTCGGCCGCGGAGGCGATTTCATGGAACGCCGCCGACAGTTCTTCCTCGCGGCCCTTCCAGAAGGTGGCGCGGTAGTTTAAGTCGAAGGAAACCAGCGTGCCGTGCTCCTTGGCCACCTTTGCCAGCGCCAGGCAGCACTGCGTCGTCTCGGGGCTCATCGCCGCGATCAGGCCGGACAGGTGAAGGATGCCGACGCCTTCGGTTCCGAAGATGCGCTCCAGATCGAAATCGTCCGCGGAAAGGGTGCGGCCGACTTCACCGGCGCGGTCGTTCCAGACACGCGGTGCGCGCAGGCCGAAGCCGGAATCCGCGATGTTGAACTGATGACGGTAGCCCCAGGGGCCGCCCTGGGGGACGTCCGGGCCTTCGCAGGCGATGTTGCGGGCGCGAAGCTGGGCCTTGATGAACGCGGCCACCGGGCTGCCCTCCACGAACTTCGAAAGCACCAGGCACTCCTTGCCGAGGCTGGAAGCGACGTTTAAGACGTTGCTCTCGGCGCTGGTGGCCTGCATGTAGAACTGGTTGCTGTTGTGCACCGCCATGCGGTTGGCCGGCGTGATGCGCACGCCCATGCTCGTGACACAGGCGACAGCGTACTTGCAGTTTTCGCGAATTTTCAGATCCATTTGTTTCCCCTCTTTCTTGGATGCTCGACGGCCGGGTATTGTCGTCCGGTGACGGCCGTCACGGTTCACCGGATTTCTTCAAACCGTTTTACCAGGTCGGATTTTCAAGCAGAACCTTGTTGAAGGCTTCGAGCGCCGCAGCCATGTTCTCGCCTTCGTAGGTGCCGTCGCGCAGCTGATCCGCGATCTCGGCCGCGGCCTTCTCCCAGCTGGCGTCTTCCTGTCCCGGAATGATCGGATAGTACAGAACGCCGTTGGCGCGGGCCGCGCCGTAATCGCCCGGGGCGTCGCCGATCATCAGGATGTGGTTCGGCGCGTAGTGGCCGGAATTGGCCTTCTTGATGCACTCCGCCTTGGTGCCGAGTTCCTGTCCGGCGACCTCCGTCACGTACGGCAGCAGTCCGTGCTCGCCCCACTCCCGCACGATCGCTTCATGCGGCGTCGCGGAGACGATGACGATGTCCGCGTATTCCATAAAGCGGGCGAAGGCTTCCTTCACCTTCGGGAACGGCGTCACACCGCGGACGATGTGGGCGATGTTCGCGTCGACCTCTTCCGTCCACTGCATGGTGCGCTCTAAGATCGGATCGCTCTCGGGCAGCGAATCATTGTACGCCTTTAACGAAGCGATGCTCAGTTTGTCGGCGGTGTCGATCCACTTCTGCAGGGAGCTCATATCCGGGGCGACGTAGCCGCGCTCCTTCGCTTCCTTGCGCTCGCCTAAAAGCTTTAAGGTGCGGATCAGCGCCGGATAGCGGTTCATACCGCGGGTGGTGGAATACAGGTTGACGAATTCCGCTGCTTCCCGCGCGAAACGGGAAACGCTCTGCAGTCCCCATACGTTCACCGTTGCCGGGCAGAAGCACTCTTTGTGTTTCAGCTCCATGTTGTCGAACACGCATCCGTCCGAGTCGACGCAGACCATAAAGTCATGCTTTCGGTTCATGTTTACCAGGATGTCGTCCAGGGCCATAAATACTTCCTCCTTTTTTGCAATGCAGTGTCCCCCGGCCGGTTTTCCGGCCTCATGAACACAGTATAAAGGAGGGCCGGCAAAAAAGCCATTGAAGAGGTTGTTGTATGCATTGCAAAAATTGTGGTATGCTGTATTTGACCTTTGATTCCTCTCCGCGATTTTCACAGGAAGGTGCTCTCCATGGCCAGAAAACAGGCGTATACCACACCCTTCTCCACCCGGCAGTACATGCTCTCCCGGGATTTCGAAATCTTCTATTACAACGACAGCCACCTGCAGAGCGTCGACAACCACACGCACGACTATTACGAGTTCTATTTCTTCCTCGGCGGAAACGTCTCCATGTCCATCCGCGACGAGGAATTCCCTCTGCAGAAAGGCGATATGATCCTGATCCCGCCGGGCGTGCGCCATCATCTGCGCAACCACAATCCGGATCTGCCCTACCAGCGCTTTATCTTCTGGATTTCCAAGGAGTACCTAAGCCGCCTGACGTCCCAGTCGCCGGACTACAGTTACCTGATGCAGGAAGCCGTTCTGACGCGCCAGTTCATCTATCATTTTGACGTTCTGACCTTCAATAACCTGCAGGGAAAAATCTACGCGCTGCTCGAAGAAATCCACTCCGCCCAGCGCTTCGGACACGAAGCCCGCCTGACCTTAGACGTCGCGGACCTGGTGCTTTCCATGAACCGCTATGCCTATGAGGCGGATCACCCCGAAACCGAGCGGGAAACCCAGCATCTGTACGAAAACGTCCTCACCTATATCGAACGGCATCTGACCGAAGAGCTCTCCCTCGACCGGATCGCCGGCAACTTCTTCGTCAGCAAATATCACGTATCCCATATCTTTAAGGAACAGATGGGGCTCTCGCTGCATCAGTACATACAAAAAAAGCGCCTCGAGCGAAGCTGCGAGGCGATTCTGGCCGGGGAAAACATCCACCTGGCCTGTGAACTGTGCGGTTTTGGGGATTATTCAAGCTATTTCCGAGCCTTCCGAAAGGAATACGGCATGTCGCCAAGCGAATACGCCGACGTGCACGGCGGAATGCTGCGCACCCGGAATGAAAATGAAACCAGCGTCTGAAGTCAAAAAGCGGAACGGGTGCCTGACCCCCGTTCCGCTTTTTCCGTTACTCTTCCGGTGCCAGCTCCGCCAGCATCCGGTACAGCAGATCGTAAATCAGCCGGGCTTCCTCGGGCGAGAGGTGGATACAGCCGCCCATGCCGGCAGGGACTTTCACGGCTTCATCGCGCAGCGCGAGTCCTTCATCCGTCAAGGTAAGCATCAGCGTGCGCTCGTCGTCACAGCCGCGTTCCCGGGTCAGGTAGCCTTTGCTTTCCAGTTTCTTTAAGACCGGCGTCAGCGTCCCGGAATCGAGATGCAGTTTATGCCCGAGATCCTTCGCGCAGATCTGCCGCTCTTCCCACAGCACCATCATGACCAGATACTGCGTATACGTCAGATCCAGCGGGTCCAGATAGGGCTTGTAGCGCCGTGTAATCTCCTTCGAGACGGCATACAGCGGAAAGCAGAGCTGGTTTTCCAGTTTCAGCGCGTCATAGGGTTCAAACCCCGGCGCAAGTGCCGGCATGCCGGCGGGTGTCGTGTTTTTGTTTTCTTTCATTATGATTTGTTTCTCTGCAAACGGCGATCCGGTGATCCGATCGCTCCTACATCGCGTCAATATATCCGCAGGCTGCCAGTGCCGCCACGGCCCCGTCGGCCGCTGCCGTCGTCAGCTGGCGCACGGTTTTCGTGCGGCAGTCGCCGGCCACGAAGATGCCGGGGGCCGACGTCAGGCAGTCCTCGCCGCCGACGATGTATCCGGCGGGATCGAGATCCACCACGTCCGCAAAGGCGGCGTTCTCCGGCATCTGGCCGATGGCGATGAACAGGCCGTTCACTTCCAGGGTGCTCTTTTCGCCGGTTTTCACGTTGTTCAGCTCCAGCCCCGTCAGGCGGTTTTCACCCAGCAGCGCCGAGATCGTGGTGTTTAAGATGAACTCGACGTTCTCCCGCTCCCGCAGCGCCTCGAGCTGCTTCTCCTCACCGCGGAACCCTTCCCGGCGGTGGATCAGATACACCTTCTTGCAGTAATTGGAAAGGAAGAACGCGTCCTCCAGCGCCGTATTGCCGCCGCCGTTGACCGCGACCGTCTTGTTGCGGTAAAACATGCCGTCGCAGGTCGCACAGTAGGAAATGCCCGCGCCGATCCACTCGGTCTCGTGTTCCAGGCCCAGGGGACGGTTCTTCGCGCCGGTGGCAAGAATGACCGCCTTGCAGGGGATGTCCTCGCCGTTGACGGTCACCGCTTTTTCGCGGCCGAGATCCTTGATTCCGTCCACACGGCCGGCGCGGTATTCGGCGCCGAGCGAGGTGGCCTGGTCGTACAGGCCCGCCGCGAACTCATAGCCGGAGGTGTTCTTGATTCCGGGATAATTGGCGATGTCCGGCGTGTTGATGATCTGCCCGCCGTAGCTGGCTGCCTCGATCATGAGCACAGATTTGCCGGCGCGGACGCCGTAGATGGCTGCGGACATGCCGGCGGTGCCTGCCCCGACGATAATGATGTCGTACATAATACGGTTCCTTTCCCGATCACGTCGTTTAAAAATCTTATTTCACGAGCGCAAGGATCTGATCCTTGTTCACGACACCCACGGACTTGTTCGCCGGTTCGCCGTTCTTGAACACGATCAGCGTCGGGATGGACATGACGCCGAACTGCTCCGCCAGCTCCATTTCGTCGTCCACGTTCACTTTGCCGACCTTGAAGCTGCCGTCGCTTTCATCGGCGACCTGCTCCACCAGCGGGGAAAGCATTTTGCACGGGCCGCACCAGGATGCCCAGAAGTCCACCAGGACGGGGACATCGCTCTGTAATACTTCGGTTTCGAAATTGTCGTTGGTGATGGTGATTGCTGCCATATCAGGCCTCCTTCTATTCAATAATACACCGCGTGTTTTCTTTTGTGCGTTTTTCTTTAACGCAAGTTAATTGTACGCAATTAAATTGCGTTTGTCAAGCATTTTCTGAAAAATGCACAATGCATCTGAAAGATTCCCCGATTTCTTGGCATTTCGTCATCTTGAGGCCGCGCGTCCGGTAAGCGTATAATGAATTCCAATCCATTACAAACAGAAGAGAAGGATCAAGCCATGGAACTGTTTCTTTCGGTCGCTGTCGCCATCTTCGCGGGCCTGATGCTGACCCGTGTATTCAAACGTCTGCATCTGAATTTCCCGGACGTGACGTCCTATCTGATTGCCGGTCTTCTGATCGGCCCCTACGGCCTCGGCCGTATCGGCATCGGCGGTCTCGGCTTTTCAGACTTCGAGGCCGTGGCATCCATGTCGCCGATCAGCACGGCTGCGCTGGGCTTTATCGCCTTCTCCATCGGCAGCGAATTCAAGCTGTCGGAGCTGAAGCACACCGGCAAAACCGCCACCGTCATCGGCATCTTCCAGGCCGTCGCCGCGACGCTGCTCGTCGACGCCGCCATGATCGGGCTGCACTTTATCCTCGGTCCGGACGTCCTGCCGCTGCCGGCTGCGATCACGCTCGGCGCCATTGCCGCCGCGACCGCGCCCGCCGCCACGCTGATGGTCGTTCGCCAGTACAAGGCAGACGGTCCGCTGACCCGGCTGCTGCTGCCAATCGTCGCTTTGGATGACGCCGTCGGCCTCATCCTGTTCTCCGTCTCCTTCGGCATCGCCCGCGCGCTGCAGAGCGGCTCCGTCGACGTGCTTTCCATCGTCGTCGAACCCCTGCTGGAAATTGTCTTCTCGGTGCTGCTCGGCTCCCTGCTGGGTTACCTGCTGACCCTGCAGGAAAAGATGTTCTTCTCCAACAAGAACCGTCTGACGATGACGATCTCCTTCGTCTTCCTGACCGTGGCGCTGTCCTACCTGAAGATCCCGGTCGGCCCGGTAACCATCTCCTTCTCGTCGCTTCTGGTGTGCATGATGCTCGGCACCGTCTTCTGCAACATGTGCGAATACGAGGAAGACATTATGAAGCGTGCCGAGAGCTGGACCGTTCCGCTGAACTGCTGTTTCTTCGTCCTGAGCGGCGCGGAGCTGCAGCTGGGCGTCTTTGCGCACCTGGACTACGTGATCATCGGCGTCGTCTATATCCTCGTCCGTTCCCTGGGCAAGTATTTCGGCGCGCGGACAAGTGCGAGTTTCATGCACTGTGACCGCAACGTCGTCAACCACCTCGGCATCACCCTGCTGCCCCAGGCCGGCGTCGCGCTGGGCATGAGCGCCCAGGCGATGGTCCTCGGCGGCGCGGAAGGCGCGCTCATCCGCAACGTTACGCTGTTCGGCGTGCTGATCTATGAACTGGTCGGTCCGACCCTGACAAAGATGTCGCTGCAGGCCGCGGGCGAAATCACAGAAAAGCCCCGCGAAAAGGAACACCGCGAACGTTTCCGCCCGCGCAAAGCGTAACCGCCCGCGCCTCCCGGAAACCTTCCGCAAGCCGTGTTTTTACAATCCGGAACACACAAAACACCCGTCCCCGCGACAGACATCGCAGGGACGGGTGTTTTTCTGCTTATGGCATCCTGTGAAACCGTTTACTTCGCTTCGATCGTCACGACCTTGTCCGCGCATCCGTCGGCAGACAACGTAACCGTCATCGTGCCGGCTTCTCCGGTGCCGCGCACCGCTGCGCGCAGGCGGCCGCCGAAGGGCTTTGCCGTGCCGTCGAAGTAGTTCTCCGCGGAGCAGGGATTGGCGCTGCCGAAGCCGGCCAGTTCACCGGCGCCTTCAACTTTGACAGTGACCGGCACGGCGCATTCCGGATTCAGACGTCCGGCGGCATCGGTCATGCAGATTTCCACATAGCCGATATCCGTGCCGTCTGCCGGAATGCAGTCCACGTCAGCCGCAGGCGCGTTGACGCTTGCCGCATCTGCCGTCTCGATGACGTCGCGCCCGGTTTCGACGCCGTTCTTCTTCGCGACGGCCTCAATCCTTCCGGCCCGGTAGGTCGTCTCAAAGTCCGCGATAAAGGTTTTGCGCGTGCCGACCGCTGCCGTTCCGACAGAATCGCCGTTCACAAACAGCTCCACCTCATCGGCATCGGCGTAGACTTCGATCTTGACCGGCTTGCCTTCGAAGCCGTCGAAGTTCCAGCTGCGGATGCTGTCGGTCATGCGCCACTGGGACATTTTGACCTTTTCGCCGAAATGCTCCGGATGCTGAACCGCGATATACGGCGCGGTGCGTCTGCCCCAGACGATCTCGCGCCAGTAGGCCACGGGCTGCGGATCGCCTAAGAGATCCAGATCGCCGCAGTAGGCGGACTTCATCGGGAAGGGCGCGTAGAAGGACTGACTGGCTTCCCCGTAGGCGATGCTGCCGATGCCGGCCTCGCCGAGATAATCGTAGGCAGTCCAGTCGAAATCGCCGATGACATAGGGCAGCTTTTCGACCAGCGCCCAGTTGAAGTCGAGGTCGCCCGGATAGGTCTCGGATCCCATGATGACGCGGTTCGGCCACTTCTCATGGTCGGGCTCATAGCGCAGCGCGCTGTAGTTGAAGCCGCTGATATCCACCTGGCCGCAGGCTTCGACCACCGCCTTGCCGGAGGCCTCGCCGTTGCCGACCAGGGACATGATATCCTGCAGATTGGACATCATGCTGTTGATCTCCATGGCCGGAGCGTCACCGCCGGCCTCCGCCTGCTGCTGCATCGCGGACACGTCCACACCCTGGGCAGCCATGATCTCGCCGATGATCTGCGGCATGCGGTCCATCACGGCCAGCATCGTATTCATGCTGTTGACGGTAAAGCGGGTGTCATCGAGCTCACGCAGACGGTCGGACAGCAGCTTGCCCCACTGGGTGGAAAGCGGATTGCCGATCTCGGGGATCTCGTTGCCGATGGAGTACAGAATCACGCTGGGATGGTTGTAATCCTTGCGGACGATGTTGTCGACGTCATACTGCCACCAGTCAGACATCTGCATGCCGTAGTCGCCCTCGACCTTCGTGGAGGTCCAGACGTCGGCGAACTCGTCCATGATGTACATGCCCAGACGGTCGCAGGCTTCGATCATGCGGCGGCTCATCGGATAATGGGAGCTGCGCAGCGCGTTGAAGCCGGCCTTTTTTAAGTTGCGGACGCGGATTTCCTGCGCATGGGCATAGTCCGCGGCGCCGGTAATGCCGCAGTCGTGATGCACGCAGCCGCCGGCCAGATTGACCGTCTTGCCGTTGATGCGCAGTCCGCGTCTGACATCGACTTTGACGGTGCGGATGCCGAAGATCCCGCACTCTTCGTCCACGACGGTATCGCCGTCCTTCAGCGTTGCCTTATAGGTGTACAGATACGGATCGTCCGCGTCCCAGGTGTGGGGCTTTTCAACCATCAGCCACTGGCGGTACGTACCGGCTTTTCCTTCGATCATCGTCACCTGCATGGTGTCGGCCGCAGCTTCGGCGCCGTTTGCGTCAAACAGCTGAATGGTCAGCCAGGCATTGCGCACACCGAGGCCCTTGTATTCCAGATCCGTATCCACACGCACCTTCGCGAATTCCTCGTCCAGGTCCGTCGTGGCCAGACGCACGCCGTCGGGTGCGATGTGCAGACGGTCCGCCACCATCAGGTTCACGTCGCGGTAGATGCCGCCGCCGGTGTACCAGCGGCCGCTGGGCATATGGTTGCGGACGAGCACCTTGATTTCGTTTTCCTCGCCGAAATGCAGGAAGTTCGTGATGTCCGCGTAAAAATTGCCGTAACCGTAAGGATGCTTCTGAACGAACACGCCGTTCACATACACGAGCGCATTCTGATAGACAGCTTCAAACTCCAGCACATAGGATTTCGACGCGTCTTCCGGCGTATATTTTTTTGTGTAGACATAGTTGTCAGGATGGAAAAAGCCGTTCCCGCTGGTGGTCACCACGTCGTCGCCCGAACGCGGCGTTTCGATTTCCGCGTCGTGCGGCAGGGTTACCGGCTTTGGTTTCGGGCCGCCTCCCCCCAGAAGCCCGGAAAGCGCGCCGCCGTCGCCGACCTGAAAAATCCAGCCCGTATTGAATTTCTGTTTGATCATCTGTCTTCCCCCTACTCTATAGAAATGAAAAAAGAAAAGGAAACACGGGAATCCCGTATTTCCTTTAGTGTAGCATATTTTCGCATTGAATACATCCGGTAATTCGTCTGTACAGACAGTGTGCAGGTTCTTTTCCGCCCTCAGACAGGTTCCTCTTTATGTCCCCCTGCCGACAGCTGATAGTACCGCCGGTACACGCCGTCCTGCCGCATCAGTTCTTCGTGCGTGCCGCGCTCGCAGATGCCGCTCTCGTCGATCACGAGGATCTCTTCGGCATTGCGGATCGTGCTTAAGCGGTGGGCGATGGTGATGGTGGTGCGCCCTCTGGAAAGGGCATCGAGACTGTGCTGGATGTATTCCTCGCTCTCGTTGTCCAGCGCGCTGGTCGCCTCGTCCAGGATCAGAATCGACGGGTTCTTTAAGAAGATCCGCGCGATGGAGATGCGCTGTTTCTGCCCGCCGGACAGGCGCGCGCCGCGTTCGCCGACGGGGGTGTCATAGCCCTCCGGCAGTGTCAGAATAAAGTCATGGATGTTGGCGGATTTCGCCGCGGCGACAATCTCGTCCTCCGTCGCGTCGGGCCGGCCGTAGGCGATATTGTCGCGCACGCTTCCGGAGAACAGATAGACGTCCTGCTGGACGATGCCGATCGCCTGGCGCAGACTCTTTAAGGTCATTTTCCGGATGTCCTGCCCGCCGATGGAAATGGCGCCGCCGGTCACGTCGTAGAAACGGGGAATCAACGAACAGATCGTCGTTTTTCCGCCGCCGGAGGGACCGACTAAGGCGATGGATTTCCCGCTGGGGACGGTAAAGGACAGGTGATCGAGCACGGTGTCGTTTTTCTCATAGGAAAAACTGACGTCGCGGAAAGCGATGTCTCCCTGCGGGTCTGCGATGGGCGCCGCATCCGGCGCATCGGTGATCTCGGGCAGTTCCTCCACCACCTCGCGGAAACGGCGGAACCCGGACATCCCCTTCTGCAGCATCTCGACCAGCTCCACCAGAATCCGGATCGGGCTGACGAAAACGCCGATGTACAAAGACACCGTGGCCAGATCGACCGCCGTCATCTCGCCGGCCGCCACGAAAAAGCCGCCTGCGGTTACCGTCACCAGATAGATCATGCCGATGAGGAACATGTTCGTGCTGTGAAACCGGCCCATGGCCTGGTAATTGCGCCGCTTCGACAGGAGGAACGCCTCGTTGCCCCGGCGGAACTTCTCTTCTTCCATCTCCTCGTTCGCAAAGGCCTGCGCCACGCGGATGCCGGAAAGGGAGTCGTTTAAGGTCTCGTTGATGTCGCCGATTTTCCGCCGGTTGTCGGCAAAGGTCGCGCGCATCGCGCGGTTCTGCTTATAGGAGACCGCGATCATCACGAACACGACGGCGAGCAGAATCAGCGCCAGCTTCCACTGGATCAGAAAGATGAACACGAACGAACCGATCAGCTTCACCAGCGAGATAAACAGGTTCTCCGGCCCGTGGTGCGCCATCTCCGAGATGTCGAACAGGTCGGAGATCAGGCGGCTCATCAGCTGGCCGGTGTTGCTGCGGTCATAATAGGAAAAGGACAGCCGCTCGTAGTGCGTAAACAGCTCGCGGCGCATGTCCCGCTCCATCTGCGCGCCCATGATGTGTCCCTGACAGGTGACGTAGTAATTGCACAGCGCCTGCACGAGATAGGCCGCAAGAAGCAGCAGCGCAAGGACGGGCAGGGCCCGGCGGATGGTGCCGGCATCCTGCAAAAAAAGCGTCGCACCGAGGCGACGCAGTAATTGCGGATACATCAGATCCACCGCGCTGATGACGACGGCGCAGAACAGATCTGCAAAAAAGATGCCGAGATAGGGGCGGTAATAGGGGACGAATTTTCGAAGTGTCTGCATTTCAATTCCCTGTTTTTAAAACCATGTTACTTCGCGCCAAGGATCTCCTTTAACGCGGCGACAAGCGCTTCCATCTGCTCCGGGCGGCCGACGGTAATCCGCAGATAATTGTCCGTGCGGGACCGGCGGAAATGGCGGACGAAGATGTTCTGCTCCCGAAGCTTCCGATAAATCTCCGCGGCCGGCATCTGCGGATGGGTGACAAACAGGAAGTTCGTCCTGGAATCCGTGCCGTCAAAGCCGAGGGCGCGCAGCGCCTCCATGGTCTTTTCGCGGGTATCCACGATCTTTGAAAGCGTCTCGCGGAAATAGGCGTCGTCTTCCAGCGAGGCCAGACCGACGGCCTGCGTCAGGCTGTCCATCGTATAGGAGTTCAGCGAGTTGCGCACGTCCCACAGAAAGGAGATCATCCGCGCGCTGCCGAGGGCGTAGCCGATGCGGCTTCCGGCCAGGGCACGGGATTTTGAAAACGTTCGCACCACGAGCAGGTTGTCGTATTCTTCCAGGAGCGGAACGACACTTTCCGCGCCGAAATCGACGTAGGCTTCGTCGATGATGACGACGCTGTCCGGGTTTTCGGAGATGATGGCTTCCAGCGCTGCCGTTCCTTCCGCAATGCCCGTCGGCGCGTTCGGATTCGGCAGAATGATGCCGCCGTTTTCGCGCCGGTAGTCCTCCGGATCGATGTGCAGATCCGCCGTCAGGTCGCAGGTCTCGTAGGGCACGCCGAACACGTCGGCCCAGACGTCGTAAAAGGTATAGGAGACATCCGGAAACAGGACCGGCTTTTTGCTTCCGAAAAAGGTCATGTAGGCGGTGGCGATGACGTCGTCGCTGCCGACGCCCACGAACACCCGCTCCGGGGTCAGATCGTGATACGCCGCGATGGCCTTCCGCAGGGCTGAAACGTCCGGATCCGGATACTTGCGCAGTGTGTCCGCGTCGAAGGACGCGATGACTTCCGCCACCTTCGGAGAGGGCGGATACGGGCACTCGTTCGTATTCAGTTTGATGACATCCTGCGACGCCGGCTGTTCACCGGGGATGTACGGATTGACGCGGCGGACATATTGTTCCCAGTTTCCCATGAAAAGGCTCCTTTCCGGGGCATTTGTTCGGCGGGCCGGATCCTTGGCATCCGGCCTTCGAATGACGGACGATGATTATTCGCCCTCCGGTGCGGGTTCGGGGGCCGGTTCCGGTTCCGGGGCGGGCTCCGGTTCCGGCGCGGGCTCCGGTGCAGGTTCGGGTTCCGGCTCGGGCTGGGGCTCGGGCTGCGGCTCGGGCTGGGGTTCAGGCTGCGGTTCCGGCTGGTTCTGTGCCGCCGCGGCCTGATCGCGCAGACGCTGCGCGTTCTGCAGTGTGGCCAGATTCGAAACAAGATTCCGCGCGTCCTGATTCAGCGCGTTGTAGGCGGCCACGGCGTCGTCGATTTCCCCGCTGCGGGAGAGCGCGGTCTCAAACGTCACGCCGGCAAGCTGCCCGATCTGGCCGCTGACACGGTCGGCGTCCGCCCGGTTCTGCGCCGCCACCGCTGCGAGGATCTCCTCCCACCGGCGGGCTTCTTCTTCCTGGCGGGCGCGTTCCTCCGCCTGCAGCTGCGCCAGCCGCGCTTCCGCGGCCTCCAGCTTTCCGATGTTGGAACAGGCGGCCTTCAGGTCCGCGGACAGGCCGTTGTAGGCCGAACGGGCCGAAGCGATGGCGCCGGCCTTGGCCAGTGTCACCTCTTCGATGTTGTCGATTTTGGCCATCACCGTATGCAGCCGGTCCGACGAAACGCCGGACTCGGTGCCGGCCAGTTCATACACCAGCACGGGATAGCCGGCGGAAACGTTTTCAAAGACCGTCTTGGCCACCGGAATCATCAGGTTGATGCAGCCGTGGGAACCGTTGGTCTTGTAGATCTGTCCGCCGAAGGCGGTTTTCCACGGCGCGTCATGCAGACCCACGCCGCCGTTGAAGGGCATCCAGTAGGACACCGGGGACGCGTAGTCCGGTCCGCGCAGCACGACGTTGCGCGCACAGTATTTGATGCGGTAGGCGCCCACCGGCGTCGCGTCGCCCGAAGCGACGTCGCCGGAGCAGATCGCGCTGTCGATCACCCGGCTGCCGTTTTTATAAAGGTAGAAATGCTGCGCCGTCAGATTGATTTCCACATAGCTGTTGCCGAAATCACTGCCGTCCCGGCTGGCGGCCGTCAGCGCGTACACAAAATCGCGCTCGACCTTCTGTCCGGAGAGGATGTCCGCGATCAGCTGGTTCGTCTCCGCTTCACGGTCGATCTTCCAGCCGTAGTCGCCGGCGGCGACGTTGACCGTCGGGCCCCAGGACGTGACAAGACTGTGGGGCTTGCCGACGGTATCGTATTTGTCCGCCATTTCCGCCACGAAGGCCGCTGCCCCGTCGCGGAGAACGCAGACGTTGCCCGCTTCGTCCAGGAAAAGCCAGGACGCGATGCGCGCCGCGGGCACTTCCTCGCGGGCGCTGCCGACGGTATAGACCACGCCGCAGTCCAACGCGCTGTTGAGCTTGTCTCTCCGCGAGGTGAGTTCCTCGTCTTCAGACGTCACGGCCGGCTTTTCGTAGCAGTCCGCCGCGGAAAGATCCAGGGTTTCCGTAAAGGAAGCGACCGTCTTTAAAATGGCCTCCTCCACTGCCTTTTCGTCCGGCGTCGTGCCGTTTTCCTCGGGAACGATAAAGAAGCGCTGCGTCTCTTCGTCAAACCACAGGAACGCGTCGCGCGGAGGCTCGCCCTCGGGCAGTTCCTTCGCAAAGCGCGCCGCCTGTTCTTTCAGCATGGATTCGTCATAGGAATACAGGTTTTCGCTGTGCAGCTCCTCGTTAGAAAACAGGTGTGCCGGCCAGATCAGCGGGTTCTGGGCTTCCTGCATCTGCGAAAGCGCGTCCGTGTCCGCCTTCACCGTAAAGCCGATGTCTTCCGCCGTGATGACGTCGATCACACTGCCGCCCTCGCCGATAATCGTCAGTGAATAACTCTTTGACTGGGCTGCGAGCTGGTCCGATAAGGATTCCACCGTCTTCCCGGAGGCATCGATGCCGTTGATATAGGTGTTGGGGAGAAACCGCCCGCCGTAATATGCCGCTGTCCCGCCGTAGCCGGCTGCCGCAAGCGCAGCGGCGGCAATCAGAACCAGCGCGGCCACACGGCCCTTCTTCGGCGCTTTGTTCGCCCGTTTTTCCATAGTCGTCTTCTCTGCCATCATATTTCGTCTTTCACTCCCGTTCTGTTCAAGGATCGAATCCTGCTATATCGGATGAAACCGCCGCATCCGGCTTGTGCGCGCAATACGACAGAAAACATTTTACTCAAGTGCCGCAGGGATTGCAAGCAGATCCCGCCTTTGTCCGCCCCGATTCCGCAGTTTTTTCCGCGTTTTGGGCATTTCGCCGATTCGCGGATCGATATTCATGAAATATTCATGATTTTCAAAGCCGCTGTCCCCTTTTATCTTCCGAAAAAAGGGTATATAATCAGAGCCATGAGCAATTTGTAACACTTTGTTAACATTTAGGGTTCCTTCCGTTTTTAACAGATTGCACAGACATGGAGGTTGGAAATGCCGCTGATTCGATTTGCCGGCCGTCTGCTGGGGATCCGTGAACAGGATCTGATCCGCAGTCCGTACGAACTCGTTAAAAGAATGCTGCCGCTACTCTTTGTGCCGGTTTATTTCTATTTCTTTACTTTGTTGGAAGAGGTCCATCTCGGCAGCTATTATGTCGTGTCGAGCCGGATTGACGATCTCATCCCGTTCAATCCCTGGTTTATCTTCTTCTATGATTTCTGGTTCGCCTACTGTGTCTGGGGGGTCGCGATCTTCCTGCTGCGCGAGGACGTCGCGGATTACCGCCGCATCTGCCTGAACCTGTTTGTCGGCATGCTGCTGTTTCTGCTCGTCTCCTACCTGTTTCCGAACGTTCTTGGCATCCGCCACGTCGTGCGCAATCCGCAGAACATCGCCGAGCATCTGGTCATGCTGATCCAGCGGGCCGACACGCCGAAGAACGTGCTGCCGAGCATCCATGTGTTCAACTCGCTGGCCGTCGCGGATGCCGTCAGCCACAGCCGCTTCTATGCACGCCGTCCGGGCGTGAAGCTGACGGTCTGGATCCTTTCTCTGCTGATCATCGCGTCGACGGTGTTCTTAAAGCAGCATTCCGTCATCGACGTCGCCCTCGCGTTCCTGCTGCAGCTGTCGATGTACCCGTTCCTGTACGGAAACCGCAGCGCCGTTCCCGGACGTGTCGGACAGACCCTGGTCCGCGAATAGCGCTTTGCCGCGAACCGCATCCCAACGAAAAAGCCGCCGGATCCGATCCGGCGGCTTTCGTTTGTCCTATTCTGCTTCAAACGGGTCAATGATCATCGGCATACGGCGCTTGTGCATGTTCGCGCGCTCCTTCGCCGCGATCTTTTCGTCTGTTTCGGCATCCCCGCAGGTCCCGAAACGGATAAACGCGTGGATGTCGGCATACTTCAGCCCGAGGTTCTCTTCGTCGCTCTTTCCGGACAGCCCGTCGGTCGGGGTCTTGACGACGAGATCGATCGGCAGCTCCTCGATGGTTTTGCCCACTTCCACCACCTCGACGCTGGTCAGCTTCCCGAGCAGCGCGAAATCGCAGGACGTATCGCCGTCCTTCGTACAGTAGCCGACCGTCGCCTCGGACAGGTTGCCCGTGCCGACAAGGCGCGCCCCGAGGGCCTGGGCGATGTAGCGCAGCGTCGTCATCCGCAGCCGCGGCCCGACGTTGATGTCACTGGCGCGGGAATAGGGTACGGAAAACTCGCCCTCCTTCGCCGTGGACTCGATCTGGTCCGTGACCGCCTTCAAGGCGTCGTGCATGGCGCCGATGTTAACGGTGCGCTGACGGATGCCCAAAGATTCGCACACACGGATGCTGTCGGAAATATCCTTCTGCTCCCCGTCCGGAAGCATGACCCCATACACATGGTCCGCGCCGAGGGCCCGCGCGCAGACCGCGGCCGACACGGTGGAATCCTTTCCGCCGGAAATGCCGATCACCACGTCGGTGAAGTGCTGTTCTGCCGCAATCTTCTGCACGCCGCGCACCAGACCGTCGCGGACGGCCGCCGCGTCAAATGAATATGCCATCTCTTCTCCCCTTTCCTTTCCTTTCATTCTTTCCGCCCGGTATCGCGGATCCGCTTCAGGTCTTCCACGTCAAAAACGTATGCTTTGCCGCAGAAATGGCAGCACACTTCCGCCGGCTCGTCTTCGGCAATCATGCCGTCCAGATCCGATTTCGGCAGCGACAGCAGCACCCGCTCCACCTTGCCGCGGGAGCAGTCGCACAGAAACGACGCTTCCGTCCGCTCCGTCACCTGCATGGACAATCCGCCGAGCACGCGGGCAAGCAGGTCCTCCGGCGACGCGCCCTCCGACAGCTGGGACGTCACGGAAGGCAGGGACGCGATCTGCTTTTCAAGGGCGTCGATCACCTCGTCAGTGGCGTAGGGCATCAGCTGAAGAATAAACCCGCCGGCCTCCAGGACATTTCCGTCCGGTCCGACCAGGACACCGAGGGCCACAGACGAGGGAATCTGTTCGCTGACGGAAAAATAGTACGTCAGGTCCTCTGCCACCTCGCCGGACACCAGGTCCGTCGTGCCGATGTAGGGATCCTTCAGGCCCAGGTCCCGGATGACGCGCAGCATGCCTCTGCCGACGGCGCCGCCCACGTCCAGTTTTCCCGCCGCGTTCGGCGCAAGCTCCACGTCCGGAACATTCGCAAAGCCCTTCACGTGCCCGTGCGAATCCGCCGTCACCGTAATGCCGCGCGCCGGCCCGTCGCCGAGCAGCTGCAGCGTCAGCACGTCTTCGTCGCCCTTCATCATGACGCCCATCATCGCGGCCGCCGACAGGGTGCGGCCCAAGGCCGCCGTAATCACCGGGGACGTGCCGTGAAGGCGGTGCGCCTCCTGCACCAGATCTTTTGATGTGATGGCGAAAGCGCGGATCTGTTCGTCCGCCGCCGTCGCGCGTACAATGTAATCGTTCATATTCCGTTTCTTCAGGATAATCCTTTTTCCTTTTTGCATTCCCGGCAGACCACGTACAGACGCCGGCTGTCTTCGGAAGGCGTTTCAAGGGTATCCCCGTCCGCGATTTCCAGCAGTTCCAGTCCGGCTTCTGCAATTCGCTGCCGCAGTTCCTCCGCCGAAAGCCAGTGGGTTTCGTGTTCTTCCACCGACCGGACGTAACGGTCCGCGCTCCCGCCGCAGGCCAGATCCTCGCGGACATACAGCTCCAGGGCGTATTCGTTCGTGCGGGTCTCGATGTCCGCGTGATTCTCCCAGATGTAGCTGCCCTCCGGCGCGCTGTCCGTCAGCACCTGATCGCCCAGGTCCAAATAGTAGGCTTCTGTGCGCAGGTCAAAGACAAACAGACCGCCCGGGTCGAGATAATTGTCCGCCAGCCGCAGCACGTCTGCCCAGTCCTCCCCGCCGGCGAGGTAGTTCATCGTATCGCAGACAGCGACAAATGCCGCCACCGTACCGTACAGCTCCATCTGCCGCATATCCTGACAGAGATAGAGAATGCCGCCCGGCGACGCCTCCCGCGCCACCGACAGCATCTCTTCGGAGGCGTCGATGCCGATCATGTCGAAGCCGGACTCTGCGAGAAGCCGTGTCATTCTGCCTGTTCCGCAGCCGAGTTCACAGCAGATCCCGCCCGTCACCCCGTAACGGGAAAGCAGCGCGGCCAGCTGGTCGCGCCACTCTTCATATGGGGTTTCTTCCATAAAGCGGTCATAGACCGCGGCGAAGCCTTCGTAGATTCCCATCAAAAATGCACCTTCATCCAGTCAAGCAGCTCGGCAAAGACCTTGTCGCGGTCGGTCTCGTTCAAGACCTCATGGCGGTCGCCTTCGAACAGACGGATCGTGACGTCCGAAATGCCCGCTGCCTTAAACAGGCCGAAGGCCGTTTTGACGCCGGCGCCGTTGTCGCCGACCGGGTCCTGTGCGCCGGAGACAAACAGCACCGGCAGGCTCTTCGGGATCGCGCCGATCTTCTTCGGATCGTTGTCAAACCCGCAGGAAGAAATCAGGCCGTAATACGCGCGCAGCGTAAACATGTACGTACACTTCGGATCCTTGTAGTATTTCTCGACGATCGCCGGATCCTTTGTCAGCCAGCTGTTCGTCGGATCGGCGCCGGTCAGGTCGTACTGCTTGTACGGGGCGCCGAACATCAGGCCGGCGACGAAGGGGCTGCGGTATTCCCAGCCCTTGAAACGCGCGATCAGGCGGATGACGTTTTTGCCCAGATTCACCACGCCGTCCGGCACGGTTCCGGTGCCCATGACGATCGCGCCGGACAGGCCCGAAAGCCGGTCCGCGTACACCGAAAGGTATTTGCGGAGCATGTAGGACCCCATGCTGTGGCCCAGCACGAAGAACGGCACGTCGGGCCAGGTCTCCTTCGCGAGCTCGTAGTTTTTGTACATGTCGGCGATCATGATATCGCTGGGATCGTCCGCGTGCATCACGCCCCACTCGGAGGGATCCTTTACGGATTCCCCGTGGCCGATGTGATCGTGGCCGGTCACGGCAAAGCCCCGCGTCGTCAGATACTCCGCAAAGGGCTCGTAGCGCTCGATGTATTCCACCATGCCGTGGGTAATCTGCAGCACCGCCACGACAGCGCCGTCATCCGGCAGCCAGCGCACCGCGTGAATCTCGGACTGTCCGTCCGCCGACGGAAACGTAAATACCGTTTTCTGTGCCATGACTTTTCCCCCTTTGATCAAGACACCCTTTCCGGCCCTTCGAACAGCCGGAAATCCCCTCTATAACAGCCACACCCGGGAGCCGATGCCGCCCGGGTGCGCAATCCGTTACTCAAAACAAATCCGATGAAGCCGCTCTCTTACGCAAGCGCCGCCGTGATGATGGACATGGAATACACCTCGTCCGCGTTGCAGCCGCGGGACAGGTCGTTGATCGGCGCGTTCAGGCCAAGAAGGATCGGGCCGTAGGCGTCAAAGCCGCCTAAGCGCTGCGCGATCTTGTAGCCGATGTTGCCGGCGTCGATGTCCGGAAACATAAAGACGTTGCAGTGGCCGGCGGTGTCGTTGCCCGGGAACTTGGTCTTCGCGACTTCCGGCGCGACCGCGGCGTCAAACTGGATCTCGCCGACAATCGGCAGCTCCGGATATTTTTCCTTCGCTTTCGCGGCGGCGGAAGCCATCTTCGTCACGGAGTCGCCCTTGCCGCTGCCCACGGTGGAGTAGCTTAAGAAGGCCACCTTCGGATCCACGCCGAAAAGCTTCGCGCAGTTGACCGTCTCGCCGCAGATCTCGACGAGATTGTCATCCGTGGGATCGAGGTTGATCGCGCAGTCGGCCATGGCGATGGTCTCTGTGCCGCCGTCCGCCGCCGGACGCACCAGGATGAAGCAGGAGGATACGATGCTGTTGCCCGGACGGGTCTTGATGACCTGCAGCGCCGGGCGAACGGTATCGGCCGTGGAATAGGTCGCGCCGCCTAAAAGGGAATCTGCGATGCCCATCTTGACGAGCATGGTTCCGAAATAATTCGGCGCCGCGAGGACCTTGCGGGCCTCTTCCGGGGTCATGCCCTTGCTCTTGCGCAGCTCGCAGAACAGGTCGACCATCTCTTCCATCCGGTCGAAGGCTGCCGGATCCACGATCTCGGCTCCTGCGATGTCAAAGCCGCCGGCCGCCGCGGCCGCTTCGATGTCGGCCTTGCCGCCGACCAGGACCGGAGTTAAAAAGCCGTCCTTTAACAGGCGGGCCGTCGCTTCGAGAATCCGGGGATCCGTGCCTTCCGTGAAGACAATCTTGCGGGGATTCTCCTTCAGGATTTCAATCATCTTGTCAAATGCGCTCATGTTTTCCTCTTTTCTTTTCTGCTGAACAACACGGACCCGGCGAAGCATCGGTCAGACCCCGGCACTTCCCGGTCCGGACAAACCTATTGTATAACGGCGGCAACCTGCGCACAAGCAAAAGTTAAAAGCGGAACGGGTGCCTGACCCCCGTTCCGGTTTTTACTTCACGCCGTACCAGCCGATGCCCTCCTGATGCCAGGCCCCGCTGGCGAGAAGAGCCGTCCGTTCGGCGAGGCTGGTGGTGTAATGATGGCTTCCCGTTTCCAGCGTCGGACAGTACAGCCGGAAGATCGGTACGCCCCAGGACGGGTCCGAATACCAGCCGATGCCTTCCTTTTCCCAGCCGGTCGTCCCGAGGGTCTCATATTCGTAAGCATCCATCGTATAGTGATGCTCTTTCGTGTAGGGATTGAACAGCCGATAGACCGGATCGCCCGCGAGCGGAGCATACCAGGCAATGCCTTCGTATTCCCAGCGGGCCGTCTTGACGAGCACCTCTTTCTCATTCGCGTCGGCCGTGTACAGATGCTCGTGATTGCCGGGGAAATACAGGCGGTACATGGGCTGGGTGCCGGCCGGCGGAGGCGGGTCGTCGTCTCCGGTGCCCGGTTCCTGATCAATGTAAAGAAGCGTCTTGACGACGCCGCTGTCGATGCGTCTTAACAGGCCGGTGTTTTCGTCGTACACCGTCGGGTAAACCAGGATGGTGTAGACGCCCGGAACGAGGCGGGACGTGTTGTATGCCAGACGGAAGGTGCGCGCCCCATCCTGCGGGATCCCGCTGCCGGCATAGTAGCCCTTTGCGTACTCGGCTTCGTCATCCACCCGGTCACCCTTCAGGGGATGGATGTCTCCTTCGAAAACATACAGCTCGCAGCCCTCGATCTGGTAGGAGCCGTGGGTCAGCGTAAACCGAATCGTGATCGTGTTGCCCTGAATCGTATGCCTGTCGATGGTATCCTCCGCAAAAGCGATCGAAGGCGCGACCGGCGTCGCGGACACCCGAAGCGGCTGCAGCAGAAGCACAAAAAGCAGGACCGGCAGCAGCACCGCCGGCAGCATCCATCGCAGAACAGTTGTATGATGCTTTTTCATCTGCACGCCCTCTCCCTTTCGCGAAAAACCTGCGCGAACACTTTCTATACAGTATACCACTTGAAGCGGTTTTGCAAAAGTGCTATACTTGCGCGCAAAATCAAAGGAGGAGCCATGCGAAAACTGTCCACAAAGCGGCTGATTCTTGCCGCACTTCTCGCGGCGCTGACCGCCGCGGCCACGCTTGTCATCCGCATCCCGACGCCGCTGATGGGCTATATCCACCCGGGCGACGGCCTGGTGCTTCTGTGCGGACTGTTTTTAGGCCCGCTGACCGGTGCGCTTGCCGCAGGCATCGGCTCCATGTTTGCGGACCTTCTCGGCGGCTATCTCGTATTCGCACCGGCGACGCTTGTGATCAAAGCCCTGTCCGCCTGGATTGCGGGTGCGGCCTTCCGGACGCTTCGGGACCTGAAAAAACCGCATCCCGCCTCGTTGACTTCCGATCTCGCCTCCCTGACCGGCGCCTGCATCCAGGCCGAAGCGGTCATGGTGCTGGGTTACTTCGCGTTTTCGGTCATCCTGGCCGGGCCGGCCGCCTCCGGCCTGAGCACAGCCGCCCTGCAGGCGGGCATCGCCGCCGCCGCGGCCGACATCCCCTTCAATCTGGCCCAGGGAATCCTCGGTGTCATCCTCGCGGCCGTCCTGTATCCGGTGTTGAAACCCCTGCTGCGGGAACTCGGTTAACGGTTTTTCCTATATAAAAGCAGCGAAAGTGAAAAGCACGTCTTTCCGGCAATCCGGAAAAACGTGCTTTTTTGTTTTAGTCATTCGAATTCGAAAGGAAAAACGCGCACTCCTCGTCATTGCAGATCCGGCCGGCCTCCGAGCGCATGTCGCAGTGGAACACATGATTTAACGGCGCTTCCTCTGTCCCGTAGGTTTTGTCCACAAACGGCACGCCGAGCGCTTCGAGTTTTTCGGTCAGCACCTTCTGTGCCGGCGGACCGGCCAGCGGATCCTGATTCGCGGTCATGACAAAAGCCCGGGGAAACTCCGCGTTGATAAAGGACACCGGGTTCAGCGTGCGCAGTTCCTGCGCCGAGCCGCCATCCTTCAGCAGCGCCTTCATCAGGCCGCGGGTCATGGGGTTGGTGTCCTTGTCCAGCGTGATCTGATAGACTCCGCAGTTTAAGCCCACCGCGTCGATGCGAAGCGGCGTGCCGTCCGGCTTCTTCGGAATCGAAATCCCCAGAAGGGCCGCGTATTCGGGATTTGCACAGGCGGCGGCGTACACCGTCAGCATGTGGCCGCCGGCGGAATCGCCCACCGCAAAGACGCGGGACAGGTCAAACCATTCCGGATTTTTCATCATCCAGGAGAACACCAGATTCGTGTCCTCGATGCCGGCGGGCCACTTGAATTCCGGCGCGACGCGATAGGTGAAATTCACCACGGCAAACCCGCGCTGGGCGAGGCTCATGCAGTAGAACTGGTAGCGCTCCTTGTCGCCGTAGGTCCAGCCGCCGCCGTGTATGCTGACGATCACCGGCAGCGGACCCTCCGTGCCCTTCGGCCGGTAGACATCCATCACCTGCCAGGCCGGATCGTCCCCGAACACGATGTCGTCCCAGCGCTCGATGTCCGCAGGTGTCGAAAGACCGGCATCCCGCTTGTCGTCGCCGGCTTTGAATGCTTTCCGAAGCATCGTCGTCGTAAACGTCATGATTTACCCCCTTGATCCGGTCCTAGGCCTCGTCGATGGCCTTTCCGATGTCGTGGCGCATGTACTTGTTCTCAAACGAAATCCACTCCGCAGCCGCATAGGCGTTCGCGCGCGCTTCCTTAAGCGTCGCGCCCTTGGCCGTGATGCCGAGGACACGGCCGCCATTGGTGACGATCTCGCCCTTGTCGTTTTTCGCCGTACCGGCATGGAAACAGAAATACTGCTCGTTGTCGAAGGCGTCGAAGCCGGTGATGGGGAATCCCTTTTGATAGGAAACCGGATATCCCTCAGACGCGAGAACGACGCAGACGGCGGCGTTGTCTTCAAAATCCAGCTCCACGTCGGACAGCGTGCCGTTCACGCAGGCCTCCATCACGTCGATGATGTCGTTGCGCATCCGCGGCAGCACGACCTGCGCCTCCGGATCGCCGAAGCGGGCGTTGTATTCCAGTACGCGCGGGCCGTTTTCCGTCAGCATCAGTCCGAAGAAAATGACGCCGACGAAGGGGCGGCCTTCCGCGGCCATCGCGTCGACGGTCGCCTGATAGATGTGCTCGCGGCAGAACGCGTCCACCTCCGGCGTGTAGAACGGGCTCGGGGAAAACGTGCCCATGCCGCCGGTATTCAGGCCCTGATCGCCGTCCTTCGCGCGCTTGTGATCCTGCGCGCTACTCATGATGCGGATCGTGCTGCCGTCGACAAACGAAAGCACGGATACCTCGCGGCCGGTCATGAATTCTTCGACGACCATCACGTTTCCGGCGTCGCCGAACTTTTTGTCCTGCATGATCTCCTTGACGCCGGCCTTCGCCTCCTCAAAGGTATTGCAGATCAGAACGCCCTTGCCGAGGGCTAAGCCGTCCGCCTTCAGCACCGTCGGATACGGGGCGGTCTGCAGGTATTCCAGGGCGGCCTGCGCGTCGGTGAAGGTCTCGTACGCTGCCGTCGGAATGCCGTATTTCTTCATCAGGTCCTTCGAGAAGGCCTTCGAGCCCTCCAGGATCGCGGCGTTTTTGCGCGGTCCGAACACCTTCAGGCCGCGGGCTTCAAACACGTCGACGATGCCGCCGACGAGCGGATCGTCCATGCCGATGACCGTCAGGTCGATGGCGTGGCTTTCGGCAAAATCCGCGAGGGCGTCAAATTCCATCGCGCCGAGCGGCACAAGCTCGGCGATCTGTCCGATGCCGGCGTTGCCCGGGGCGCAGTACAGCTTTTCCACGCGCGGACTTTTGCGGATCGACATGCAGATGGCGTGTTCTCTTCCGCCGCTTCCTACAACAAGAATGTTCATCTTCTTCTCCTCTATTCTTCCGGGCGGATCACGGTCCGTCCGTCTTTGACCTCGACGCGGCCGGCCGCAAGCAGCGCGATCGCCTGCGGAAGCAGCTTCCACTCCGCCTGCTCCATCACTCGGCGCTGCAGGCTTTTCGCGTCGTCCTCCGGCAGGATCTCCACCGCCTTCTGCAGCAGGATCGGCCCGGTGTCGGTGCCCTCATCCACGAAATGCACGGTCGCGCCGGTGACCTTGACGCCCCGCTTTAAGGCCTCTTCATGCACCCGAAGGCCGTAGTAGCCCGTACCGCAGAAGGCCGGAATCAGCGACGGATGAATATTGATGATCCGGTTGCGGTAGCGGCGGATCATCTCCTCGGGGATCACCACGAGACAGCCGGCCAGCACGATCAGGTCGACAGAAAGCGATTCTAATTTTTCCAGCAGCGCCGCATGAAACTCCGCGCGCGACGCGAAGGTCTTCGGGCTGATGACGAATGCGGGAATGCCGGCATTCTCCGCCCGGGTCAGCGCATAGACACCGGGATTGTTGCTGATGACGCCGGCGATCTCGGTATTCGGGATGCTGCCGTCTGCCACGCCGTCGATGATGGCCTGCAGATTCGTCCCGCCGCCGGAAACCAGAACGGCAATACGCATACGCTCTCCTATTCTACGGTGACACCCTTATCGCCGTTGATGATTCTGCCGACGGTGTAAACGGTCTCGCCCGCCGCTTCGATGGCTTTCATCGCCGCATCCGCGTCCGCCGGATCCACCGCGAGCATCATGCCGATGCCCATGTTGTAGGTATTGTACATCATGTGCTCTTCCACGCCGCCTTCTTCCGCAAGCATCCGGAAGATCTCCGGCACGGGATAGCTGTTCTTCTCGATCACGGCGTGCTTGCCTTCCGGCAGCATGCGCGGGATGTTCTCGTAGAAGCCGCCGCCGGTGATGTGGCTGCAGGCCTTGACGCGGATGCCCGCATCCTTGACGGCGCGCAGCGCCTTCACGTAGATCTTCGTCGGCGCAAGCAGAGCCTCGCCGAGGGTTTTGCCCAGACGCTCGTGATAGGTGTTTAAGGTTTCGGCGTCCATGGAGAAAATCTTCCGCACCAGGGAGAATCCGTTCGAATGCACGCCGGAGGACGCCATGCCAAGGATCACGTCCCCTTCGGCCACGTCCGCCCCGGTGATGATATCCTTCTCATCCACCACGCCGACGGCAAAGCCGGCCAGATCATATTCGTCCTCCGGATAGAAGCCGGGCATCTCCGCCGTCTCGCCGCCGATCAGGGCCGCGCCGGCCTGCTTGCAGCCCTCCGCCACGCCGCCGACGATGTCGGCGATCTTCTCCGGGACGTTCTTTCCGCAGGCGATGTAATCCAGGAAGAACAGCGGCTCGCCGCCCGCGCAGGCGATGTCGTTGACGCACATCGCGACGCAGTCGATGCCGACCGTGTCATGTCTGTCCATCAGAAACGCGAGCTTCAGCTTCGTTCCGACGCCATCGGTGCCGGACACTAAGGTCGGCTTTTCCATGTTCGCGAAGCCGGCCATGGAGAAGGCACCGGAGAAGCCGCCGAGACCGGTCAGCACCTCGGGGCGCATCGTTTCCTGCACATGTTTTTTCATCAGTTCGACCGAACGGTATCCGGCCTCAATATCCACACCGGCGCTCTTGTAATCCATAGAATCCTCCTTTTTTACCAGGCCTTGTAGCCCACTTCGTGCAGACGGTCATTCTTTTCCATGACCTCTTCGCCAAGGGATTTCGAATACGCTTCGAGTTTCTCCAGAAGCGCCCCGTCGCCGACCGCAAGGATGCGGGCCGCGAGCAGGCCGGCGTTGGCTGCGCCGTTGATGGCCACCGTCGCCACCGGGATTCCGGTCGGCATCTGAACGATGGAATACAGGGAATCCACGCCGCCCAAATCCGACGTCTTCATCGGCACGCCGATGACCGGCAGCGGGAAAATCGCCGCGCACATGCCCGGCAGGTGCGCCGCTTTGCCGGCGCCGGCGATGATGACGCTGATGCCGCGGTCCTTCGCCGTCTTCGCGTACTCGAAGAAGACGTCCGGCTCGCGGTGCGCGGAAATAATATCCATTTCAAATTCGATCCCGAGCTTCTCGAGAACATCCGCAGCCTTCGCCATCACCGAAAGATCCGAATCGCTGCCCATCACAATGCCAACTTTACCCATATTCATTTCCTTTCCTTATTTCACTCTTCACCCGCGGCCGAAACGGCGGCGGTTTTCTGTGTCTGTGATTCATCCGGTACCGCGCGGATCCGTTCGCGCATCTGCGTCCGAAGATGCTGCTGCTTTGTGCCGAACACCGGCCGCTGCGGGTCCGCTGCGGCCGCCGGCGCTGCGTCTGTGTCCAGGAATCCCGGGACAAAGGCCGGATTTTTGCCGGCTTTTCCGGAGGCCAGCTCCAGGTACCTCTCCATCCACGCGCGGTCCAGATAGACCGCGGCGTCCTCGCCGTGATCGGCCAGAACCCGGGGAAACGCCTGCAGCCAGGGCATTCCGCGGCCCTTGGGGTTTACAGAAACCGGCGCCGTCCAGGCTTTGTCGCCACGGCTTTCCGCAAAGAACAGCTCCAGATAATCCCAGTACATGGAGGAAACCGTCTCCCGCAGGGAGTCCGCCAGAATCTTTCCGTCCAGTCCGTCCTCCAGCTCGGCGGCAAGGCTTCCCTCCGCGAGCAGAAACAGCTCCGCATAGGCATCCGCCGACGCCGTCCGGCCCGCCTTTTTCCAGGCAATCGAGGCCAGGACCTCAGAACTCAGAAAGCAGAGAATCCGTCCGCACTCGCCGGCCTGCGAAACCGCGTAACCGTAATTCAGCCAGCTGCGGTCATACGCTTCCGGCGCAAGACGCTTCGCCAGTCCGGCCGCCGCCGCTTCCGCGTCGTCCTGCACCGCGGCCAGGAAGGATGCCGTTTCACGCACCCATTCGCCCCAGACGCCCGGCAGTTCGGGATCCGAAGCCAGCTCCGCAATCCGCTGCCGCGCAAGCTCCCCGGGACCGGCGTCCTCCGGCGAAGCTGCATCCGCAGCGGCTGCAGTTTCTTCCATCCAATCCGTTTCTTTCAAAGAATTTCTCCATCCATCGAACCCGGTCTGCGGCTCCTTACACAAACAGACCTGCCAGGTATACGCCGCCCCACAGAAGAAGCGCCGCCAGCGGAATCCAGAAGCCCGCGCGCCGGCACGCCAGCGCGTATTCCTCCTTCCGGTATTCGCGCGCACCGAACACCAGCGCGGCCAGCACCGCCAGAAAAGCGGCCATGGACGCCATGATGATCACGCGCGGCAGTTCACCGCCGGTCCGGACGGATCGCTGCAGCAGCAGAAAAAAGGCCAGAATGCCCGCCGCGCCGACACACGCCGCGATCACTGAGCAGCGGGAAACCGGAAGCTTCTTTTCCAGATGCCGGCGGCGTCTGCGTTCCGCGCTCATTGTACACCATACTGCGCGTAATACGCATCAATCCGGGCCTTGATTTCATCGTCAATCAGCACCGTTCCCTTATAGGGCCGGTTGTACAGGTGCTCGATGACCTCCTGCATCGTCACGATGGCCGTCGTCGGAAGGCCGAAGGTTTCCCGGATTTCCTCGAGGGCGCTGACCGTGCCCGTGCCGCGCTCCATGCGGTCGACGGAGACGACCAGACCGCAGACGGAAACGTCGCCCTGGGCCGCTAAAATCGGCATCGTCTCCCGGATGGACGTGCCCGCGGTCGTCACGTCTTCGATGATGACGATGCGGTCCCCGTCCTCGATCGGTCCGCCGAGCAGGATACCGGTGTCACCGTGATCCTTGACCTCTTTGCGGTTGGAGCAGTAGCGCACCTCCGCGCCGTAATCCGCCGCAAGAGCGGCCGCCGTCGTCACCGAAAGCGGAATGCCTTTATAGGCCGGTCCGAACAGCACCTGGAAATCCGTGCCGAACGCGTCCGCGATGGCCCGCGCGTAAAACTGTCCCAGGCGGGCCAGCTGCGAGCCGGTACGGTAAAACCCGGTATTGATGAAAAAGGGTGTTTTCCGGCCGCTTTTCGTGACGAAATCCCCGAACCGCAGCACCTGGCAGTCCACCATAAACTCGATGAAGTCCTGTTTGTACTGTTCCATGCTTTCTCCTTTTGTCTTCTGTCACCGCACGGCGCCGATCAGGTCCCTTACGTCCCCGATCTTCTGTTCGCGCAGATAGGCCTCGATCCCGTCGATCGCCTCCACCGTCGCCGTCGGCCGGTAAAAATTCGCCGTGCCGATCGCCACCGCCGTCGCGCCCGCAAGCATCATTTCGACGGCGTCCTCCGCCGTCTCCACGCCGCCCATGCCGATGATGGGTACAGATACGGCCTGCGCGGTCTGATAAACCATGCGCACGGCAATGGGGTGCACCGCCGGTCCGGAAAGGCCGCCGGTGCGGTTCGCCAGCACGAACCGGCGCGTTTTCGTGTCGATCTTCATGCCGGTCAGCGTATTGATCAGAGAGATCACGTCCGCGCCGCCGGCTTCCGCCGCCCGCGCCGTTTCCGTGATATCCGTGACGTTCGGGCTCAGCTTGATGATAATGGGCTGCTTCGCGATGCGCTTTACCGCCCGGGTGATATGCTCCACCATGCGCGGGTCCGTGCCGAAGGCGATGCCGCCCTCCCTGACGTTCGGGCAGGAAATATTGATTTCAAGCAAGTCCGCCGGCGCGTCCGCCAGGCGCTCCACCACGGCCTCGTATTCTTCCAGGGTGTGGCCGCAGACGTTGACGATGACCTTCGTATCATAGCCGGCCAAAAAAGGCAGGTCCCGCTCCAGAAACACGTCGATGCCCGGATTCTGCAGGCCGATGGCATTGAGCATGCCGGAAGGGGTTTCCGCGATCCGGGGCGTGGGATTTCCGGGCCAGGGCACGTTCGCCACCCCCTTCGTCACCACGGCGCCGAGACGGTTCAAATCCACGTATTCGCCGTACTCCATCCCGCTGCCGAAGGTCCCGGAGGCCTCAAGGATGGGATTTTTCAGCGTCACGCCGGCCAGTGTGACTTCCATGGAAGGAGCTCTGTCTGTCATATCCGCACCTCCTCCGCCCAGAATACCGGCCCGTCCGTGCAGACGCGGGCGTTGTGCACGTGGGAATGAGCATCGATGCCGGCGGTTTCACAGACGCAGCCCAGACACGCGCCGATGCCGCAGGCCATGCGCTCCTCCAGGGACACGCGGCAGGGAATGCCGTTCTGCGCCGCATATGCCTTGACCGCCGCAAGCATCGGCTTCGGGCCGCAGGCAAAGACGGCGTCCGGCGAAAGCGACTCCTGCCGGAAGGCCTCCGCGACCGTTCCGTGCAGGCCGACGCTGCCGTCGTCCGTACAGATGATCAGACGGCCGCAGGCGGACAGTTCCTCCGAGAGGAACGTGTGCGCGTCGCGGTAGCCCATCACCATCGTCAACTCCGGCGCGCCGGGCCGGGCAGAAAGCTCC
>JAZQBE010000011.1:0-10015 GCA_045545575.1 Shuttleworthella sp.
CACAGAGACGCCTTCGCTCCGGCCGCCGTCACATGGCGGATGAATTCCGCCGCGGCCCGCGGTCCGCACTCCTCCGGCGCGAGGCCGATGAAGGAAACCAGGCCGCCGGACACTTCCCGGAAACGGTCAAACAGCGCGGTATCCGCCGGCACGATGTACTGCGGATCCTGTGCGCCGCACTTCTTTGGGCTGATGAACGGGCCCTCCATGTTGATGCCGACAAGGTCTGCCAGACCGGGCTTCGGATTCTGCCGCTGCTGCCCGTGATAATCCGCCAGACGCCCAAGCACCGCGCACAGTTCTTCTGCCGGCAGTGTCATTGTCGCGGGGCAGATCGCCGTCACCCCGATGGAGGCCTCGTATGCGGCCACCGTGCGCAGCGCCTCCATGGTGCCGTCGCAGACGTCCGCGCCCATGCAGCCGTGAAAATGGATGTCGACAAATCCGGGAAAGCAATAGCAGCCGCCGCCGTCAAAGACCTCCGTGTCTTCCGGCAAATCCGCGGGCGGAGCATCGACATACAGAATATGTTCGATTTTACCGCCGCGCACAAGGAGCGACCCCGGCACAAATCCGGGGCCCTCCGCCAGCAGTTTTACGTTTTGAACCCATGCCGCCGCCATTTCGCGTTCCCTTCTACGTTACCGGAATTGTTACAGCAGTTCCTCCACCAGGTGCACTCCGCATTTTTCCGCCAGATCTCTTCCGCGCCGGTACGCTTCCTGATCGGCGAACCGCACCGGGTCATGGGCGTCCACGCCGAAAACGACGTCGTTTCCCGCCTCGCCGGCAATGGAAAAGAACCGCTCGCCCGGATAGTGGCGCTGCGTACCGGTGCCAAGCAGGTTGATCTCCAGCGGAATGCCGCAGGCTTTCATTTCCCGGCAGAGGCGCGTCATCTGCTCGCGGTAAATATCCGGATCGCCGTTATAATTTATCAGGTCCGGATGCGCGAGATAAAGATAACTGCCGGTGCGCGCCGCTTCGATGACCGTATCCACGTATTTTTCCAGAACGGCCGCATCCGACGTCGGCGCACCGGTATAGACGAGGCCGCCCTCCATCTGCACGAAATGCTGTCCCAGAAGCTGGAAATCCAGCGCGTAATCCTTCGCCCACTGCATCTGCTCCTCATAAAACATCGGCAGATACTCGGCCTCGAAGCCCAGAAGAATGCGGATGTCCGATGCGTATTCCTTCTGCAGGCCGCGGATCGACGTCACGTAATCCTCGATCTGCGACCGGTGCATCCGCACCGTTCGGGCGTGCTCGTAGGGAATGGCGTCCCCCCAGGGGATGTGATCCGAAAAGCCGAGGGTCTGAATGCCGGCCTCGATTGCGGCCTCGACATATTCTTTGTCCTCGCCCACGGCATGGTTGCAGCGGATGGTATGGGTATGATAATTCGCAGTGATGTAATCCACGGTCATGCACTTTCTAACGGCGGATTTCCCGGTTTAAAACAGGGTGACGTCCGCCATCTCCAGTTCCTTGGGCTGCACGAAGCGCAGCATCAGCTCGTATTCGCCGGCCGGACAGGCGATCGCCGTCTCCAGCGTACGCAGGCCGCTGCCTGCCGAGGCATCGATGGCCCCGGCCTTTTCGCCGTTCAGGTATATTTCAATCCCGCCCTGACCGGACAGCGTAACGCGGGCCTTCGTCCACGGCGCGTCGCTTTTTACATAGCGGAATACAGCCGTGTCGCCGTCGGAAATCGCGGTCAGCCGCTCCTCGTGGTCCTCGAGCAGAGATTTGCCGTCCGCGGCGCCGATGTAGACCGTGCCGGTCAGCCCGCAGGCCTGGTATCCCATTATCGTCTCGCCGGGGCCGAAGGGTTCACCCGGGCCCTGGGACGTCATTTTTGCTTCGTCGATGCTGCCGTCCTCGTTGACGTGAATCTTTTCGATGCACAGGCGGCGGTGGATCTTGCCGTTGCCGGAGCTGCGGTGATAAAAGACATACCACTGGCCGTTGAAGCATTCGATGGAGCCGTGGTTGTTCCAGCTCTCCGGATCGCAGCCGTCGTTGTCCACAAGGATGCCCCGGTAGGTGAAGGGCCCGAGCGGGGATTTCGACGTGGCGTAGCCCAAAGACGTGGGTTTGCCGCGCTCCATGTCGGCAAAGACGTAGTAATAGGTGTCGCCGATACGGCGCATGGACGAGCCTTCGTGGAAGCAGTGCTCCTCCTCCGTCACCAGATCTTCCTTCACTTCGGCCGGATCAAAAGAAATCATGTCCGGGTTCAGCTTTACACCGCGGGAGCGCATCTGTCCCCAGTAATAATAGGCCGATCCGTCCTCATCCACAAAGATGGCCGGATCGATGCCGCCGCAGGGCAGCTGCACGGGATCCGCAAACGGGCCCTCCGGCCGGTCGGAGACGGCTACGCCTTCGCTGTCGTCGGCCATGCAGAAATACAGATAATACTTTCCGTCCCTGTAAATGCAGTCCGGCGCAAACAGCAGCGGTGTCGGGTTTTTATGCTGTGCGGCCTCTTCAAACTTTGCCATCATATCTTCGCCGCCGGCCTCCTGGGCCGCAAGCATGTCTGCGATCATGGCCTGCATAAAGGGCGTGGGCTTTGTCCAGTCGATGCCGCCGCCGTATTTCGGCGCGTCGGGATTGTTAAACCAGGGGACGTCCTCGCCTCGAAGGGAGACGTCATGCACCGTCCAGTGCTTCATGTCCGGCGTCGAAACGACATGGTATCGGCTGCTGCAGTACAGCTCTTCGTCATCGTCGAAGCTGCCGTAGATATACAGCTTCCCGTCCGGCATGACGTGGGCTTCGCTGTCGGGGACATGAATCTGAACAGGCAGAATGGGATTGTGCGTATTGATCGATGTCAGCATGTGAAGTCCTCCTCGTGTTATTTCAATGTCAGCGTGCGGATCTGCAGCACGCCCTTTCCTTCGAACCGCGCGTACAGGGGCATGCGTTCGACGGACACCTCCTCGCCACCCGGAACCGCCGCGCTCACCATGAACTTCGGATCGATCGCCGCCGAGACCGCCGTCCAGTCCTTCGCGCCGGCGATCGGAATCTCCGTCACGGTCTTTCCGCCCGGCGACGAAAGAATCAGCAGGCGGCCCTGTGCTTTCGCGCCGCGCACCTCAAACTCCACACCGGCGGTTTCCGTCATGTCGAAATACCGCCAGCCGATCACGCTGCCGTTTTTGATGTCGGTCACATAGCTTTCCGGCGCGGCCGTTTCCGTCTCCACGGTGATGTCATGTCCGACGAGGGAAGGCTCCTGCGGATTGTAATCCGGTCCGTCCTGCACCACCTTCGGATTGCCGATCATCGGGTTGATTTTCCCCATGATGCCCGGACCGTACAGCACGCAGCAGATCGCGGCCGGATAGGTGCCGATGCCGGAAAGCGGGCCGCCGTTTAAGCCGCAGCTAGTCACGCCGACGGGATCGATGGTCCCGTCCTCGTGGATGGTCACCGGTTCCGCGACGCCCTGGCGGGAGAACATGCTGCCGTGGGTCATGCGGTGGTCAAAGATGTACCACTGCCCTTTGACGCAGACGAGGCCGCCGTGATTGTTTCCGCCGGGATAGACCATTTCCGACATGGTCCGTCCCTGATAGCCGATCTCGCTGGTGGAATGGATGCGCCCCTGATGTGTAAAGGGCCCCATCGGATTCTTTGCCGTAAAGTAGTTCATGCCGGTCTGGTCGCTGGTGGGGCACACCAGATAGTACAGGCCGTTGATTTTGCGGATGGACGGGCCTTCGAAGAAGCTGGGCTTGTTCATGTCCCAGTCCGCCGGCAGCACGATCACCGGTCCCTGGATGACGGTGCGCATATCGGCCGGATCGAGCTCCATCACGAAGCAGCCCTTGATCTCGTGGCCGTAGGCGCCGTTCGACGTCTGGCCGCTGCCGGTGTACAGATACACGCGGCCGTCGTCATCCACGAGCACGCCCGGATCGAAGGTGAACCAGTCGGCCGGATCCGTGCCGTAGACGCGGCCGTCGGGCATGCGCACGTCGCCGAGATACTCGTATTTGCCCGCCGGCGTATCGCAGACGGCCACCGAAATGATGCTCGAATTGGCGACAAAATAATACAGGTAGTACTTTCCGTCCGGGCCGCAGATCACGTCCGGCGCGTAGTAGACCTCCCGCGTCACGCCGTCCGCGCCGACCTCCGGCGGACCGGAAAGCACCGTGTTGATCAGCTTCTGCAGCAGGCCGCTGCTCTGCGGCTTGATCTGATGCGTATTCCAGGGCGTCTGATCCTTGCGGAAAATCACGCCCTCGTAGCGCCAGTCGGACAGATCGTCCACCGGGCAGGACCAGGCGACGTAATCGTTGACGCAAAAGCTCTTGCCGCCGGCGCGGTCATGGCTGCCGAAGATGTACAGCCGGTCGCCGAAAACGCGGGGCTCGCCGTCCGGGATGTACTCCCACAGCGGCAGATAGGGATTGTAAACCTGTCGTTTCATTATGTGTGATCCTCCTCTTTTGCCTGTATTACCTGCGGCTGCTTCGCCGCCAGATGCCCATTTTTTCCGCCTCCGCGATCAGCCCGTCCCGGAAATCCGGATGGGCGATCGAAATGATCTCTTCCGTCCGCTGCCAGGTGGTCAGCCCCTTTAAGTCCGCGATTCCGTACTCCGTCACCAGGTACTGGACGCAGGAACGGGGATCCGTGGTGATGGAGCCCGGCGTCAGCGTCGGCAGGATGCGGCTTTTGCGGACGCCGTTTTTATCGGTCATCGTCGATGACAGACAGATGAAGCTTTTGCCGCTCTTCGACGCATAGGCGCCCACGACGAAATCGAGCTGGCCGCCCGTGCCGGAAATCTGCCGCAGACCCGCGGATTCCGCGTTCACCTGGCCGAACAGGTCGACGTCCACCGCATTGTTGATCGAGATGAAGTTGTCGATCGAAGCGATGACAGACACGTCGTTGGTATATTCCGCCGGCGCGCAGCAGACGTCTTCATTCCGGTCGAGATACCGGTACAGCTGCTCGCTTCCGGCCGCGAAGGTAAACACCTGGCGGCCGCCGTCCTGCGGCTTGAAGCGCCCGCTGATTTTGCCGGCTTTGGCCAGCTCCACGATGCCGTCCACAAACATCTCCGCATGGACGGACAGATCCTTCAGATCCGACTCGGCGATGACGCGGCCGATCGTGCTCGGCATGGTGCCGATGCCCAGCTGCAGGCAGGCGCCGTCCGGGATCTGCTCCGTCACCAGTGCGGCCACGGCGCGGTCGACGTCCGTCGGCTCGGCGGCCGGCGGAAGGGCCGTCACCGGCGGATTTGAGCCCTCCACGACGAAATCCACGTCGCGGATGTTGACCGTGTTCTCGCGGCCGAACACCCAGGGCATGTTCTCGTTGACCTCCACGATCACCGTCTTCGCGACGGAAAGCATCGCCGTGATCTGCGAGGCCGACAGTCCGAAGTTAAAATCGCCGTTTTCGTCCATGGGCGTCACCTGGAACATCGCGACGTCCACCGGGATCTTCCCCTCGCGGTAGAACCGGGAAATCTCCGCGTAGCGCAGGGGGATGTAGGCACCCCAGCCCTTTTCCAGAATCTTCCGGTCCGCGCCGGTGCAGTGCCAGGTGTGCCAGGTGAAGTGGTCGCCGGCATCCGCGTCGCGGAAAATCGCCGGCGTCGAAAGGGCCACGCCGCCCCGGACCGTCACGCCAAAGAGTTCGTCCTTGCGGGCCGCAAGGGCTTCGTCCAGATCCGCGGGGTGATTCGCACTCCAGCCGTAATCGACGAAGTCGCCGCTTTTGATCACGCGGACGGCCTCTGCGGCGCTGACGCGTTTTTTGCGGTATAATGCTTCTGTGTTCATTCAGTTTCCTTTTCCTTAATATAGCGTCGGATTTGTCATCAGATTTGCCAAGAAGAATTATACACAAAAATGATAAAAAGAAAAACAACGGGCGAACCGTTCAGGCGATCCCGTTTCCGCTCTTTTCGATTTCTTTTTTCTCGTTTTTAATCTCCCAGTGGATCAGGAACGTCAGAAGGCCCCGCAGCAGGATGATGGCGCCCAGGATCCCCAGCTCTTCCCATTCCCGGACGACGACCGTGCGCAGCACCTCGCCGCCCAGCTTGAACTCCAGGGCCAGCGCGATGCCCTGGGCCAGCTTCAGCCGCACGGCGGCGTCCTTTTTCACCCAGTGCACGAAACAGCGAACGGCCGTATATACCAGCACGATCACGCCGAACAGCTCCATCAGCATGGTGCAGACCTGCACCGCCTGATACAGCAGGTTTTCCGTAACATCAATCCAATGCATGCCGGCTCCTTTCTGCAGGGGTCTTTGTGCGCCGCAATTCCGTCCGCGCCGGGAAGGGCGCGGACGCAGATTCGATGTTTTCATTATATCATCCGGTTCAGCAGGTCTCAAGATTTGCCTCTCGGAACGCCTCGCGGACGGCGGCAAACCGCTGCTCCTTCTCTTCTTCCGTTCCCGGAAGAAGCGGCGCGATCGACCGGTTCCACGCCTCGGAAAACGGCGTGTTCGGCATAAAAACCACCGTCTGGTTCATCGCCGCGGCAAAATCCGTCTCCGGAACAAGGCGCTTCATGATCCCGTTGACGGCCGGATCCCGCAAAACCTTCGCGACCGGCGCCGACACGGTCAGACCGTAGGGGTTGTAACAGTGCACCCGAAGATCTGCTGCCAGCGGCAGATCCTCGGCGGAAGTGCCCGCAAAGATGCGGAAGGCCCCCGGTTTTGCCGCCCACTGGCCCAGACGCATGTCAAAGGACGCGAAATCCTTCTCTGTCAGCAGAAAGCGCACGGTTTTCTGTTCCTGCGGTTCCAGAAACACTTTCTGGAATCGTTTCAGTTCCCGGAAAGGTTTGTCAATGGCCGGATCGCATTCGGACACAAACAGCATGACCGTCTCGCTTCCGGCCCTCTTCCCGGTGTTTTTGATCGTCACTTCCGCACACAGCGTCTCGGCCTGTTCGAAATGAATCTCCGGCTGTACCCGGAAATCCGAGAGGGCAAAGGTCGTGTAGCTTTGCCCGTGTCCGAAACAGAACAGCGGGCGGATCCCCTTCAGGTCGTAATACCGGTAGCCGACGTAAATGCCTTCGCCGTAGTTTTCCTTCATGCACTCGCCCGGGAAATTGCCGTAGGTCGGTGTGTCCGTATACCGGCGCGGGTAGGACAGCGGAAGCTTTCCGGAAGGATTCACGTCGCCGAACAGGATATCGGCCGCGGCCTGACCGCCGGCCATGCCCGGCAGATAGACGCAGAGAATCGCGTCGATGTCTGCTTCATATGCGGACAGATCCACGGGACCGGCGATGTTCAGCACGAGAACGACCGGCTTTCCGGCGGCTTTCGCGTCTGCCAGCGCCTTCTCCATCACCGGGACGTCCTCCGGCTCCATATTCATGTCCGGCCGGTCCGCGCCTTCCTGGCCGTTCGCGCCGACGGTGACAATGACGACGTCGGTCGCATCGGTGATTTCTTCAAAGCTGACACGGTCCGCTCCGGTCTTTTCCGCGGAGGCGTCAAACATGCTTGTCGCAAGGACGGTGTCGACCTCAGCGGAACCCGCGCCGCAGGGCGTAAACTGTTTCGAGCGGTTCCCGTAGAACGCGACGCCGGTCTGCTTTGAGAGGGGCAGCAGGTCCTTTCGGTTCCGAAGCAGCGTGATGCCCTCTGCCGCCGCCTGATACGCCGCGCGCATGCTCTTTTCCGTGTCGATGCCCTCCCGGTGTGCGCCGGTCATCACCGGCATCTGCAGAAGGATCTTCAGATAATTCGCGCAGGCCTCGTCGAGAACGTCATCCGTCAGAATGCCTTCTTCATACGCTTTCATCATCGGGCCGATTTCCCGCGGACCGGGCATGGCGACGTCGTTGCCGGCGAGCTGTCCTTCAATCCGGTCGTATACCGCGCCCCAGTCGGACATGACAAAACCGTCAAAGCCCCATTCGCCGCGCAGCACGTCACGCAGAAGCCACGGATTCTGGGCGCAGGGCGTTCCGTTGATGGAGTTGTAGGCCGACATCACTGTTTTGCATCCGGCTTTCACGCAGGCCTCAAACCCGGGCAGATAGATCTCCCGCAGCGCCCGTTCCGAAATATGCTCGTCCACCCCCATGCGGTCGGTCTCGGAGTTGTTTGCCGCGAAATGCTTGACGTCGGCAATCACTCCGATCGACTGGATGCCCTCCACAAAGGCCGGTGCCAGAGCGGACACCACGCAGGGATCTTCCGAATAGCCCTCAAAGATCCGTCCGCCCCGCGGATCGCGGTGAATGTTGACATTCGGCGTCCCCAGCAGAACGTCGACGCCGCAGGCCAGCGCTTCCTCCCCCAGCGCTTCGCCGCAGCGCCGGATCACCTCGGGATTCATCGTCGCGCCCAGCAGCATGCCGGGCGGATAGCAGCCCAGCTTCCGGTCGGCCGGACGGGTTTCATCCAGGATTTCCCGGATCCGGTCAGGATACTTCGGGATCGCCATCGCCGCCACCGCAAAGCTCTCCATCGGTTCTATCAGCGTTTCCGGATCGACCTTTCCTTCTGTTTCTTCCTTTGCCTGGAACGCGGCTTCAAAACGCATCTGCATGGTATTAAAGCCGGTTCCGCCGTCCAGAAACAGCGGTGCCGGGATTCCGTGCTTTTCGTTTCCGCCGCCGCGGAACGGGGTGGAGCCGGTTAGAAGGAGCATTTTCTCCTTCGGGCTCATTTCGGAAAGGATCTGCGGAATGGATGCTTCGGTTTTCAGCTGTGTCGCCATGAGGACCTCCTTGCTTTACAAAATGCCGGTTTGCATCCTGATGGTATCACCTGCACCGCTGAAAAATCACGTATCGATTTGTGTGAAAACCATGACAAATTTGCGGTTTTACTGTATGATGGTTTCGATCCTGAAAGGGGGCGCCATGAAACGTCAGGAATACGAAGTCATTTCCCATAATCCGATGCATTTCACGCTGTTTCTGATGCACGTGCTGTACCGGTCCCCGCATCTGCACCGGGATTTCGAGATCGCCTGCGTTCTGGAGGGATCCGTCACCGTCACCTGCGCAGGGCAGTCCTTTGCGGTTTCCGAGGGTGAGCTGTTCATCGTCAACCCGTTTGAGGTTCATGAACTGGAAGCCGCACAGCCGGCACTGCTTCTGTTCCTTCAGGTGGCTCCGGACTTTTTTGCGGGGTATTATCCTGAAGTAGAGTCCCTTCTGTTCGATCAGTGCGCAATCCGTTCGACGGATGCTGTCTGCACCTACTGCCTGGGAAACCTGGTACAGACAGCCGACTGCTTTTTCCGGCAGCCGGACCTCTATGAGATGGTCTGTGTGACCGCCATCAACGCGCTGTTTCTGCATCTGTTTTCCAGGCTACCCCATCACCGGCTGACTCCCTCGGAACAGTCCGTCCGTCTGTCCCGCGGCGGCCGCATGAGCGAGTTTCTCGATTACATCGACGCCCATGCCTCCGAAAAACTGCTGCTTTCGGATCTCGCAAAGGACCGCCACGTCAGCATGTACCACCTGTCCCACCGGTTTCGGGAGGAATACGGCATGTCCTTTCAGGAGTACCTGTCCCGGACACGCTGCGAAAAAGCCCGTCAGCAGCTGCTGCTGACAGACCGGCCGCTGCTGGATATCGCCATCGGATGCGGATTCTCCGATCCCAAGTACTTCAACCGGGACTTTGCCGCCCGGTACGGGTGCAGCCCGAAGGAATACCGGAAACGGATGCGCGGCGAATCTCTGCCAGACCAGCAGCGTTCCATACTGACCGCACAGGAGCACCTTTCCGCGGAATCCGCTGTCGTCTTTCTGGACCGGTATCGGGAACGGCTGCCCTATGTGTGGGAGAATGAGGTTCTGATTTAAGGGGGACAGGTTTTAAAGCGACGGCTGCTGCGGACTGCGAAGCCAATACGGCAGGCGCAAAGCGAACCGTTGGCCAAAGGCGAGGAAGGCGCGAGCATAGCGAAAGCCGCGGGAGCGACTACCCGAAGGGGCGCCGAAGGCGTTTAGCGGACGCGGCTTTCAATAGGCGG
>JAZQBE010000012.1:0-10411 GCA_045545575.1 Shuttleworthella sp.
ATTTCCGGAAGTACGTTCAACCGGCTAAAAGATGATATCTTTCCAAAGTTGAAGGAAATCGCATCCATCCAACAGGCACTGCTTGATGCAGCTTAATGATTATGCAGGATGAGCAATTTACACCAATAATAGGACTTGACCTTTCCGCGTGCATAAATGCACGCAGGCAGGCCGGCTTTTGCACACCCTCGCTTTCATTTCCGGCCATGTGCATTTTCGCTGGTTTCCGCGTGCATAAATGCACGCCGGAGGCGGCATCTTGCACGCACTTGCTTTACTTTCCGGCCGTGTGCAATTTCAGTAGCTTCCGCGTGCATAAATGCACGCCGGAGGCGGCATTTTGCACGCACTTGCTTTCTTTTCCGGCCGTGTGCATTTTCGCTGGTTTCCGCGTGCATGAATGCACGCCGCAAGGCCGGCTTTTGCACACCCTCGCTTCACTTCCCGCTAATGTGCAATCTCAGCAGTTTCCGCGTGCATAAATGCACGCCTCATCTCCCCTTGTCTCTGACGCACATCCTCACTATAATAAAAGCTACAGAGACTGTCGAAACCGCGGATCAGGGAGGTATTTTTTATGAAGCACTGTAACCGTATCCTTTCCGCCCTGCTTGCACTGACACTTGCACTGTCCCTCTGCGCCTGCGGCGCGAAGCCGTCCGCCGACGCGCCGGCCGCTCCGGAAACAGGAAGCGCCGCTTCCCAGTCGCCGGCCAAAGACGAGCCGGCCGAAACCGCCGCCGAGCCTGAAAAAACACCGGAAAAATCCTCCGAAAAAGAAGAAGCCCCCGGTCCCGAGCAGACCCTCGGCGACTTGAAGGACAGCGGCTATACTCTCTTCGTCGAGGAGGGCACCTTCGGCGAGAACGCGAAGCTGACCGTTGCGCCGTCCAAGGAAGATGTCTCGGACCCCGACCGCTACGAGGTGATCGGCGAGCCCCTGGAAATCTCCTGCGACGAATACGACGGCACCTTCTTCGGCACCGACGTGGTGCTCACCGTGCCCCTTCCGAAGGACGACACCGAGCTGAGCCGCTTCGTCTTCGTCACGACGGACGAAGCCACCGGCGACATCGTCTATCTCTATCCCGACACCTTTGACAGCAAGGCGGGCACCATGTCCGTCGCGCTTCCGCATTTCTCCTCCTGGTGGGGCGGCAAGCTCACCGAGGAGGAGCAGATCGACGCCTTCCTCGACAAATACTGCACGAAGCAGGCCGTCGCCAACGGCGAAAGCAAGCGGGCCGCCAGCGAGCTGGAGCCCTACGTGCGCCAGAAGGCCGAGGCCCTCGGCATGACCAAGCAGGCCACCGAGGACTTGATCCAGAGCACCATCAACTACCTCGGCGGACAGGCCGGCGGCAAATACAAGGGCGCCGTGGAAACCGGCACGAAAGCCATCACCTCCATCGTCCGCGGCGTGTACGACGAGGATGAAGAAGCCGCCCGGAACGGTCTCGAAGACGCCGTCAACGGCGCCATGACCCACTGCTGGGAGGACCTGAAATTCTCCAAGCGCATCGGCATCATCATGGGCAGCAAGCCCCTGGGCGAAGCAGGCGGCGAAGCCGTCAAAAACGCCCGCGGCTTAGGCGCCATGGCCGGCTACCTCGCGTCGGGCACGGCCGAGGGCAACAAACTCGCCATGGAGGAGCTGGGCAACATGCTGCAGAACGTCCATCCCGCGGCGGAATTCACCACCAAAGGCGCGGCCTTCCTGGCCGCCTCCGCCAACATGGCCTTCACCAACTGGAAATCCAACCAGGTGGAAGAGCTGTACAAGGTCTACCGCGACGGCAAGGAGCAGGGCTTCTTCGGCAACGAAGTCATCGCCCGCAACCGCGACTCCTTCCTGACCTACCTGAACACCTCCTCCGGCTTCACCGTGGCCAAAGGCGTGAAGCGCTTCTACAACCTCGACAACATCGCGGAGGTCTGCGAGCAGTACGGCTGGGACTTCAAAACCTACGCCGAGATGCCCGAACGCTACCGGGAAATCTTTGAAAAGCGCGCGGAAGACAGCCTGCTCGAATACTTCGAGATGCGCATCGAGCAGGAAGCGGAAGCCGAAAAGCTCAAGGAAATCGAGCGCCAGAACATCGAAACCATGCTCCTCGACTACGGCGCCCTCAAGGAAGGCCGCTTCATGAACTTCTTCCACGAGGAGAGTGCGGACGACTACGACATCTCCCGCCGTCTCGAGCGCCTGATCAACGTGCGCGGCTTCCTGACCCAGTACGTCGACGAAAAAGCCCTCAACCAGAGCATCAAAGACGGCGGCTTCAACTGGGGCGACATCGTCAACTGGTGGGTCGGCTACGCGGACGAGTATCCCAAGGACGAAGCCATCGACAAGCTGATCGCCGACCTGCAGCAGTATGAACTGCTGAACCCCGACTTCGAGTTGGCGGAAGTCCCCGAGCTTTCCGACCTGCTCGGCACCCTCGGCGGCGACATCGCCGTTTCACAGATCAACATCTCGGACGAAGCCTTCCAATACTTCAAAGAGGAAGTGGCCGAGGGCGTCGATCTGGGCGAATTCGGCCACGCGGACCTCGGCGAGGACATGCAGAACATCACCCAGGCCCAGTGCGACGAGGAAATGAACGCCATGATCGCGGACGGCAGCTTCGGCCTGGTCGGCCAGATCAGCATTGCCTCGGACGATGCGGCCTCCGGCGCCTGCACCATCACCTTCACCTTCTACGATCAGGATGAAGATGAATACGAAGAGCAGCCCGTCGTCGTGCCCGCCGCCTACGCGGGCGGCACCTTCACCCTGCAGGATCCCCACAGCGGAACCCTGAAAGCCACCGTCGAAGACGGCGTCTGCTCCGTCACCGGCAGCGTGCGCATCGCGATGGAAGAAGAAGGCATGACCGTCTTCTACGCCAGCGCCTCCGTCTCCGTCAGCAAGGACCTGTAATGCTGCCGGTCCTTCACCTGTTCGGCGTCCCGGTACAGACCTACTATGTCTGTGCCGTCCTGGCCGGCCTGTGCGGCTTCGCACTGGCCGCCCTGTCCCTTCGAAAACTGCTCCCGGGCCCCTGGTGCGTCCTGCTGCCGCTTCTAACCGCGGCGCTGGCCCTGGCCGGCGCCCGGGGCCTGAACGTCCTGACGAATCCCGACGCCTACGGCGACGGCTTTTTCTGGTGGACGCCGCACTATTCCCACTTATCTCTCATGGGCGGGCTGGCCGCGGGATGCGCCGGCCTGCTCCTTTTTGCGCTCATCCTGCGCCGCTCCCCGGGACCGGTCGCCGACGCCTTCGTGCTTCCCGCTGCCGCAGGCATCGTCCTCTTAAAACTCGGCTGCTTCTGCAACGGCTGCTGCTTCGGCAAGCCCACCGACGGCCCCTTCGGCGTCATCTTCCCCGCCAACGAACTGCGCTACCGCTTCCTGGACGCCCTGCCGATCCTGCACGCCTCCTCGCCCCGCGTCCACCCGACACAGCTCTATGAAATCGCCGGCGCCCTCGCAGCCCTCCTTCTCGCCTGCGCTCTCGGCAAACGTTTCGGCGCGGGCGGCCGCGCCGCCCTCTTCGCCGGCCTCTTCGCCGCCGCCCGCTGGATCGTCCTGCCTCTGCGCGCCCTGCCCTACAGCGACACCGTGATCCATGTCGCCTACCCCGCGATGTATGCGGCGTGTGTCGTTGTTGCTATTTCTGCATGCATTATTGCACGCGGAAAACAGCGGAATAATACGCCGGACGAGAAGTAAAGCAAGCTGGGGGCGGTATAGACCCAAATCCCAGGCCGCAGGCCGGCTTGCCTATGCACTTTTGGGCCTATAGCAAGAAAAAAGCTTCGTGCACCCCAATTCGGAAAAATCGAATTGGGGCGCAGAAGCTGGAAAGGGGCGATATGGCCCAAATCCCAGGCCGCAGGCCGGGAACAAGCGACCGCAGAAGTCAATTATAAAAGCTTCTCGCAGAACGCCGCTAGTTTCTTCTCATTATCCGCATTCGGACGCGCCTTCGGGTCGATCAGCACCAGCTCCGCTTCCAGCTGATCGATGCCGAGGGCGTTTTTCAGTTTCTCGAAGGCCTTTTCCGCGCCGGAACCGCTTTCACAGGCTAAGGCCGCGATCCGCTTTCCGGCCAGATTGTTGTCCTTCACGAAGGTGCGGATCGGCGGCGTAACGTTGCCGGCCCAGACCGGGAATCCGAACACAATCCGGTCGTACTTGTCCGCGTCGAACGCATAGGGCTCCAGCTCCGGCGTCTCCGCCATCACCGCGCTCTTCCCGCCCCAGAGGAACTTCTTGAACCCGCTGTTCGGATACGCCTTCACCGGAACCAGACGCAGCGTGTCAAAACCGCAGGTCTTCGCGATGTGCTCCGCGGCGTAAGCCGTGTTGCCTTCCAGGGAATAAAAAACGACTAAAGTGCTCATTCTTCTGCCCTCCTCTTAAACAAATCTTCGGAAAAGTGCATAGCAAATCTCTTGAAAAGTGCATAGTAAATCTTCTGAAAAGTGCTCAGTAAATCTCTTGAAAAGTGCTCAGTGCCGCTTTTAGCATGAACCCGACGTGTCTCTCACCCTCTCCAGAAACTCCCTCACCACCTCATTCACTTCCTCCGGCCGATCCGTATTCGCGTTGTGCCCGGCGTCTTTGATCCAATATAAGGGCAGGCCTTCTTTCGCGGCCCAGCGGCGGTTGTAGCTTTTCGCGGAGCCGGCGTTGTCCTTCTCGCCGCAGATCAGGATGGCCGGGCAGTCGATGGCGTAGGGCAGATCCGCCGCCATGGCGTCCGCGAGCATCTTCATTCCGTGGCCGGACAGCCGGCAGTATTCGTCCTTGGTGTAGGCATCGAGGAAGCTCTCCATCAGCGCGCGGCCGTAGGGCGTCACGGAACAGCCCTTCGAGCCGAGGGCGCGCAGGGATTTCCACGGGAAGGCCCGGTACATGGGCTCTGTTTTCCGCAGCGCCCAGATCTCCGCGCCGGTCACGTAGCAGCGCTTCAGCGGTGCGGAATCGATGGAGACGAAGCCCGCGGCCTCGCCCGGATACTTCTCCAGGAAGCACTGGGCCACGTAGCCGCCCATGGACTGGCCGATCAGCACCGGCCGGACCGCGCCCTCCTGCTGAAGGATCTCGTGGAGCCAGACGGCCTTGTCCATCAGGGTGAAGTCCAGCCGGAAGGGCCGGGAAGCCGCGTGGCCGGGCGCGTCCCAGACCAGGATGGAACAGTCCGCCTCAAAGGCCTCCACCTGCCGGTCGAACAGGTGATGATCGGCGGTCAGACCGGGCAGGAAGACCAGCATCGGCCGGTCCGGGCGGATCTCGTTCGTCCAGTAATGGATGATACCGGACGGCGTGGCGAATTCCTTTTCCTTCATTCCTCAAGCCCCTCCGGCGAATCCCAGCGGTAGATGGTGTTTTCCTTCGTGCCGATGGACAGCACGCATTCATAGGTCCACGGCTCGCTGTCTTCCCAGATCCAGCACCGGTACAGCACCTCCTGATACCCGTCGTAGCGGTAGGCAAATTCCAGCTCCCACTCCCCGCGGTTGATCCTGTCCACCAGCTCCTCGATGGTGCCTTCCCGGCGGATCGTCTGCCCGCCGGTCTCGATAAACTGATAATAGGACGCGCCCCGCATGGCGTCCACCCGGAATTCAACCTCCGCCTTGCCGGTGTTCGGCCAGTCGTCGCCGTAATCCACGCAATAAAAACCATCGGGCAGCCGAAAAATCAGCTGCCCGTCCTTCCATTCCGCAGTGGTGGCGCGGCAGTCATGCAGACTGAAGCGCTCCTGATCCATGCTGACGTGATCGTAATTCATTCTGTACCCCCGTTACCACACAAACGGAATCAGCCGGTACTTCACTTTCTTCTTATATTCCCCGTAGCCCTGCAGGCCCTCCGTGAGGACCTCCTCCTCGTTGCGGATGCGCTTTACGATGATCGGAATGTAGCACAGCAGGATCAGGAAGGAGATCACCGACCCCAGCACCAGGGGCATGGCCAGAAACAGAAACACCGTCACCATGTACATCGGATGCCGGACGATGCCGTACAGCCCGGTGTCGATCACCTTCTGATTCTCCTGCACCTCGATGGTCCGGGAAAGATAGGTGTTCTCCCGCAGCACCTCCGCGTACAGGGCATAGGCCGCCAGGAAGACGACCGCTGCCGCGATGCTGACCGGGAAGGGCAGCATCAGCCAGCCGAAGCGGAAGCTTACGCCCGCCAGGATGAAGGCCGCGAGGAACATGATGCCGGAAAACAGGATCACTTCCCGCTGTTCCGATTCCTTCTCCTTCACGTTCAGGCGCTTTTCCAGCAGCTCGGGGTTCTTCTTCATCATGACGAGCCCCGCCACAATCATCGGCACGAACAGGATCCCCATCAGAAGCCAGGCCTGGGGATAGTGGAAGGTACCCGCCGGAAGAAACAGCAGCAGACCGACCAACAGCAGGCCGGCGGCGAAACGCGTGATGCCTTTCACGAAAAGGTTCTCTTTCACTGCACATCCCCCTTCCCGCTGTCTTCATCCGCTGCGGACTCTTCACTCGCGGCGCGCTTTTCGCGTTCCTCGCGCTTCCTGCGCCGCTGGGGACGGTTGTTCGCCTCGGACGCAAACACCTCCACCGCCGCGTCAGTCAACTCGTCCGGCCAGACCCGGCCGCTTCGGATTACATTCGCCCAGGGACACAGCGTTTCGTACTCGTCGTCGAACACGATCGTGTACGGCGGACCGCAGCGGTCGTCCACCGCCATGTACATGTGCCGGCCGTCGTAGATGATCATGGTGGCCTCGCCCTCGGTCATCTTCTCGTCGAGCCGGTCGAACTGTTCCTTCGTGATTTCATAGAGGCTGTAGGACTGGATTCCGCCGTATTCGCCGAAATACCGCCCGCGGTCCTCGTCAAAACAGGCCTTCCAGCCGTTGCCGGTTTTGAAAATCATGGCGTTCTCCCCTCGCGCCGGACCTACGGCAGACGCATCTCCGCCAGGCTGCAGATCACGGTTTCATCGGCGGTGTCCAGCTGATCCTCCAGAAGCATCTTCTCCCAGATGTTCTGACCGGTTCCCTCGCCGACGGGAACCGGCATGTCAAAAGGTGCTGTGGATTGTGACTCTCTTTCCATTGGAACTCCCCTTTACAATGTGGTTGACAGGAATGGTGACCCCTCTTCCATATGATATATGGAAACGGGGAAGATGTCATCTCCCAAAAACGTACTAAATTTCATCCAATCCGAGGCTTTTCAGATACTGATACGTCCCGTCATAGTATTCCGGCAGACGGGTACTGTCTTCCCAGAAGCCGGTGGCCGTCTTCGTGGGATTCCCCTCCGGCACACAGATGATCATGCCGGCCCTCGCCCGGGTCAGCAGTACACGGTAGGCGTTCAGCATGTATTTCATCTTTTCCTGCTTCGCCTCGGTGTCACCGGTCACTTCGTTCCAGCGGGTTTTTCCATTAAACGAATAGAACCGCCAGCGCCCATCCTCACAGCGCATATCCGCATCCCACAACAGACAGGTGTAATCCAGCTCCAGGCCCTGCACCTGGATCTCGGTGGCTGCATCTTCCAGGTAATTGGACGAGCGGGTGTCCGATTTGTCCTCCAGGAACCAGTACACCGTGTTGATTTCGTCCGAGGGCAGGATGTGAATGCCCAGCGGCTTGAACCGCGCCGATTCCTTTGTCACCAGCACGCCGGTGCGTTCCGTTCCGCGCACCTTTTCATGCAGCCATTTCCGTGCCTGATCCATATCCCGGGTCAGCACGATGGGATACTGGTCCTTGATTTTGGCATACAGATCGGCGGCAGAATCATCAAAGGTCAGCAGCGCATGGACAAAGGCGGAGAGCTTTTCCGCACGGAACGACCGCAGTGAAACCGCCAGATGAAGGCTCTCGGCATAGGTGACGTTCGGCTTGTTCTTCAGGAGCTCGTTCACGCGGCCTTCCGCATATTCCGCATCCGTCAGCTTCGGCGAGATGTACACATCCCAATGGGGGAAACGCTCATTCAGCGCTGCAATCCATTCGGAAATGCCGGCTTCGCCGGTATTGATCTCCTGCCCGCCGCCGACCAGGCAGATGATGGTGGCCCAGTCCTCCCGCTGATCCAGCGACCAGATCAGAAAGGCCGCTTCCGACATCGGAAAGTTCGGAACCTTCAATTTGTTTCCATAGGTTCCGCCACGCTTCAGATAATCCGCCAGCCGTTTATGCGTCCAGGAACGCTGCGCTTCATCGAAGATGGCCACATGCTCCACTTCGCCGTAGCCGGCGCCCTCGGTCTTCACCGCCTTCGCCGGGTCGATTTCAAGGATCCCGTTTTCCACCGGGTTCACGATCTTCGCGAGCATGTTGTCTCGGTAGCGGTGAATCATCTGGATCGACTTGCTCACCTCACGCCGGGCATCGGTAAGCTTCTTTTTCTCTTTTCGCTCACTGCTCTTTTTGACGTTGTCCTGCGCCAGGGCTTCTGTCAGGACCGCCACCAGCGGACCATTGCCGGACAGGTACACGGCGCCTTCATCCTCCACCGGCTCGTCGTGCCCCTGGTACGTCTGCTTGATCGCCACATCCAGCCCGACCAGCGTCTTGCCCGCGCCCGGCACACCGGTCACAAAACAGATGCTTTTCCGCTGCTCTTCCTTGCTTTTGGCGATCACCTGCAGGATGTAGCCGATCGTCCGGTCCGTATAGACCTGATCTGCCTCGTGCCGGGTGATGTTTTCCACCGAGTGATTCTCATACAAGGATCGGGCTGCTTCGATGATGGTCGGCGTCGGTGCATAGGGGCTGATGATCCAGTTGTCGTCCACCGGCGTCTCATCCGGAAACCGGGTGCATACCGCTGCCAGCAAATCAAAAAGATGATCCTTTCCGGTGACCAGCGGGTTCACAACGCGATCGTCATAGACCGACATCTGAATCACAGAAGACGCGTCTGCATAGTTCGTGGCCACCAGGATCGGAACGATGACCTTCTTCTCGCTGTATTTGTGGAAGTTTTTCAGGTCCAGCGCGTAGTCTAAGACCTGGTCCACATCCGCTTCGAGGATCCGCGTTTCGCCGACCTTAAACTCCAGGCAGAAGATGATGCCCTTGAAGAGAAGCACCACGTCGATCCGCTTCCCCAGACGCGGGATGTCGTATTCGAAGATGATGCGTCCGTCGCTCGGCGCAAACGGGGACAGCACCTCCTGCATGATGGCGATCTCGCCCTTCCAGGCTTCAAGGGTGGTCGTACGGGCTTCGCCGTGATAATGGTCTACGATACTGCCCAGCACAGCCATTTCGGTCTCGCCAAGAAAGCCGGTGAAGCTGTTGTAATACAAGCACCGGGGGTTTTCATTCATGATGGTCGTTCCTTCTAGCCTCTGGTTGTCTGAGATTCTCTATGATCTGCTGATCGGCCGGCAGCCAGCGGACGCTGTCCAGTTCGTCCGGCGCAAGCCATCTGGCAGCTTCGTGCTCCTTCAGCACGAGGCTTCCTTCCGTCACACGCGCAAAGAAGCACTCCATGCTCAAATGGAATGTTGGATAGTCGTATTCGATTGTGGCGATCTTGTCACCGACAGCGATTCCCGTGTCCAGTTCTTCCCGGATTTCCCGGCGAAGCGCTTCCTCCGGGGTTTCCCCGGGTTCGATCTTCCCACCGGGGAATTCCCAGAAGTCTTTCCACTCACCGTATCCTCGCTGGGTAGCGAAGATGCGGTCGGAGGAACGGATGATGGCGGCGACGACGTGGAGGGTTTTCATATTCATATGCGTTATTGTAGTTTTCATCCTGCAGAATTAACAAGGCTCTCAAACTCCGAGAGATTGAGCGAATGAGATCTGTTGGTTTGACCTCCTAAAGAACTATTTTAAGACAAAGGAATCTTTTGACCGCATGGCAGACTGGAAATACAATCTTTGTAAAACCTTAAAATATAATATACCTGAAACGGCCCTTAACATCAATGATTCTGCCGCTGTTATCGCCAAGAACCTTTATATAGCATTTGACGCTATCATCCGGCTTGGATCCGCATTTTACGCCTCAGGTGATCTGGGATGATACCAGTTTACATTATCTGCTGTCCGAACAATCGGTCTCACCCTTTAAGGAAGCGATCTCGCTTTCTGAGTCCGTTTCTTTGGACACCCCTTTGATTCATAATAACCGCATCCGAGGAGCCTTTGACGTGATCGATCCATGATCAACCTTCTTTCCTTTACTGCCGTCATTTCGCTCCTCGGACGCCACTTGCGCTTCGGCGTCATGACACGACATGAGCAACTACGACACAAAGGAGGCTGTGGGGCTTAAGAGGGCGAAGACTTTGTATGAAGCAGCCGAGCACAGCATCGGAAGCCGGGCGGGATCAACGGCCGCAAGGCTGGAGATCCGGATGCTTCTGGAGGATTACGAAACCAGAGCGGCCAGGCTTCAGG
>JAZQBE010000013.1:0-3817 GCA_045545575.1 Shuttleworthella sp.
TCCGAAACACTGATCTCATCTGCCAGTAACCGTTCAACTATCTTTACTTTTTCTGCCGGGTCAATCGTGCTTTTTCTGGACATAGAAATACCCCCAAGTAGGTTTTATATTTCAGTGTCCTACTTGGGGGTAGCATATCAAGAAGGAATCCGGCCCATCCGATTCAGCGGGTGATGTAACCGTTTACTGCCTCTGGTAAGAGTAGGCGTTGGAAATCCGGGCCACGTCGTTGGTCAGAGAGACGGCGTGCCGGTAGTAGGTCACCACAGGCGTGCCCTGGGCCACGTTTTCATACAGATACTGGGCTGTGGCATCCGGGCAGTTGATGCAGCCGTGGGAGCCCCGGGACAGATACAGCTGTCCGCCGAAGGCGCGCTGCCAGTCGGCATCGTGGAAGCCGACGTTGTAGGCGAAGGGCAGGAAGTAGTCGACGGGCGAGCTGTAGTCTTCGCCGACGAGCACGGCGTTTTTCTGCTTGTAAACGATCTTGAACACGCCGTCGGGCGATCCGGAATTGCGGTTTAAGTTGCCGGAAATGATGTCGCTGTCGAAGACGCGCACACCGTCCACGAAGTAGTACATATGCTGGTTGGTGTAATCCACCTCGAGGTATGTCGGACCGATGTCGGCGTTGATCGGGCCCCAGGCGGTCTGTTCCCAGACGATGGGGCGCGTGATGCTTTCACGGGCGTAGAGGTCTGCGACAAGCTGTTCTTTTTCTTTCGCCTTCGCGACGACCCAGCCGTAGTCGCCGCCGCCGATCGTAATGGTGTCGCCGGCCGCGGTGACGAACTGCCGGTCGTCGCCGTAGGTGTTCAGGCGGTAGGCCAGCTGCTGCACGTATTCGGCGACGGCATCCTCGTTGACTAAGACCATGTCTTCCCAGATGAACAGCATCTTGATGATGTCGGGGCGGGAGAGAACGATGTTTTCCCCGGGGATGTCATAGGTGACCGTCATGGAAAGATAGCTGTCCAGCTGATCGGCGACGTTCACCAGGCGCTCGTCCGTGGAAAGGATTTCCGGCTCGATGTAGCAGCTTTCCGGCAGCTCCATCTCGCGCACATGGGTCTGCAGCGCCAGCTCCACGGCGGCCATGGTCTTGTCCACGTCGATGGAGCAGACCTCGGGGACCAGTTCATAGTCCGTGTCCGTGATGTTGATGTAGGCGTTCTGCGGCTCCGGGAACTTTTCGGCGTAATTCTTTACTTTGTCCCGGACAGCCTCGCGGTCGTAGGTGACGTCGAGAGGCAGCTCATGCGCTTCAAAGAACTCGAGGGGCCAGCGCAGGGCATCCTGTTCTTTGATGATCTGCTCGGACTGGGACGCTTTCGTGACCGACTTGAAACCGTAGGAAATGTCCTCCTCGTCCAGGTAGATCTCGTTGTCGTAGCGGTCTAAGACCGTGAGGTCGTATTTGTTGATGATGGCGTTGAGCTGCTGCTGGATGCCGGAGGCACTCTGGAAGCTGGCTTCGATGCCGCCGACGGTCGTGTTGGGCAGAAAGTGCGTGCGGAAGAAGATGTAGCCGGCGCCCCAGATGATCGCGACCAGAAGAATCAGCGCGAAAATCACCGCAAACAGGCCGGTCGGCCGCCAGCTCATCTCGTCATCCAGCCAGAGCGTGTCTTTCTTTCTGTTTCTTGCCATAGGTATTCCCCTTTATAACTTATGCGAACCGGCGGACACATTCGTTCACCAGGATCTCCATCGCGTCGAGATAAAAACTGTTGTCGAGCCCGTGGTTCTGCCGGTAGACGGACAGCTCCGTGCAGGCCAGGATGGCCAGACGGCAGCCGGCGCTTCGGACGGCGGCGTCGATGGCGGAAAAATCGCCCCGGGTTCCGGTGGATCCGCCCTTGATCACGTCATAGATCAGGTGCATGACGGCCGCCTGGGTTTTTTCGTCCGGGTGCCAGGGCGCGAGCCCCAGGGCTTCGAGTTCCCGGTCGTATACGCCGGATTGGATGGTGCCGTCCGTCGCAAGCACGGCGACGGGGCCGGGCTGCCCGGAGAGCCGGCGCGCGGCCTCCGCGGACGCCAGCCGCGGCATGTGAAGAATCGGAACCGTAAGATTCGCCTGCAGATCGTCGGCAAAGTAGTGGGACGTGTTGCAGGGAATCGCGATCGCCGTGCAGCCCGCACCGGTCAGAAGCCGGCAGTCGGCAAGCAGACGGTCAAACACGGCTTCGGTCTGTCCGGAGAGGATCGCCGCCGTGCGGTCGGGCATCTGCGTGTCGCTTAAGATCAGCGTCCGGACGTGCTCCTGGTCGCAGGACGCATCGGTGTGGTCGATCAGCCACTGGTAAAACAGCTGCGTGGCCTGCGGCCCCATGCCGCCTAAGACGCCGAGCATGCCATCGGTTTTTTCGGAAGGTTCTTTTGCCAAATCTGTTCCTCCGTTACCGGACCATCAGCTCGTTCGGACGGTCTTTTCTCTGATAATACTTCGCGAATTTCTTCTTGTGACTGTTGATGTTGTGGCGCACCCAGATCCGGCGAAGGATGCCCCGGTCGCCCTTGTAAATCAGCGAGTTGCTGTCCTTGCCCTCGCTGATCAGGCGGAACATGGTCTCCTGGTATTCCGGCGCGATGAAGCGTTTTAACACCTTCTTCGGAACCACGGCCCACAGACTTTCCTCCTCCACCATGGTAAAGGGGATCTCTTCCTGTTCGATGTAGTCGCGCACCAGAAGGGTGGCGATATTCATGCCGGCGCCGGTGACGTAGTAGTTGCTGCGGCCCTGGCGGCAGTTGATTTCGAAGGCGGCGAAGCGGCCGTCGCGCTCGTCGTACTTGATGTCGAAGTTGGAGAAGCCGACGTAGCCGATGTCGTCCAGGAAGCCGTGGATCTTTTCACAAAGCGCGCGGGTTTCGGGCGTCAGCTGTTCCGTAAGAATGACCGCGTGATTGCCCAGCCCGTGGGGCGTGTGCTCCTCTAACAGCACGTGGCCCAGGCACATCATGACGACCTTGCCGTGCCGGTCGGAGTAGCAGGTCAGGACCCGCATCGCGGAGTCGTCGCCGGGGATCCGGTCCTGGATCAGCATCGCGTCCGGGTAGCCCGCGCCGGCACAGCGGTCCAGAACATCGCACAGCGCGTCCCTGTCGGGAAGCAGGAAGACCTTGTCGTTGCCCTCGAAGGGATGCTCCCAGTAGCTGACGGAGTTGGCCGGCTTGCAGATGTAGGGCGGCTCAAAGGGCAGGTCGAAATCGTGTCCCATATCCGGACGCCACGAAACGGTGGCCGGGTGGTCGATGCCGTATTCGTCGCAGGTGCCGTAGAATTTCTCCTTGTCGGTCAGGCGGCGCATCCGGTTGCCGGAAACGGTGGCCACGATGCAGTTCTTCGGGAGAAACTCGGCATTCTCCGCCGCGAGACGCACGTACGCGTCCCCGCAGCCGATGACGAAGACCTTGCCGTCGGTGTGCTCCTCGGCGAAGGCAGTGGCGTTGCGGACAAAGGCTTTTTCATCTTCGTTGTCCGCACAGACGCGGTAGTCGATGATCTTGCTGCGGGCGCAGGGGCCGGAGGCATACTTGCCGTAGGCTGTGGATTTGATGCCGTAGGCCTCGTGAAAGGCCCGCGCCACGGAATATACGTTGATATCGCCGCCAAACAGCAGCGGATAGAAAGGTTCGGACATAATGGGCTCCTTTTGCAGTGTTTGTTCCAACATTCCTACTATAGCAGACATTGCCGCAAAAAACCATGGAAAGGTATAGGTTTTGAAATCATGCTGTGCACTGCTCGCCATACAGCAGGCGCACGCTCACAGGCGTCGGCTTCGTCGGCGCTGCGCCGCCTATTGAAAGC
>JAZQBE010000014.1:0-5351 GCA_045545575.1 Shuttleworthella sp.
TCCGAAACACTGATCTCATCTGCCAGTAACCGTTCAACTATCTTTACTTTTTCTGCCGGGTCAATCGTGCTTTTTCTGGACATAGAAATACCCCCAAGTAGGTTTTATATTTCAGTGTCCTACTTGGGGGTAGCATATCAAAGGGACGCGGCCTTGTTTGTTATGCGTTATATGCGGTTTAATCCTGCTGCCACTTCCAGCCGGCGACTTCCGGCAGATCCATGCCGTACTCGTGAATGTACTGCTTGTGCTCCACGAGCTTGTCGCTCATCTTCTGGTACAGATACGCGCCGCGGTTGCCGAGCTTCGGCAGATACTTCAGCGCTTCCTGCACAAGGTGGAAACGGTCCACGTCGTTCTGGACACGGACGTCGAAGGGCGTCGTGATCGTGCCCTCTTCCTTGTAGCCGCGCACGTGCATCAGGCGGTTGTTGTGGCGGCGGGAGGTCAGCTCATGCACCAGCGAAGCATAGCCGTGGAAGTTGAAGATAACCGGCTTGTCCTTCGTGAAGAGCATGTCGTATTCCGCGTCGGTCAGGCCGTGCGGATGCTCGTTGGACGGCTGCAGCTTGAACAGGTCGACGACGTTGATGAAGCGGATCTTCACCTCCGGCAGTTCGCGGTTCAAGATCGACACCGCGGCCAGTGCCTCGAGGGTCGGCGTCTCGCCCGCGCAGGCGAAGACGATATCCGGCTCCTGTCCCTGGTCGTTCGACGCCCAGTCCCAGATGCCGATGCCCTGCGTGCAGTGCTTGATGGCTTCCGGCATGGTCAGCCACTGGGGCCGCGGATGCTTCGACGCGACGATGACGTTGACGTAGTCGCGGCTGCGGATGCAGTGATCGAAGGTCGAAAGCAGGCAGTTCGCGTCCGGCGGCAGATACAGGCGAACGACGTCCGCCTTCTTGTTGGCGATGTGATCCATGAAGCCGGGATCCTGGTGCGTGAAGCCGTTGTGGTCCTGCTGCCACACCGTCGAGGCCATGATCAGGTTCAGCGAGGAGATCTCCTCTCTCCAGGGCAGCTGGCTGCAGACCTTCAGCCACTTCGCGTGCTGCGCGGCCATCGAATCGATGATGCGGGCAAAGGCTTCGTAGGTGGCGAAGAAGCCGTGGCGGCCGGTCAGCAGATAGCCCTCCAGCCAGCCTTCGCACATGTGCTCGGAAAGCATGGAATCCATCACGCGGCCGTCGGCGGCCAGATGGTCGTCGGTGTCATAGCGCTCCGCGTTCCAGTCGCGGTTTTCGACGTCGAACACGGCGTTGAGGCGGTTGGAATTCGTCTCGTCGGGTCCGAAAATACGGAAGTTCCGGGCATCCTTGTTCAGCTCGAAGATGTCGCGGACAAACTTGCCGAGCTCGGACATATCCTGGCCGTCGCGGTCGCCGTGGGCAATGATCTCGGTTCCGTTTTCGTCCACTGTGTGCGGAATCTCCACGGCGTAATCGCGGAAATCAGGCATGCGCAGATCGCGCAGCAGCAGTCCGCCGTTGCCGTGCGGGTTTGCGCCGATGCGGGCATGGCCTTCCGGCGCCAGCGCCTTGATCTCCGGCAGCAGCCTGCCGTTCTCGTCGAACAGCTCTTCCGGATGATAGCTGCGCAGCCACTCTTCCAGCAGACGCAGATGCTCTTCCGGCTTGTCCATCATGATCGGCACCTGATGCGCAAGGAAGTTGTCCTCAATGCGCTTTCCGTCCACCACCTTCGGACCGGTCCAGCCCTTCGGCGTACGAAGAACGATCATCGGCCACACCGGACGGGTCGCGTCGTTGTTCTCGCGGGCGTTTTTCTGGATTTCTTTGATCCGCTCAATGACGGTGTCCAGCGTTTCCGCCATCTTCCGGTGCATGGTCATCGGGTCGCTGCCCTCGACGAAGTAGGGCTCCCAGCCGGTGCCGTGGAAGAAATCCACCACTTCCTGGTGGGACATGCGGGCAAAGATCGTCGGGTTGGCGATCTTGTAGCCGTTTAAGTGCAGGATCGGCAGCACCGCGCCGTCCGTGATCGGGTTCAGGAACTTGTTGCTCTGCCAGGAGGTCGCGAGCGGACCGGTTTCGGCCTCGCCGTCGCCGACCGTCACCGCGGCGATCAGATCCGGGTTGTCAAATACGGCGCCGAAGGCATGGGCGATGCCGTAGCCGAGCTCGCCGCCTTCGTTGATGGAACCGGGGGTCTCGGGCGCGCAGTGGCTGGGCACGCCGCCGGGGAAGGAGAACTGCTTGAACAGCTTCGCCATGCCGGCCTCGTCTTCCGAGATGTTCGGATAGACCTCGCTGTAGGAGCCGTCCATGTAGTCGTTCGCGATGTAGAAGTTTCCGCCGTGGCCCGGGCCGGACAGCAGGATCAGGTCCAGATCATAGCGCTTGATGGCGCGGTTCAGATGCACGAACACGAAGTTCTGTCCGGGAACCGTTCCCCAGTGGCCGACGATCTTCTTTTTGATCATGTCGATCGTCAGCGGCTTCTTCAGCAGCGGGTTCTCCAGCAGATACAGCTGTCCTGCGGAAAGGTAGTTTGCCGCCCGGAACCATTTGTTCATCCGTTCGAGCAGCTCGTCTGTGATCGGACCCTTCTCCGGGCAGACGACGTTGACGTCCTGTGCCATACCATGTTCTCCTTTCATTCCCTTCTGATGGATACACGTTTCTGTTCTGAAACTGTCTTTCAGACAGTTTGATAAATCTGTATCAAGTATATGCGTTCCGCGGGTTTTCTACAATATCTTTTCTGCAACAACAACTGCAGAAAACAATGACGCTTCCGGCGGGACGCCGTCCGCGTCACCGGTCGCTTCGGATCATGGCGTGCCAGACCTCGTCGATAATCCCCTGGTTGCTTTTTCCGGCCGCTCTCAGGATCCCTTCCAGCTTCATTCCGGCCTTGTCCATCACGCGTCCGGACTTCGGATTGTTGACGTCGTGGACAGCCGCGACCCGGTTGCATCCGACAACGTCAAACAGATAATCCATCACCGCCCGCAGAGCCTCCGGCATCAGGCCCCGGCCCCACTGGGAACGGCTCATGCAGTAACCGATCTCCGCCGCCTCGATGTCTTCTTTCAGCCGCACAACGGAGATGTTTCCGATTACCTCGCCGGTTTCCTTTAATTCCATGGCCCAGTTGAAGTATCCGCCGTCTTCATACTGCGCGACCCAGTCGGTCAGCAGGGCTTTTGTGACGCCGACGTCTGCGTGCACAGGCCAGGTCAGGAAGCGCGTCACTTCGGGATCGGATGCCCAGTTGGCGTACATTTCCGGCGCATCCTCGATGCGGAATCGGCGGAGGATCAGCCGCTCGGTCTCCATCGTCTGTGTTCCGGTTTTGTTCATATCTTTGGACTCCTTCTTGATGCGTTAAACCACTTTTTCAAATGCCATGTCCGTGCAGGCTTCCCGCAGCAGCTGTGCCGGATCCGCGTCCGGCCGGATCCATTCGTCAATGCGTTCCGCCGGCAGAATCAGCGGCATGCGGTCATGAATGAACCGGATGTTCTCGCCCGGTTCCCGCGTAAGCACCACGAAATACGGCAGGCCGTCCTCGATCCGGTACAGGCCGCACAGCCAGGTCATCGCGCTGTCCTTCGGCCGGATCCGGTAGGGATCGCCGGTTTTCGTCCTCCCGTCACTGCCGCGCAGGTGCTCCCACTCCAGATACCAGGACGCCGGCACGATGCATCTGCGCCGCTCCCAGCACTCCCGGAACGTCGGCCGCATCGCCGCCGTCTCCGTACGGGCATTCAGCAGCAGCGACGGCCCGGCAAAGCCCCATTTCATCGGAAAGACCGCCCGGTTCCCGGCGCGGTTGGCCGCGATGACCGGCACCACGTCCGTCGGCCGGATTTCGCCCTGCGTTTTGATGGCCGTCGTCCGAAGCCACCTTTCCGCCAGCCGGGACCGGCGCATTTCCTCGGCGAGCTCCCGGAATTCCGGGGAATCGCTGTCAATACAGTAACGGCAGCACATTTCTGATCCCTCGTTTCTGCTTTTTCGGAACGGGGGTCAGGCACCCGTTCCGTTTTTGGGAAAAAGTGGAACGGGTGCCTGACCCCTGTTCCGCTTTTTGTTTCTACTCCAGGTCAAAGCGGAACGCGCCATTCTGACATTTGCCGTCGGTTTCCACGATGATATAGACCGTGCCGGCTTCGATATATCCGCCTGCTCCCTCGATATCTTCCCCGCCGCTGATGGAAAACAGCTCCGACTTCACGCCGGCGTAATCATAATACACCGTGGCGCTGCCGGTCTCGAGACTTGCCGTGTATTTGATGTCTCCCTCGGCGGAAGGCTTCAGTTTGAAAACCATCCTTCCTTCCAGGGAATAAAACGTCATATTCGCCGACGAGCGGCTGTTGGAATGCACGAACCCGACCGCCTTGTAGCTTGACGCATACTCACCGCAGCCCGTCATGAACATGACCAGCAGAAAGGAAAGCAGGATCAGAACCGCCGGGGTTCTGATGTATGAGCCTGTTCGATTCATTCTGAAACCTCCTTGTCGTGGAACCGGAACGGGTGCCTGACCCCTGTTCCGCTTTTTATCTACCCTCCAGTAATCTGTCCAAAAGAACCTTTCGGTTCTCGATGAACAGCTTTGTGATCTGATAGCTGTCCGTCTCTTCGTACGAAACGGGGTGAATCCGGCCGTCGTCAAAGCTCAGAATCTCCGCTTTCGGTATGCCCAGCAGGATCGGGGAATGCGTTGCAATGATAAACTGGCCGCCTTCCCGGACGCACCGATCGATTTCAATCAGCAGCGTCAGCTGCCTTTGCGGCGACAGCGCCGCTTCCGGCTCGTCAAGCAGATACAGCCCGCGTCCGCGAAAGCCGTTCTGGGCAAGGGCAAGAAAACTCTCTCCGTGAGACTTCTCATGAAAATGCTGTGAAACGCCGCCCGGACCTCTGCTGTACTCTTCTTCCGCGGTAGCCACGTTGTAAAAACTCTCTGCGCGAAGGAAATACCCGTGTCCGGCCTTCTGATACCCGCGGATCAGCCGCACGGCATCGCACAGTTCGGAATGCGAATCATACGTGGAAAAACGGTAATTTCTTGTTCCGCCTTCCGGATTAAACCCGGAACAGACGGCAATCGCCTCAAGCAGGGTCGACTTTCCGCTTCCGTTTTCCCCCGCAAAAAACGTAATGCCGCTGTGAAACTCCAGCTGTTCCAGATTCCGGATCGCCTCGATTCCCCTCAGATAACTGGTTTCGGAAATCCTGCTCCAGTCGATTCGGATCCCCTGAAGCGGCAGCGGATTCCTTGCGTTGTCCATCACAGGCGCCCCCCTCGGAAACCGGAACGGCGGGGCAGGACCCCTACCACTTTTTCTCAAAAACGGAAGGGGGGCCTCGCCC
>JAZQBE010000015.1:0-25271 GCA_045545575.1 Shuttleworthella sp.
GGCATCCGCACCGCGAACCGCATCACCGCTTACGCAAATCAGGCGGCAGGCATTCAACAATGAGGTAATCCATGGCTGAACTGACACCCATGATGGCCCAGTATATGGAGGTCAAAAAACAATACAGCGACTGCATCCTGTTTTACCGTCTCGGTGACTTCTACGAGATGTTCTTCGACGACGCGAAAACCGCCTCCCGCGAGCTGGAGCTGACGCTGACCGGCCGCGCCTGCGGACAGGAAGAGCGCGCGCCGATGTGCGGTGTTCCCTATCACGCGGTGGACGGGTATCTTTCCCGCCTTGTATCGAAGGGATACAAAGTCGCCATCTGCGAACAGATGGAGGATCCGAGCCTGGCAAAAGGGCTTGTCAAACGCGAAGTCACCCGCATCGTCTCGCCCGGTACGAACACCGAAACAAGCGCCCTCGACGAGGGCCGCAACAATTTCCTTCTGGGCATTGTCGCCACCGGGGAGAGCTTCGGCCTTTCGGTCTGCGACGTCTCTACGGGCTATTTCGCCGTGACGGAGCTGGAGGGCACCGGACGCCTGATGGACGAGATCATCCGGTATATGCCTTCGGAAATCGTCTGCAACGACGCCTTCCTGCTGTGCGGGATCGATCCCGCGCAGCTGAAGGAACAGTTCGGCATTTTTCTGCAGACCTGTCCGGCCGCCCTGTTTTCCGACACGGAAGCGTCGTCGGTCCTTTGCACCCATTTCGGGGTCACCGAGCCCTCGGTTCTCGGTCTGGCCGCCGGTTCCGCCGCCCTCGCCGCGGCCGGCGCGCTGCTGGCCTATCTGTCCAAAATGCAGATGGACAACGTATCGCAGGTTACGACGCTTTCGGTCTATGAAGGAAACCGCTACATGGTTCTCGACGCCGCGGCGCGGCGGAATCTCGAGCTGACCGAAACCCTCCGCGAGAAAGAAAAGCGGGGAACCCTGCTGTGGGTATTGGACCGCACCAAAACCGCCATGGGCGCCCGCGCGCTGCGCAACGCCCTGGTGCAGCCCCTGCTCGACGAAGAAGAGCTCGAACGGCGCTATGACGTCATCGACGAACTGAACGCCGCTTTTATGACGCGCGAAGAAATGCGGGAATACTTAGGCCCGGTCTACGACCTCGAGCGTCTTCTGACCCGCATCGCCATCGGAAGCGCCTCGCCGCGCGACCTGCTCGCGTTCTGCGGATCCGTGGAAATGCTGTCGCCGATCCGCGATCTGTTAAACGAGTTTTCGTCGGAAAACCTCCGCCGCCTGCGGGACGACCTCGACCCGCTGAAGGATCTGTACGAACTGATTTCTTCCTCCATTTCGGAGGACGCGCCGATCTCGGTTCACGAAGGAGGCATCATCAAAACCGGCTTTGACAGCGAAGTGGACCGGCTGCGCAAGGCCGGCACGGAAGGAAAAAGCTGGCTGGCGGACCTCGAATCGCGCGAGCGGGAGAGCACCGGCATCAAAAACCTGCGGGTCCGCTACAACCGCGTGTTCGGCTACTATATCGAAGTGACGAATTCCTACCGTGACCTCGTGCCCGAACACTATATCCGCAAGCAGACCTTAGCCAACGCGGAACGGTTCTACACACCGGAACTGAAGGAACTCGAGGAAACCATTCTCGGCGCCCAGGACCGTCTCGAATCCCTGGAATACGGCATCTTTACCGATGTCCGCACCCGCATCGCGGACCAGGTCGCCCGGATCCAGAAAACGGCCAAGGCCGTCGCTTCCCTCGATGTCTATCTGTCCCTCGCGGTCGTCGCCCAGGCCAATCATTACTGCCGCCCGGTGCTGAACCGCAAGGGCTCCATCGACATCCGCGGCGGACGGCATCCGGTGGTCGAGCAGATGATCGGTTCCCACGCCTTTGTGCCCAACGACGTGAAGCTCGACCGCAACGCCAACCGCGTCGCCATCATCACCGGCCCGAACATGGCCGGCAAATCGACCTATATGCGCCAGACCGCGCTGATCTGCCTGATGGCCCAGCTCGGCAGCTTCGTGCCCGCCTCATCCGCCAATCTGTGCATCAGCGACCGGATTTTCACCCGAGTCGGCGCCTCCGACGACCTCGCCAGCGGACAGAGCACCTTCATGGTCGAGATGAGCGAGGTCGCGAATATCCTGAAAAACGCCACTCCGAACTCCCTGATCATCCTCGACGAGATCGGCCGCGGAACAAGCACCTACGACGGTCTTGCCATCGCTTGGGCCGTGGTGGAGCACATCGCCAATACCCGTCAGATCGGCGCGAAAACGCTGTTCGCGACCCATTACCACGAGCTGACGGAACTCGAGGGCAAAATTGACGGCATCCGCAATTACTCCATCGCCGTCAAGGAAAACGGGGAGGATATCGTCTTTCTGCGCCGGATCGTCAAAGGCGGCGCCGACAAGAGCTACGGCATCCAGGTGGCCCGGCTCGCCGGTCTGCCGGAATCGGTGCTGTTTCGGGCCAACGACATCTTAAAGGAACTCGGCACCAACGACCTCGTCCGCATCGTGCAAAGCATTCTGCCCGGCGAAAGCGCTTCTGCGAAACACCGGCCGGACGAAGTGGATTTAAACCAGATGTCCCTGTTTGATACCGTCGGAGACGACGCGATCATCGAGGAACTGAAAACCATGGACATCTCGTCCATGACGCCCCTCGACGCGCTGATCCGGCTGAACGAGCTGCAGAGCAAAGTGAAAAACCGCTGGTAGGAGAAATCACGAACCCGCAAGGAGATCCGATGCATCCCATTCAACTGCTTTCTTCGGAAACCATCAATCTGATCGCCGCCGGCGAGGTCATCGAACGGCCGGCTTCCGTCGTCAAGGAGCTGACGGAAAACGCCGTAGATGCCGGCGCCACGGCCGTCACCGTGGAAATCCGCGGCGGCGGAACCCGGTCCATCCGCGTGACGGACAACGGAAGCGGCATTCCGGCCGAAGAGGTGCGCACCGCGTTTCTGCGTCACGCCACCAGCAAGCTGACCGACGCGTCCGAGCTTTCCGGCATCCGCAGCCTCGGATTCCGCGGCGAGGCCCTCGCGTCGATTGCCGCCGCGGCCAGAACCGAAATCTATACGCGTCCCGCCGGCCAGCTTGTCGGAATTCACCGCGTCTGCGAAGGGGAGCAGGAACTGCTCTTTGAAGAAATCGGCATCCCCGCCGGCACGACGGTCATCGCGGAAGACCTCTTTTCGCGCACCCCCGCCCGGCGCAAATTCCTGCGCTCCGAGCGTTCCGAAGCCAACGCCGTCGCAGAGCTTCTGACCCGGCTTTCGCTGTCCCGGCCAGAGATCTCGTTCCGCCTTGTTTCCGACGGAAAAGAAATCCTGAACACCAGCGGAAACGGACAGCTTGCCGACGTGATCTACCAGCTGTTCGGACGGGAAGCCGCCGGCCAGCTGATCCCGGTTTCCCAGGAAGGCACCCGTTTTACGGTAACCGGCTTTATCGGCTCGCCGCAGCTGACCCGCGGCAACCGCGGTCAGGAATATTTCTTCGTCGACGGCCGTGCCATCACGAGCCGTCTGCTTTCCTCCGCGGTGGAAGAGGGCTACAGCGGCTTTATCATGCAGCACCGGTTCCCCTTTGCCGTCCTGTTTTTCAGCTTCGAAACCGGCAGCGTGGACGTAAACGTGCATCCGGCCAAGGCCGAAGTCCGGTTTGACGATGACAGGACCCTGTCGGAAGACGTATCCCGCATTGTTTCGACGGTACTGTCGGGCCGCGAAGACATCTTTTCCACGGCACCCGGTGCCGAGGAAAAAGAAAAGCCGGCCCTTCTGCCGCGCGGCGCAGAGCCCTTTGAGACGGCCCGTCTTTCGGAAATCAAAGAAACGCTCGGCCGCCGGCTCGAACAGGACAGTCCCTATCACCGCGTGTATACCGCGCCGGATCCGTCCGTCCTGGCGGTGCACGAACGCACGGCGCCGTCCCATGAACCTTCGCCGGCCGCAGAACCTTCGCCGGCCCCGGCGCCGCCCTTCATTCCGACGCCGTCCGGAGAGCAGCTGCGTTTTTTATCGGAAGAAGCCGCCGCACGCCACCGGATCATCGGCCAGTATCTCGGGACCTACTGGCTCGTGGAATACGATGAGAAGCTCTATATCATCGATCAGCATGCCGCCCACGAAAAGGTGCTGTACGAGCGGAAGATGAAGGAACTCCACAGCCACGCCGCGTCCTCCCAGAGCATCTCGCCGCCCGTCGTCGTGACCCTTTCCCCGTCGGAGGAGACGGCCTTTTTATCCGGAGCTGACGCGTTCCGTTCCCTGGGGTACGAAATTGAGCCCTTCGGCGGCCGGGATTATATGATCACCGCGATCCCGACGGATTTTCCGTCCATTGATCCGAAGGACCTGTTTCTGTCCGTCCTTTCGGATTTCCAGCAGGAACGCGGTTCCCGGGACAGTGAACTGCTGACGGAGAAAATCGCCTCCATGTCCTGCAAAGCCGCCGTCAAGGGAAATACACGGCTGTCCTTTGCGGAAGCCGACGCCCTGATCAAGGAACTGCTGTCGCTCGACAATCCCTACCATTGTCCCCACGGCCGCCCGACCATTATTGTCATGAACCGCTATGAAATCGAACGAAAATTCAAACGCATTGTCTGAGAACAGCCGCCGGCCCCTCGTCATCCTGACCGGTCCGACCGGCGTCGGAAAAACCGACCTGTCCATCGCGCTGGCCAAAGCCGTCGGCGGCGAGATCATCTCCGCCGATTCCATGCAGGTCTACCGCGGCATGGACATCGGCACGGCGAAGATCCGTCCGGAAGAGATGCAGGGGGTTCCCCATCATCTGATTGACGTTCTCGATCCGGGCGAACCCTTTGACGTCGTACGCTTTACCGCGCTTGCGCAGCAGGCCATTGAAGACATTGTAAGCCGCGGGCATCTGCCCGTCCTTGTCGGCGGAACCGGCTTTTATATTCAGGCGCTGCGCTACGGGGTGGATTTTTCCGAAAGCGACACCGACAGCGCGTACCGCCGCTCGCTGACGGAAGAGGCGCAGCGCATCGGCGCCGAAGCGCTTCACGAAAAGCTGCGGCAGATCGATCCGGAGGCCGCCGAAGCCATCCACCCGAACAACGTCCGCCGTGTCATCCGCGCCATCGAGTTTTTCCACATGTCCGGGATGCGGATTTCCGAGCACAACCGCCGCATGCGCACACAGCCCGACGTTTACAACAGCGTCTGCTTTGTGCTGACCATGGACCGGCAGAAGCTCTACGAACGGATCGATGCCCGGGTCGACAAAATGATGGAAGAGGGGCTGCTGTCCGAAGTGAAGCGCCTGTACGACGCCGGCTACCGCCGCGGTCTGACCTCCATGCAGGGCCTCGGCTACAAGGAAATGCTCGACGTCCTTGACGGGAGCGTTTCCCTCGAAGACGCCGTGCTCACCTTAAAGCGCGACACCCGGCATTTCGCGAAGCGCCAGCTGACCTGGTTCGGCCGGGAACGCGACGTCCTGTGGCTGTCCAAGGACGAACACAGCGAAGCAGAGCTGCTTGAAATCATTCTGAAGGAACTGAAACGCCGGTCCATCGCGGCCGATGACAAAGGAGCACTATGAAGACAAAGGAACTTGTCAGGCGGATGTATGAACAGATGGGCATTTCCCCGTCCGTCCTCCGTTATGCCGAACGCGTCGAGGCGTCCTGCGCCGACCGCTTTGCGTCCATCGACGCGATGGCGGAATACAATCAGCTGAAGGTTCTTTCCGCCATGCAGAAAAACCGTGTCAGCGCGGAATGCTTTTCCGGCACGACCGGCTACGGCTACAACGATCTCGGCCGCGAGGTCCTCGAAGCGGTTTACGCCGACTGTTTTCACGGCGAAGACGCGCTGGTCCGCCCGCAGATCACCTGCGGAACCCACGCCCTCGCCCTTGCGTTGATGTCCAACCTGCGTCCCGGCGACGAACTGCTTTCACCGGTGGGCAAACCCTATGATACCCTCGAGGAAGTCATCGGCATCCGCCCCTCCGACGGGTCCCTCGCGGAATACGGCATTACCTACCGCCAGGTCGATCTGCTCGCGGACGGAACCTTCGACTACGAAGGCATCCGCAAAGCCCTGAATGAACGCACGAAGCTCGTGACCATCCAGCGGTCGAAGGGCTACCAGACCCGGCCGTCCTTCTCCGTCGACCAGATCGGCGAACTGATCGCCTTCATCCGTCAGTACGCCCCGGACGTCCGTGTCATGGTGGACAATTGTTACGGTGAATTCACCGAAGAAAAGGAACCCACCGACGTCGGCGCGGATCTGATCGTCGGATCGCTGATCAAAAACCCCGGCGGCGGCCTTGCCCCCATCGGCGGCTATCTGGTCGGCAGAAAGGATATGATCGAACGCGCCGCCCACCGGCTGACCTCGCCGGGCTTAGGCAAAGAAGTCGGCGCGTCCTTAGGCGTGCTGCCGTCCTTCTTCCAGGGGCTGTTTCTGGCGCCCGTCGTGACCGCCGCCGCGTTAAAAGGCGCCATTTTCGCGGCAAACCTGTACCAGCCGCTGGGCTTTCCCGTACTGCCGGACAAGGATGAGGAACGCCATGACATCATCCAGGCCATCACCTTAGGGTCCGAAGAGGCCATGCTGGCGTTCTGCGCCGGCATTCAGGCCGCGGCGCCTGTGGACAGCTACGTCACGCCCGTTCCCTGGGCGATGCCGGGCTATGACAGCGACGTGATCATGGCAGCCGGCGCCTTCATTTCCGGATCCTCCATCGAACTGTCCTGTGACGGACCGGTCAAGGAACCCTACAACGTCTATTTTCAGGGCGGTCTGACCTGGCCCCACGTCCATTACGGCATGGTCCTTTCACTGCAAAAACTGGTGGACGCTCACCTTGTACCGGAAGAATCCTTGTGTTAAGATGAAGGGTACCGTAAGAAGAGAGGGAAAGGAAGAAATATGCCTAATCCCTCGAAAATGCGGCGTCGGTATCAGAACCAGGCGCCGTACGAACGCTTCGACCAGTTCGGAGCACAGTGCCTTTCCGACGCGGAACTGATCGCCATCGTTCTGCGCACCGGAACAGGCTCCTCGGACGCACTCGAAACCGCCCAGCGGCTGCTTTCCGACAACGGAAACTCCCTTGCGTCCTTAGCCCTCGTGCCGGTGCAGGAGCTTGAAAAAACGCCCGGCATCGGCCATGTCAAAGCCCGGCAGCTGCGCGCCCTGTTCGAACTGTCCAAGCGGACGTCCGCCGCCCGCCGGCGCGACAGCGTCCGCCTCGATTCCCCCGAATCGATCGCGGACTATTACATGGAGCAGATGCGCTACGAAGAGCGGGAGACCCTTCGCATCCTGCTGTTTGACACCCAGCAGACCCTTCTGCGCGAGGAAGTTCTCTCCGTCGGAACCGTCAGCACCGCGCTGTTTTCGCCGCGCGACATCCTGTGTTCCGCCGCGGCATGCAACGCCTCCAGCTACGTTCTGCTGCACAATCATCCCAGCGGAGATCCGCATCCGAGTCCCGAGGACCGGCTCGCGACCAACCGTTTGGCGCGCGCCGGGCATATTACGGGTATCCTGCTTCGGGACCACATTATCATCGGAGACGGCGTCTACTACAGTTTTTCCCAGGCGCAGGCGCTGCCGCCTCCGGAAATCTGACGCGGTATACGTATGGAAATGCTGAGAACAAAAGAAAGAACTGTTATTTAAAGCGAGGAATCATGGGGAATGCATTCGGCCTTGATCTTGGATCATGCAATCTGAAAATCTACAGTCTGAAAGAAAACAAAGTCCGGACAATGAAGAACACGATTGCCGTTGTGTCCCGCGACCAGATGTACGCATACGGCGACGAAGCCTACGGCATGTTTGAGAAATCGCCCGAGGCGATCGAGGTGTCCTTTCCCGTATCGGGCGGGGTGATCGCCGCGTTCAACGATCTGCAGACCATGCTTTACGAGATCCTCGAAAACGACTGCGGCGCAAATGTCCGCCGCAGTGAAATCATCGTCGCCGTTCCTCACGATATTACAGAGGTCGAAAAGAAAGCCTTTTCCGACCTCTTTGTGCGGACGAAGATCCGCCCCCGGCGGATCCGGGTCTGCGAGAAACCGCTGGCCGCAGCCCTCGGGGCCGGTGTGGAGATCACGTCGTCCACCGGTGCCCTCGTCATCGATATCGGGGCGGACACGACGGAGATGTCTGTCGTGTCCTTAGGCGGCATTGTCCTTTCGGAAATGCTTCCCTGGGGCGGGCGGCGGCTCGACGAAGCCATCATCCTGTATTTCCGCCGGAACCATCAGCTGATCATCGGCCAGAAAACCGCCATCCAGCTGAAGGAGCAGCTCGGCACCGCTGCCGCGGAGCGCCGGGACCGCCAGAAGATCGTCGGCCGCAACGTCGTCAGCGGCCTGCCCGTCACCTTCGAAGCGGAATCCGAGATGATCCGCGAAGCCATGGAAGAGGAGATCACCTCCTTCGGCCAGGCGGTCCGGCGGATGCTGGAAAAGATTCCCCCGGAACTGGCCAAGGACGTCGTTGCCGACGGCATGTACCTGTGCGGCGGCGGTGCGGCTCTTTTCGGTCTTCCGGCGTATCTGCAGGAACTGACCGATATCCAGGTCAATACCGTCGAAGAGGGTGCGGCGGCCGTTGCGGCCGGTCTCGGACGCATGGTGTCGGAAAAACGGTTTGCCGACTTCGGCAGCGAAATACGAGTAAGGATGTTTCGATAAATGCAAAAGAATAAAACACCGATTCCAAGCCGTTTTGTGCTGACCATATTGATGATCCTGTGCGTGATCCTTCTGTTCGCAGGCTACTCCGCCGGTTTTTCCGGCGGTCCCTTTGCGACGGTCATCAGCACGGTTTTCGTCCCCATGCAGAAGGGCATGACCTGGACCGCGAACCGGGTCAGCGTCACCCAGGCCGACGCGCAGTCCAGGGAAGCCCTGGTCGAAGAAAACGAGCGGCTGACGCAGGAGATGGAGGAGCTGCGGATGCAGCTATCGGAAGCTCTCCAGGAGCAGTCCGAACTGACCCGTCTGCGCGATCTGTTCGCCCTCAGCGAAACCTATTCCAACTATGAAACGACCGGTGCGCACGTCATCGCCGGCAGCACCAGCGGCTGGTTTTCGACCTTTGTCATCGACAAAGGCACGGCTGACGGCCTGTCCGAAGACATGAACGTCATCGCCGGCGGCGGTCTGTGCGGAATCATCACCGAAGCAGGCAAGCATTATTCCACGGTCCGCGCCATCATCGACGACGATGCCCGGATCTCCGCCATGATTCAGAAAACCGGCGATCACTGCATCGTCTCCGGCAATCTGAAGGACATGATGACCGACCAGCTGATCCGGTTCTCGTCTCTGAAGGACGATTTCGATTCCATTCACAGCGGGGACGCGATCGTCACGTCCAATATCAGCGACAAGTTCCTTCCCGGCCTTCTGGTGGGGTATATCGTCACGTTCGAACAGGACGCAAACCAGCTCACGAAATCCGGCACCATCGCTCCGGTCGTCGATTTCAGGCATCTTCGTGAGGTGCTTGTCATCCTTCAGGTCAAAGAAACCGAGGATCCGGAATGAGCAATCTGCAGGGTATGTTAAAACACACAGCGGCCGCGGTGATATCCGTCGCCGTCTGTTATCTGATTCAGCTGACGGCCGGTCCCTGGATCCGGCTCGGCTATGCTGTGCCGAACCTTCTGATCGCGGCCGTTTCTTCCTACGGGCTCATCTGCGGATACGTCCCCGGCATGCTCGTGGGCTTTGCGTGTGGTTTTCTGCTCGACTGCGCCGATCCTTCGCTGTTCGGCATTCAGACGTTTGTATTTCTGCTGATCGGGTACCTCAACGGCGCCTTCCGCCGTTTTTATTACGGGGAAGGGCTGCGGCTTCCGCTTGCCCTGATCTGTGTCAGCGACTTCATCTACAACGGCGTCATGTATCTGGGGCGGCTTCTGATGCACATGGATACGGATTTCGTATTCTATCTGTTCCGCCTGATTCTGCCCGAAGTCATTTACACGGCGCTGGCCGGCGTACTCGTATACCAGGGTGTCTTTTCGCTTCTGCGGTGGGCAAACCGCTCCCCGCGCCGTTCTTGATATTTAAGGAAGACTATGCGACGGATATTCGAATACCTGAAAACACATTATTTCTCTTCACGGGTTCTCGTGCTGATGACACTGATCGCCGTTTTTTTCAGCGTTCTCGTGGCACGTCTTTTTGTGCTGCAGATCGTCCGCGGACAGGATTACCAGGACAACTATGACCTGCTGATCGAAAAACAGGTGTCCATCCCGTCCACCCGCGGTCTGATTTTTGACCGGAACGGCAATCCGCTGGCCTACAACGAGCTGGCTTACGACATCACCATCGAAGACAGCGGCACCTACAATTCCATACGGGAAAAGAACGACACCTTAAACGCCGCGCTGGCCCGCCTGATTTTCGCCCTCGAGCGCAACGGGGACCGCGACCGCCTGATCAACCGCTTCGGCATCCGCATCAACGACGCCGGCGAATACGAATTCGCCGTCACCGGCTCCGCGCTGAACCGCTTCCGGGCCGATATTTTCGGCCGCCGCACGTCTTCGGAGCTGGTGTACAACCAGCGCTACGAGATTGACGAACGCGTCGCCTCCGCCGAAGAAATCATGGCATACCTGACCGGGCCGAACCGCTACAATATCAAAGAATCCTACGAATCGGCCGGCAGCACGCTGCTGATTGACCGGTATACCGCGTACGAGATCGCCATCATCCGCTACACGATGAGTTTAAACGCGTATCAGAAGTATATCGCGGCGACCATCGCGACCGGCATCAGCGAAAAGTCCGTCGCCTATATCTATGAGAACCACAGTTTCCTTCCCGGCATCTCGGTTCAGGAATCCTATGTCCGCCGCTATACCGATCCCTATGTCTTTTCGTCTTTGATCGGCTACACCGGAACCATTTCCACCGAGGAATACAACGAACGAATCGCCTCCGACGATACCGTTTCGCTGACCGACCAGGTCGGCAAGACCGGCATCGAAAAAGCCATGGACGCGTATCTGTGCGGACGGAAAGGACGGGAGACGGTCTACGCGGATACCGTCGGCAACCCGCTGCTTGTCGTCGACCACGTCGACCCGGTTTCCGGCAACAATATCTACACCTCCGTCGACGCCGCGCTTTCACAGACCATTTATTCCCTGCTGGAGCGGGAAGTGGCCGGCGTGATGCTTGCGCGTCTCCGCAACATCCGCGAATACCAGAACGATGCCTCTTCGGACGAGCTGTCTTCCCGGGAAGTGATTTCCATCTACGACCTGTATGTTTCTCTGATCAACAATCATGTTCTGAACACGAACCAGATGGCCTTCGATACAGCCACCGACGTCGAACGAGGCATACTCGATGCCTTCGGCATGCACAAGTATGCCGCGCTGCAGGAGCTTTCCCGGCAGCTTTCCGACCCCTACGGCACCCCTTACGACCGGCAGCCCGACGAATACCAGCGGTACGATACGTATATCGTGACCCTGCTGAAATCCGCCGGGGTCTTTGACAGCGGCAAAATCGACGCCGCCGACGAGATGCAGGTCCGCTGGACAAACGAAGAACTGTCCGTCAACGAATACCTGCGGTACGTCATTCACGAAGGCTGGATCGACGTTTCCGGACTGACGGAGAATACGGCGTTCGCGGACGAATCCGAAAGCTATGCCGCCCTGATCGATTACGTCCTCGCGCTGCTTGCGGACGACAGCGGATTTGACGCCCTGGTGTATGAATTTGCCATCAAGAACGATGAAATCTCCGGTGCGCAGCTTTGCGCCGCTCTGATTGATCAGAAGGTGACGGAGGACCGCGGCAATGAACGGAACGCCCTGCTGACAGGCGCCGTCACGGCCTACTCCTTCCTGAGCGGACGGATCCGCAGTCTGGAACTCACACCGGCCCAGCTGGGATTGAATCTCTGTTCCGCGTCGACGGTGGTGCTCGACGTCAACACCGGCGAAACACTGGCCTGCGTTTCCTATCCGGGATACGACACCAACCGCCTCGTGACCGCCCAGGACAGTTCCTACTACGTCTATCTGGCCACGAACAGTTCCAACCCGTTTTATAACTACGCGACACAGCAGCGCACGGCCCCCGGATCCACACTGAAGCTGATGGTTTCCGCCGCGGCGCTGACGGAAGGCGTCATTTCGCCCACGGACATCATCGTCGACGAAGGCGAATTCGAAAAGATTTCCAATAAACCGAAATGCTGGTTCTATCCCCACAACCACGGGGAGGAGACCATGGCGGAAGCGCTTCGCGACTCCTGCAACTTCTATTTCTATGAAGTCGGCTACCGGATGTCGACGGACGAAGCAGGAGAGTATTCCGACCAGAAAGGCATCGCAACCCTGGAAAAATACGCCAACCTGTTCGGCCTGAACGAAGAGACCGGCGTGGAGATCGAAGAGAACACCTCCCGGTTTGCCACCCAGTACCCCGTCATGGCGTCCATCGGCCAGTCCGACAACAATATCACCACCATCGCCCTTGCCCGCTATACCGCTGCCATCGCCAACAGCGGCACCGTATACCGGCTGACGCTTTTAGACCACATGACAGACGCCTCCGGCAACGTCATCGAGTCCTGGTCGCCCACGGTCCGCAACACCGTCGACGTTTTAAACAGCACGGGCTGGAACACCATTCACAGCGGCATGCGGATGATGGTGGAAGATATGGACGAATTCGAAGGCTGTCCGGTTGCCATTGCCGGAAAGACCGGAACGGCCCAGTCATCCCAGACCCGCGCGTCCCACGCGCTGTTTGTCGGCTACGCGCCCTATGATGCCCCCCAGATCGCTCTCGCGACCCGCATCGCCTACGGCTACAATTCCCATTACGCCGCGGAAGTGGGCCGGCAGATCATGGAAGCCTATTTCAGCGACAGTCCAAATGCCGGATCGGAGGAGGACCTCCAGCACGCCGCCAGCGTCACGCAGACGCTGTCCGGAGACTGAGAAACGATAGAAAGAGAAAGAGACACGGATGAAGCAATCTGTCACCATCAAAAGCAGCGGTCAGGATCTTCGGATCATGATGGATCCGTCGGTACCCTTCGAACAGCTTGTGCGGGACGTCTGCGCCCGGTTTTTCGAAGGCAGGCGGTTCTTCGGCGAACGCAACATGATGCTTTCCCTGGAAGGACGCCCGCTGAATGACGAGGAAATCCGGCTGATCACAGAAGCCATCGAACTGAATTCCGACATCTCCATCAGCATCGTCTTCCACGAAGGCGACGTGTACGACGCCGCCCTTCAGAAGAGAAAGGACGACTACAGCAAGTCCCGCGTCTACATGGACGCGCAGATTGTCAACAAAAGCATCAAGGAGCGGCGGGACCTGTCCGTGGAAGGCAGCCTTGTGATCATGGGCGACGTCCGCCGCGGCGCCCGCGTCCGCGCCACCGGAAACGTGATCGTCTTAGGCACCCTTTCCGGATCTGTCTGGGCCGGCTGGCCGGACAACCGTTTCTGCTACATCGCCGCGAACGCGCTCGATCACCCGAAACACGTTTCCGTCGGCGGCATCACAGGCCGGATCGACGTGGAAGAGAAGTGGTTCCGCCGCATCCGCAAAGACCGCACGGTTCCCACGGTGCTTGCCGTGTTCGACAAGCGCCTGATCGCCGAACCGATGACCTCCGGCATCTTAAGCCAGATCACCGGAAAATGGGAGTGACGTATGTTCCAGAATGCCCTGCGCAATTACAAACTGAAGAATTTTGACGTGCTTCTGGTTTTCGCCGTCATGGCCGTCACTTTTATCGGCATTCTCGTCATCGGCAGCGCCAATGAAGACAACCAGCAGAAGCAGATTCTCGGGATGGTCCTCGGCCTGATCGCCATGCTGATCGTATCCCTGTTTGACTATACCTTTCTGGAAAAACTGTTTCCGCTGTATTATGTCGCTGCCATCGGCGTCCTGATCCTCGTTCTGATCCCCGGCATCGGCTATACCGTTTCCGGTGCGACGCGCTGGATTCCCATTACCGACAGTTTCCGGATTCAGCCCTCGGAAATGGCAAAAATCCTGCTGGTGCTGTTTTTCGCGAAGTTCCTGTCCATGATCCAGGAAAACCTGAACCGCCTGCTGTCCCTGGCCGCCACCGCCGTGCTGGCCGGCATCCCGCTGTTTCTGATTTACCGCGAACCGGACCTGTCAACGACCATCGTAACGTTTCTGATGATCGCCGCCATGCTGTTCGTCGCCGGTCTTGACTACCGGATCGTCGGCGCCGTCCTCGGCATCGTCATTCCCGTCGCCGTAATCGCCATCGTCCTGATCCTGCGCGGGTACCCGGTTCTGTCTGACTACCAGAACCTGCGCATCCTGTCCTGGCTGCGTCCGTCGGATTACCCGGGCACGGCCTACCAGCAGCAGAACTCCATCATGGCCATCGGCTCGGGCATGCTGATGGGCAAAGGGCTGAACAACACGGCGGTCGACTCCGTCAAAAACGGAAACTATATCTCCGAACCGCACACCGACTTTATTTTTGCGGTCGCTGGTGAAGAGCTCGGGTTTATCGGTTCGACCGTGATCGTGATTCTTCTGATGTTTATTTCGCTTCGATGCTTTATGATTGCCCGTCAGGCGCGGGATCTGACCGGCCGTCTGATCTGTTGCGGCATTGGAGCCTTGATTGGATTTCAAAGTTTTGTTAATATTTGTGTAGTATCCGGTCTGATGCCGAATACCGGTCTGACGCTTCCGTTTGTCAGTTACGGTCTGACGTCACTGGTCACGATCTACGCCGGCATCGGTTTCGTGCTGAATGTCGGTCTGCAAAGCAATAAAAGGTAGCCTCCGCTGCCTGCTTTGATCCGGACGGTATGTTTTAATGGGGGAAAACATGAACATCGGATTTGTCGCGCACGACGCAAAGAAAAAGCTGATGCAGAATTTCTGCATCGCTTACCGCGGGATTCTTTCCCGTCATGAACTGTATGCCACCGGAACGACCGGGCGTCTGATCGAAGAAGCCTCGGGCCTGCCCGTTCACAAGTATCTGGCCGGGCATCTCGGCGGCACGCAGCAGCTCGGCGCACAGATCGAGCAGAACGAGATGGATCTTGTCATTTTCCTGCGGGATCCGCTGACGGCGCGCTCCAACGAGCCCGACGTTCATCCGATTGTCCGGATCTGCGATGTCAACAATATTCCGCTTGCCACCAATCTGGCCACCGCGGAACTGCTTGTCAAATCTCTGGATCGCGGCGATCTGGAGTGGAGAGAGATGTATAAGTGAAAAAGTTCCTGTCCTGTATGCTGATGGCCGTCCTGTCCTCGTCACTGTTCCTTGCGGGCTGCGGCGAGACGGCTGATTACGCCACCTACGACCTGTATTCCACATCCTATGAATACGGCATTACCCGGTCGCCCTACGTCATGCAGCCGGCTCTGTATGCCGAGGACCTGTGCCTGACATCCCTGACGGACCTGCACACGGAAGAAACCGAAAATGCCGGCTGCGCCTTTGCCTCCGGCATCTTTAATCTCGACACCCGGCAGACCCTCTACGCGCAGAACATGAACGAGCGGGTCTATCCGGCCAGTACGACGAAAATCCTCACCTCCCTTGTCGCTTTGAAATACGGGGACCCGGACATGATGATCACCGTAAGCGCTCACGCGGTCGACCAGGTGCCCGACGCATCCCTTGCCTATCTGCGGGCCGGAGACCGTCTGACGCTGCGCCAGCTGCTGTACGGCCTGATGCTGCCGAGCGGCAATGACGCCGCGGTCGCCATCGCGGAAGGCGTTGCCGGCGATGAAGCCGCCTTCGCGGAGCTCATGAACAAGGAAGCTGCGGCGCTCGGCGCGACGCATTCCCATTTTGTCACGGTAAACGGGCTGCACGACGACGACCATTACACGACGGTCTACGACATGTATCTGATCCTCGCGGAAGCCCTGACGTATCCTGATTTCGCCGCCGCGTTCTGCTGCGACCGGTACGACGCGTCCTTTACGGCCGCCGACGGAAGCGCCGTTTCCCGGACCTGGAAAGCCACCACGTGGTACCTGAACGGAAAAGCCGAAGAGCCGGAAGGCGTCCATGTCCTCGGCGGAAAAACGGGAACGACCGGCGAAGCGCGCAGCTGCCTCGTCCTTTTATCCGAAAACAGCCGGAAAGAGAAGATTGTTTCCATCATCTTCAAAGCGGACCTGCGTGACCAGCTTTACGTCTATATGACAGAGCTGCTGTCCAGATTCGCGGACGCGACCTGACAGGACATTTTCCGTCCCGATTTGCGAACCTGCGCCTTGCGGGCACCGCACAAGTTTGCTATACTAAATTCAGGTGCAGGATTCATCCTGCAAGAGCACTTATAAAACTCAAATGACCCGTAGGGGAAACGGAGGTAAATACCATGGTACAGATCATTGCCGGTGTTCGGGGTTCCGGAAAAACAAAGAAAATGGTGGACCGCGCCAATGGCGACGTGCGTACGGCAGACGGCAGCATCGTTTACGTGGACAAATCCAGCCAGCATATGCTTGAACTGAACAGCCGAATCCGGCTTGTAGATATGAAAGAATTCACCGTGATCGGCACCACGGATGCGTTTCTGGGCTTCTTAAGCGGCATGATCTCCCAGAACAGCGATATTCAGAAGATTTATCTCGACAGTTTCCTGACCGTAGCACACATCGAAACCGATGAGGAATTCGTTCGCGCCATCCGGATTCTCGACACCGTTTCCGCGAAGTTCTCCGCCGATTTCATTCTGAGCGTCTCCAAGAATCCGCAGGATTTTGCGGAAGAGCTTCAGGGCATGCTTATCAACGATTGATCTGTTCCGCGCAGCTGTGCGGTTAGTAAAGAGGGTGGAGGTTCTTCCGTCCCTCTTTTCTTTTATGGAATGCCATGGCCGAATCAAAAGACAACCGCAATATCATCCGCTTCCGGCGGAATTATCAACTGAATATTGTTCTCGTGGTCGCTGCCATCATGTTCGTCTACATCGGCTTTCAGGTGTACGCTTCCCTGACGAAAGATACCATCGCCGTGTATGAAGTGACGGCCGGCACACTGCGTGCGAACCATCATTTCCGCGCCCTTGCCCTTCGGCAGGAGATGATCTTTTACGCCGAGCGGGAAGGCGATATCTATTATTACGAGAGCAACGGCAGTAAAGTCAGCGTCAAATCCCTCGTCTATTCCCTGGATGAAACAGGCGAAGTCAACAACCTGCTGAAATCGCGGCCATCTTCGGTAAACGAGCTGTCCGGCGATGAAATCAGCCGCATCGAAAGCTCCATCGGCTCCTTCGTCTACGACTATGACGGTCTCGACTTTTCCCGCGTGCACAGTTTTAAAAACAACCTCGCCGGCGCGCTGACGGCGGCTTACAATGCCCGCGCGATCAGCGAGTATTCCGATGCCATTTACGCCGCGACACAGGCCAACACCTTCCGGCTCTACTATGCCTCGGAACCCGGACTGGTCAGCTATCACGTAGACGGGCTCGAAAACGTCACCTCCGACAATTTCACCGTGGATCACTTCGACAGCGCCGCCTGGCCGGATACCGACCTGAAAGCGCGCAGCTCCGTAAAAATCGGTGATCCTGCCTACAAACTCATTACGTCCACCGACTGGCAGCTTCTGATGGAGATCGACCGCAAGCTGTCTGAGGAACTTGCGGACACCACCTACATCAAAGTGCGGTTCGACGAAGACGGCAACACGGCCTGGGGCGCCGTCGAGCTTCTGACGCGCCACAACCGGAATTACCTGCTGCTTTCCTTTGACGACTCGATGGAGCGGTATGCCGATCTTCGGTATATCCCCGTGGAGCTTCTGCTCGACGAGCAGAACGGTCTGAAGATTCCCAATTCGGCCATCACGTACAAGACGTTCTATTCGGTTCCGAAAAGCCTGTTTATGTCCGGCGACAACTCCACGGACCAGGGTCTTCTCGTACGCCGGAACGGCACGGATTCCTTTATCGTTCCGACCATTTACTATGAAACCGAAGACGCCTGCTATGTCGACAACGAAAAACTGATGGACGACGATCTGATCGTCTGGCCCAATTCCCGCGAAACCTACCGTCTGAACAGTACGACCGAACAGCTTCAGGGCGTCTACAACATGAATAAAGGGTTCGCGGTATTCAAACAGATCGACATTCTCTACAGCAATCAGGAATATTCGATCGTCGCGAACGGAACCAGCTACGGGATCCAGCTGTATGACCGCATTGCGCTTGAAGGCAGCAAAGTCAACGAATACCAGGTCATCCGCTAGACGTTCATCCGCCGCACCGGCGAAAGGAGATGGATATGATCCGCGAAAACATCCAGACCGTACAGGAAAACATCCGTGCAGCCGCGCTGCGCGCCGGGCGCGATCCGTCGGAAATCACGCTGATCGCCGTCAGCAAGACCATGCCGGTCGAAAAGCTGATGGAAGCATACGACGCCGGCATCCGTGATTTCGGCGAAAACAAGGTGCAGGAACTGTGTCAGAAAATCGACACCCTCCCGAAGGATATCCGCTGGCACATGATCGGCCATCTGCAGCGCAACAAGGTCAAGTATCTTGCGGACCGGCCGCTCGCATGTATCCATTCCGTCGACAGCTACCGGCTGGCCGAAGCCATCAACATTCAGGCCAAAAAGCAGCGCCGGCGCATTCCGGTTCTCGTGGAAGTCAACATTGCCCATGAAGACTCCAAATTCGGGATTCACGAGGACACGGCGATCCAGCTTGTCAAGGACATCGCCACCCTTGACGGACTGCGTGTTCGCGGCCTGATGACAATCGCCCCGATGGTGTCCGACCCGGAAGAAAACCGCCTGTATTTCCGCAAAATCAAGCGCTTGTCCGTTGACATCGCGGCGCAAAACATTGATAATGTATCCATGGATATTCTGTCCATGGGAATGACCGGAGACTATGTTGTCGCCGTGGAAGAGGGCGCTACGCATGTCCGCGTCGGCACCGGCATTTTTGGTGCACGCAATTACGCAGTCAGCCAAGCTGCATCGAACGAAACCGATCACAGTACAGCGGAGGTTTAATGTTATGGGAATTTTTGACAAGATGATGGATGCAATGAATATCGACAACGACGACGAATTCATTGATGACGATATGTACGGATTCGAAGAAGAGGACGAGGCGCCCCGCAGCGGATTATTCTCCCGCCGCAGAGCCGCCGAAGAACCGGAAGAAGAGGAGCCCGCGCCCCAGCGTCCCTCCGTCCGCCCGACGAAAGTGACGCCGATGCGCAGCCGCCGTCCGGCGCCGGCCCGTTCCGCCAACCTGGAAGTCTGCGTGATCAAGCCGACCCAGTTCGACGACTCCCGCGAAGTGATCGAAACGCTTCTGACCGGCCGGCCCGTCATTCTGAACATGGAGGGCCTGGATTTAAGCCTCGCACAGCGGATCATCGACGTGACCAGCGGTGCCTGCCTTGCCATCAACGGCGCGCTTCAGAAGATCAGCAATTACATTTTCATCCTGACGCCGGCATCGGTGGATATCTCCGGTGATCTTCAGGGCATCATTGACGCGTTTGATCTTTCCGGACTGCAGGCCGGATTCTAAAATCAGTTTTCAGACACGAAACGAACCGGTACGAGGAGCGCATGTTTCATCCGCTATCGCATCGGTTCTTCTTTTATGAGAGAGAAGGCTTTGATGAACCCTTCGGACCTATTTGTAACCAAAGACAACAAGCCCTGTTATCCGATTCATATCCGCAGGGATTTCGACGATCTCCCCGGGTGTATCCGCGCCGTTTATCCCGAAAAACGGCCGATGCGTGCCTGCATCGTTTCGGACAGCAACGTTTCCGCTCTGTATCTGGAAGCCGTCGAACACCGGATCCGCGGTCTGTTTGACCAGACGGTGTCCTTTGTTTTCCCGGCAGGAGAGGAGCAGAAGAATATCGATACCGTTCTGGATCTCTGTGAGTTTCTGATTCAGCACCGTTTTGACCGCCAGGACCTGCTGATCGCTTTAGGCGGCGGCGTGACCGGCGATCTGTGCGGCTTTGCGGCTTCCGCCTTCATGCGCGGCATCGATTTCATTCAGATTCCGACGTCTTTGCTTTCCCAGGTCGACAGCAGCATCGGCGGAAAGACCGGCGTCGATTTCCGTGGATTCAAAAACATGATCGGCGCCTTCTATATGCCCCGGCTGGTCTACATCAACGTCTCCGTCTTACAGACGCTTCCCGAAGACCAGCTGCTTTCCGGCATGGGAGAAGTACTGAAACACGGTCTCATCCGGGATGCCGGATATTTCCGCGAGCTTTCACAGAACCGCGGCCGCATCCTTGCGAAGGATTCCCAGGCCCTGATGGACGCCGTTTACGGCAGCTGCCGGATCAAACAGGCCGTCACGGAAGAAGATCCCTGTGAGCGAGGCATCCGCGCCATTCTGAATTTCGGCCACACCATCGGACACGCCATAGAATCTCTTTCGAATTTCGCCCTGCCGCACGGTCAGTGCGTCAGCCTCGGCATGGTCTGTGCTCTGCATCTGTCTGTAACAGCCGGCGGACTATCCGCCGGGGAAGCGGCCGGCGCGGTTTCCGTACTGGAATCCTTCGGCCTGCCGGTGGTTCTGCCGCGAACGATCGCAGAAACCCTCACTCCCGAACGCATCGTCGCCGCCACCCGCGCCGATAAGAAACGCGCCGGAAGCCGCCTGAAATTCGTGATTCTTCGTTCCGTCGGCGATGCCTTTGTCACGACGGATCTGACAGATGCCGACCTGCAAACCGCCTGCGAAACCATTCTGCCCAAAGGAGATGACAGATGACGCTGCTTAAAATCGTCCGGAAGCGCCTGTTTCCACTGCTTTTTATCATCGTTCTGATCGGCCTCGACCAGTGTTCCAAGGGCTGGGCTGTCTACATGCTGCGCGGCAAGGAAGACCGGGTCCTGATCCCCGGCGTGCTTTCGTTCCACTACCTGGAAAACACCGGTGCGGCCTTTTCCGCGCTGGAAGGCGCCACCTGGGTATTTCTGGCCATTACACCCGTCATGATCGCCGGCATCCTGTGGATCCTGTTTCGTCTGCCGGCCAAACGGCGGTTTTTCCCGCTGCGCATCTCCTGCTGGTTCCTGCTGGCCGGCGCTGTGGGAAACCTGATCGACCGCATCGGTCAGGGCTATGTGGTCGATTTCATCTATTTTTCGCTGATCAATTTCCCGGTATTTAACGTTGCCGATATCTATGTAACCGTCAGTGTCTTTTTTATCATCCTGATGCTGCTGTTTTATTACAGGGAAGAGGATCTGGGGAAGATTTTTCCGCAGAGAACCGACCGGAAAGATTAAATGATGTCAGAAATACAGATCAACGAAAACGATACGGTCTTTCTGTACGATGTCACGGAACAGGAAGCGGGAGAGCGGATCGACCGGATTCTGTCGGTGCAGATGGAGGGATACTCGCGCAGCGCGGTCCAGCAGCTGATTTCGTCGGAACGTGTACGCATCGATGACCGGCCGGTCAGCAAGAGTTTCCGTCCGAATCCCGGCGCGCAGATCGAAGTCCTGATTCCGCCGACCCTTCCGCTGGAAGTGATGCCGGAAGACATTCCCCTCGATATCCTGTATGAAGACGACGCGCTGCTTGTGGTGAACAAACCCAAAGGAATGGTCGTTCATCCCGCGCCCGGCCACCTGCACGGAACCCTCGTCAACGCCTTGCTGTATCACTGTAAAGGCAGTCTGTCCGGGATCAACGGCGTCGCCCGTCCCGGCATTGTCCACCGGATCGACCGCGATACCACCGGCTCCCTCGTCGTCTGCAAGACCGACGAAGCCCACCGTTCCCTTGCGGCGCAGATCGCGTCGCACAGCGTGGACCGGGTGTATCAGGGCATCCTGATCGGCCGCCCGAAGGAATCCGAGGGGACGATCCACACGACGATCGGCCGGGACCCGAAAGACCGCAAGCGCATGGCGGCAAACGTACGCGGCGGAAAAGATGCCGTTACCCATTACCAATGCCTGGAAGACCTGGCGGAGCATATGACCTATGCGCGCTTTATCCTGGAAACCGGCCGCACACACCAGATCCGCGTGCATATGGCCAGCATCGGACATCCGCTTCTGGGCGATGCCGTTTACGGCCCGAAAAAATGCGCTTACGCTCTGGAGGGACAGACCCTCCACGCCGGTCATCTGGGGTTTGTTCATCCGGTGACAGGAGAGCATCTGTCGTTCGACGCACCGCTTCCGGAGTACTTTTCCGACCTGCTCGCCCGACTGCGAAAACAATGAATTGAGGTTTCTATGCTGCGTTTTATTTATGTTATTCTGGCCAACATTTTCCGCGCGCCCTATATGATTCCCATGATGCGCCGGATGATCGCCCATCCGGAATGGTATACCGTTGAGAAAAAATATTCCTACGCCCAGAAACTGATCCGGTATATGATGAAATCCGGCGGCATCACCACGGAAGTTTACGGCGAGGAGAACCTGCCGAAAGAGGGCGGTTACGTCATGTTTCCGAATCATCAGGGAAAATATGACGCACTGGGCATCATTATTTCGCACAAAACACCGTGCAGCTTCGTCATGGACCGCGCGAAATCCTACGGGTTCCTGGTGCGCGAGATCGTCGATCTGCTCGGCGCGAAACGCATTATCCTGAACAACGTCCGTCAGGGCATGCGCATTATCAACGAAATGGCAGAAGAAGTCTCCGAAGGACGACGGTTCATCATTTTTTCCGAAGGCGGCTACAGGAACAACCACAATCAGGTGCAGGAATTCAAACCCGGAAGCTTCAAATGCGCCGTGAAAGCGAAAGCCCCCATCGTCCCCGTGGCGCTGATTGATTCTTATAAGGTGTTTAACAGCTTATCCATCCGTCCGGTGAAAACAAAGGTAGTTTTTTTGCCGCCAATATATTATGATGAATATGCGAATATGAAAACACCCGAAATCGCTTCCATTGTCAGGGAGCGGATTGTCAACTGTATCCAGGAGTTCCAAAAAGGAGGAGAAAGATTATGAAAACATGTCCTTACTGCAATGCACAGATCGAAGACGACGCCGCCGTCTGTTCTTTCTGCGGTCAGTTCCAGTATGACAATACACAGGAAGAAGCCCCCGCTGCGCAGGCCGTTGCATTTGACACCGCAGCCGCGGCAGGAGAGCAGCCGGCTTTCGATGCCCAGCAGACGAACAGCTTTACATCCGGCGCACAGCAGGCCTATCAGCAGACCAACCAGCAGGCCTATCAGCAGTACCAGCAGCCGAATTATCAGCAGTCCTATCAGCAGGAACCTTACCGGTCCGGCCCGCAGCTTTCCAATTCCTCGAAAACGGCGTCCATCCTTTCATATTTTACCTGGATCGGTTTTCTTATCGGTTACTTTATCGGCGATAAGAAGGATCCTTTCACCCGTTTTCATCTGAATCAGGCTCTGGTGCTGAACATCGGCTTTACGATCATCAACATCGTTTCCAACTGGTTCAGCATTTTCAGCCTTCTCGGACTGGTGCTGTTTGTATTCGCGGTGCTTGCGATCGTAAAGTGTGCCAAGGGCGAAATGTACAAGGTCCCGATCCTTGGCGACATTCAGCTGATCAAGGAGAATATGTTCTAAACAAAACGGTGATTCTTATCATCTGACGTATCAGCAGCCGGCAGGCAAACCGCCTGGCCGGCTGTTTTTGTTTGTGTGAATGTGATTTTCTGTGGGTTTTTCTTGACAGAGGAGAGCACCGGTGGTACAATGTATCTATCGGTTAAATATCTGTTTATCCGTTAGATAGTGTTGAAAAACCCCGAAAAGAGGCCGTTTCATGGGTAAAGACTCCGAATTCTATAAAGACAAGAAAAAACAGCTGACGCTGAAACTGCGTGATCTGGTCGGCCAGCTGCCGCGCTGTGCCGTCGATTACATTTACAGCAAGGAACTCACCACACAGACCAGCACGCTCATTTCATACAGCTACGATTTGCTGACGTTTTTCCGGTTCTTAAAGGAACGGAATCCCGTGCTGAAAAACATCGACATCAAGGATTTCCCTTTGGATATTCTTGCTCAGCTCGATGCGCCTGACATCGTCGAATACCAGCGTTTTCTGGAATTAAACGTGGACGGTGAATCCCATGAAAACGGCAAAAAAGCCATTGCGCGTAAAATGTCCCCGCTGCGCGGCTTTTATCAGTATCACTTTGAGCACAAAAACATTCCGAACAATCCGATGATCCTGGTGCCGTTGCCGCGCCTGAAAAAGGACAAAAACATCGTCCGCATGAACAATTACGAGGTCCGCGACATCCTCGCCGCCATTGAGAACGGCAATCCGCAGATGTCCGACCGCCAGCGCAAATACTGCGAACGCACCCAGAAACGCGACCTGGCCCTCCTGGTGCTGATGCTCAACACCGGCATCCGCGTCTCCGAGTGCAACGGGCTGGACCTGACAGATGTCGATCTGGTTGTTAATTCTTTGACAATTGTCCGCAAAGGCGGCGGCCAGGACATCATCTACTTCGGAACCGACGTCCACGACGCTCTTCTCGACTATATGGATACCGAACGCGAACTCGTAAGCCCCCGCAGCGGCCATGAAAAAGCGCTGTTTCTCTCCCTGCAGGGAAAACGCATGAGCGTCGACGCCATTGAAAACCTGGTCCGCAAATACGCCCGGATCGCGGTCCCTACGAAGAAAATCACACCGCACAAGCTGCGAAGCACCTATGGTACTGCCCTCTACCGCGAAACCGGCGATATTCGGCTGGTCGCCGACGTTCTCGGCCACGAAAACATCAATACGACCATCGACTACTACGCCGCAATTGAGGACGAACACAAGCGCCAGGCAGCCAATGCGGTGGATTTTAAACGGAAAGACTAATCTCTTGTATTATCTTTCTTGTTATTGCGTATCAACATTATAGAAATTCCGATCATGGCCAGTGCTGCCAGTGCTGCCCACAACATCCAATTGGCCGGATCGCCGGTCTTCGGCGACGGCACCTTCTGCGGGATATAAGAGACCGTCTGTCCTTCGTCGTCCATGTCTTCATGGTCGGCAACCGGAATCAGGTTTTCGGGTTCCTCTTCTCCCTCGCTGTCCGACGGTTTATCCGAACCGGTAACCTTAAACAGCTTTTCAAAGACAACCACGTCCGATCCAATCAGCCGGCTGGTGTTGAATACGAAGGGCAGTACAACTTCGCCGCTTTCGTTTTCCGCGCTGACTTCAAATCGCCTCTCCGTCACGAGCGGCCGGCCGGCTTCGTC
>JAZQBE010000016.1:0-11180 GCA_045545575.1 Shuttleworthella sp.
GCACCCGTTCCGTTTTTCGGTTCAAAAGTGGAACGGGTGCCTGACCCCCGTTCCGGTTTTTTATGCCGCCGCGCTGGTTCCGCCGAATCCGATCGGCGCCCGCTTTCCCGCAGGCTGCAACGGCACGCCGCATTCACGGAAATCTTCCGCAAGGAGGACGCGGTTTCGCTCCGCCTTCTCTTCTTCGGCGCCGCCGTACACGCGCCAGGCATATTCGAGGATGGCGCTGTCGATCAGGTTCCGGCAGAACCGCCCGTTGCCGGCGGCCGGATTTCCTTCCGCGCGTTCGCACAGGGCGCGGATTCGTTCTGCCGCCTGCGGATCGACGGAAAAGCCCCGCCGCTGCGCTTCGCGTTCCGCGATGGCGCACATCTCTTCGGCTGTATAATCCGGAAACCGGACGGTGAAGGGCACGCGGGAGCGAAGGCCGGGATTCCTCGCGAGGAACGCGTCCATTTCCTTCGGATACCCGGCGAGGATCACGATGGTTTCCCCGCGGCGGTTTTCCATCTCCTGCACAAGCGTGTTGATCGCCTCGTCTCCGTATCCGCCCTCCCAGTGCTCGGCCAGCGCGTAGGCCTCGTCGATGAAAAGCAGGCGGCCATGGGTGTTCTGAAAGATCCGCTGCACCTTCTGCGCGGTTTCGCCCGCATAACGTCCGACCAGATCCGCTCGCCCGGTTTCGACCGGCTCGCTTTGCGCAAGCAGGCCGGCTTCATGGAAGATGCCGGCCGCCAGCCGCGCGACCGTCGTCTTCGCCGTGCCCGGATTGCCGACAAAAGCCATGTTCAGGACGAGGGGCTCGGCGGCGCTTCGGGCGGATTCCAGGTCTTTTTTCATCTTTGCGTAGGCCGCGATTCTGCGGATCTGCTTCTTCACGTCGTCAAGCCCGATCATCCCGTCAAGCCGCGTCATGGCGTCGGCTTTGCCGGCGCGGTGTTTCCTGCCGGTTCTCGCGCCGGGCATGACCGGCGCATAGGAGTCTTCGTACGCCTCGCATTCATCGTCAGAGTCGTAATCATTGTCAGCGTCGGCGGCATCGTCCGCGTCCGCGTCGTCCAAGCCGTCCGCGTCGGCGTCCCTGTCATCCTTGATGCCGTTCCGGTCCGGGAAGATCCGGCGGATCTCCGCGAGACTCTTTTCCCTCAGATTGCGGAACGACAGCAGTTCTTCGTCGCTCAGCGCGCGCAGCTGCGCGATCGTCTGCACGCCCCCGCGGCGCAGACAGTTGTATGCCCGGACGCTGAGGCCGAGCACGTCGATAGGATCGTCGGGATCCCAGTTGCCGTTTTGAATCGCCGGAACCTTCGGGACGGATAAATCATCTTCCGCCCGCGCTCCGGCATGCGGTATATCGGCGGCATCGGGTTTGTAATCCGACGCGGCCTGCAGGCAATCGTTCATCAGCGAGATCGCGGTGTCCAGAAAATCGCGCCCGGTCAGCGTATCGCGATCCGCATCGGCGCCGCCGTCTTCATCCGCGCGCCGGCACACCAGTGAAAACGCCATGAACAGGGCTCCGCGCGTCCGCAGGGTCATTTCGTCCGGAAGGCTGATCCGGATCGCGGTCGAAAGCGGATCAGCCGTCAGGCGGATGACCGCGCCGGCCTCCGCAAGCATCGCGTATGCGTTCGTCTGGGCATCGCTTCCGGCGTTATACCAGGGATCCCCGAGCAGATCTCCGATCCGGTTGGCCGTCTCTGGCGAAGCGTGTTTCGCATGCTGGCCGTCCGAGACCAGCGCGTAGATCTTCCGGCCGTTATGGAAGCGGCCGTCCGGGGAGACATCCGCCGCGGAGAAGTCGTCCGATTTTGCGTTTCGTCTGCCGGCCTGCGCATTCGCGCCATCGGCGTCCGTGTCCGGCATCGGGCGAATATCCGCGCCGACGCCCAGCGCCCAGCGCATATCCGCTTCCGTAATCCCGCTGTCCGCACCCGCGAAAATCACCTGCGCGTGCGCGTTTGCGGCCGAGGTGTCAAACTGCCAGGTGAGCGTTTCGCCCTCGGGCAGAACCGCCGCCAGGTGAAGAAAACGCTCCGCCGCCTTCGCGGCTGTATCCGGAATGTGTCCTTTCATCTTCTTTGTGTTCCAGTCAATTCGATATGTTTTCATCGTTTTTGCCCTTTCTTTGAATCAGTGTAAGATACGCAGTCTGTCCGGCTTCTCTCCCAGGTCCGCTCATATCATCGCGTGACTTCCCAGGGCCCGCCGGCCGGCAGCTGCGGATGCAGTTTTCAAGGTGCGTGCGCCGATGCGTCGGCATCCTGCACAGGTGTGAGGTGCGTCGGCACAGCAGGTCGGCGGCATCGGGGGCGTCTGCGGACCATGATGTCCGTGATGTCCATGATGCCGGCGAATCGGCATGTCTACGGATCAATTGGTCCATGGAAAGGGCGTTTTCCGGCCGAAAGGCACAAAAAAAGCCGCTGCCCCGATCCGATTTGGGTAGACTCCGAGCCCGGAATCTGCCGCATACTTACGATCAAAACAACGACCTTCTTACCGTATTCAGTTGTAAACATGTTCTTCAGCGATGGTGCGTGCCGCGCTGCCCCGTCTGGGGATTCTGATTATATAACGATTCCTCCTGTTTTGCAAGCAAAACCGGAACGGGGGTGAGGCACCCGTTCCGGTTTTTTCAGAAAGTGGAACAGGTGCCTGACCCCCGTTCCGGTTTTTTCAGTCGATCTCGCAGGTGATCCTGAATCCGGCATCGCAGGATAACGAGAACCAGTAGGTTCCTTTTGTCAGTTTCAGACGGATATTGTCCTTGCGAACCGCTGTGTCGGTTACGGTAAATACCGTCTCTCCGCTGTCTGCGACCACAGCGAAGGTCATCGGCTCGTCAGATTCCATATCCAGATCCAGATAGTAATTGTCGGCGTAGCGAACGTCCACCTTCATCCAGGTGTTTTCCCGGACCGGCTCGGCGATGCTGTCAGCTCTCTGATCGGTCATATAGTGCGGCCGCATGTCCGTAAGGATAAGGAATGACGCGGATCCGAGAATGATCACCGCCAGAAACACCGCGAGGAAGGTGCTTCCGCCGCGTCCGCGCCGGCTGGCTTTGGGATTCCGCATACGCAGGCTGCCCCACAGCAGGACGGCGCATTCGAACGCCAGCGTCAGTGTTATGATGATCAGCGGAAGCTGCGGCTGCAGCACGGCACGCACTGTGAAGATTCCGGCTATAATGCCGATAACGGCGCCGATGATTCCGGCCAGGAGCGCCCAGCGGCGGTTCATTTCCATCATGGATTCGCTGTCCGTAAAGATCTCGAAGTCCTCCTCCGGGAGCGCGGGATCGTACAGTTTGCGGAAATAATGCCAGCCGTTAAACGTGGAATTGACATATTCCCATCCCTGCTCGCGGAACGTCTCGATGTAGCGGCCCATATCCTCGATGCGCCGGTAATCCAGCTGATACCGGTACCGGATTTCGGGATTCTTCACAAAGGTGTTGTGGAAGCATCCGCCGCGGACCAGCTGCCATCCCTGCTCGGACGCTTTGTTCAGATCATCGATCTCTTCCTGGTAGTTCCATGCAGGATATGCCTTAAACGATCGTTTGTAGTTTGACATCTTACACCTCCTGTGCATTCTCGAGCATCCGCCGCAGCCGCGCGATCTCGGCGCGCAGCACTTCTCTTCCCGCATCCGTCAGCTGATACTGACGCCGGCGCTCCACGCCCGGTTCGTTCGACATTGTCTCGCGGATCCAGCCCTTCTTCATCATGTTGCCCGTCGCCCCGTACATCGTCCCGGATCCGATTGTGACATCCCCGCCGGACAGCGCTTCCGTCATCTGCATGATGCCGTAGCCGTGATTCGGGCCCTTCGCCAGACACAACAGTATGTAGTAGTAGCTTTCCGACAATGGTTCGCTTCGTTTCATGTGTATCACCTCCTGATATATCGGTGCTCGCTATGTCGCCTTTCGACTGTATCGTACCACGACATATGTCGTCTGTCAACATGTTTTTTCAAAAAAACCGGAACGGGTGCCTGACCCCCGTTCCGGTTTTCAAAAAAAGCGGAACAGGGGTCAGACCCCTGTTCCGGTTCTTGGCGGGGCACACCCGGCCCCTGTTCCGTTTTCAGTTTCGAATCGGCTCCTGCTTTTCGTTGTTTCGTCCCCATTTGCGGATCCTGCCCAGCAGGACAAGCATCAGGACCAGTCCGCCGACGGCCGTGACGACAACGCCGGCAAACAGAGGAACGAGGTAGTTGTAATAGGGAAGACTCTGCAGCTGTTCCGGCGTGGTCAGCCCGGACAGATTCTCCGGATCACCGATCACCGTCATGAGGCCGATGACAAACATATCGAACAGTGTATGCGCCGCGATCGGGGCAGCCAGTGAAAGCACATGGTATTTCACGCTCTTCGTTACGCGGGCTTTCCCGTAAAAATAACCCATCAGAATCTGGAACAGCACATGCATGGGCAGAAACGCACGCATAAGGTTCCCCGAACCGGACAGCGCGTATTCGATGTCCTCAAAAATGGTAAAGCCGATTCCGACGGCCACCGCGGCGATGACCGCATCCAGCCAGATATTCACTTCCTGGTTTTTTACAAGCGCCAGCCGGAAGAACAGATACTTGAACGCTTCTTCGATCAGGGCTGCCAGAAGAAACGCTGACAGGAATCCGCTTAAGAGCGGGTTCAGGCTGAAAAACATGTGATCGTCAAAGGGGAGAATCATTCCGATTACAAGGTTGACAACCAGCGCGAGCAGACCGAAACCAAGAAAGCGAATCACCGTCTTTTTGGAAAACGGCTCGCCGGTTTTGCTTTTCAAAAGCCAGGTCAGGATCAGAACACAGACCGCGATTTCAACAATGCACACAAATAACATGACGAAGCCTTCCCTTTCTATGCAAGCCCCGTCAATACAAGCCCTGTCAATACAAGCCCTGTCAATATGAACCCTGTCAATATGAGCCCTGTCAATAAACCGTACAAGCCGTCAGTAGCGGTTATGCACTTTTTCCGCGAAACACATCATATCCTTCACCTCGATCCGGGTTCCGTCGTCTAAGACGGCGGTTCCGCTCATCCGGCCGAACACCTGGTGCTGATCGGAGACGAGCACCTTGAAATCGAGATTCGCGGCGCGGTCAAGCACAGGCACAAAGTCCATCTCGAACCGGCCGTCCGAAGATGTGAACTTCCACGGTGCGGTGTAGCTGTCCGGCGGGATGTGGAAGGTCACGTCGTCGAGCTTGTGCACCGTCCCGTTCCAGAACAGGACGTTTTCCGAAGCGGCCGACGTATTGCCGAAACCATACCCGATATTGAAGCCAAACGCGTTTCCATCCATGTCGGCATTGCCGCTGCCCCAGTACCAGGTATTGTCGTAGGTCCAGACACCGCGGCCCCAGTCCAGCGTACCAAAATTAGAATTCGGATCGAATTCATATCGATTCCCGTCGTATTCCATCCAGCCGGACGCGCGCATGCAGTTGATCTTCTGATTATAATAAAACGCGTGCTTTTTGTCCCACGGCGTCGCGATCACCATGCTCTCCATGGGCGGCTGCGCCAGGCGGATGTCGCAGGAAAAGGGCTTGCCTTCATAAAAGTTTTCAAACCGGCAGGTGATGTGCCGCACTCCGTCTTCCACGGCGAACTGCATCGACAGCCGCCTGTCCTCATACCGGGTCGTGCCCGCGGACGAATCCTGCGGCAGCGCGAGCTTTCCCATCGGAAACGCGTTTAAGACCGTCTCCGTGTGCTCCCACGGATGCTCCCCGAACACCAGCAGCGACACCGACTGCAGGCCGATGTAACCGTCGTCCGAAATGGTAAAGGCGCCGGCAAAATCATCGGCCAGCACCAGATAATAGTCCCACTCCTTGATCCGGAACTTCGGCGCGCGGATCATCGTGCGGTCGTACTGCTGCACCAGGTGGCGCGACCAGCCCGGTTCCCGCAGCTCGCCGCTGCCGTCCAGCAGCAGCTGACGCGTCGTCACTTCATGATTTCTTGGCATAGGCCCCCCTTTCTGCCGCAAAACCGGAACGGGGATCAGGCACCCGTTCCGCTTTTCCCCTCACATTTTTTAATTAGAATTTCATTATACTTTTCTTCATCCCCCGGGAACCGCACTTCCGCACCGGTCCAGCCGGAAAGGTAGATGGCGTTGGCCAGCTGCACCTCGCGCAGCCCGGCTTCCGCCGGCGCCAGCAAATCTTCTTTTCCGTTCACATGGGCCGCGAAGTTTTCGAACACCCGGATGTACGGTGCGAAGAACGGCACGTTCTCCTCCTCGGTTTCGGTTGACGCAAATTCCGTATCGACGCTGCGCTTCAGGCTCATCAGCGTCATGTAATCCATCCCCGCGTTGATCTCTTCCTCGCTTTTGGCATACCGCGTCACCGCAAGACGCCGGCTGTCCTCAAGGAGGATCTTCCCTTTGGAAAACGTCAGCTCCAGCCGGTCCGTTCCGAAGGGATCATATCCGTTCGAGAACAGCTCGCCGGTGGCACCGTTCGCGAAGGAAAAACCCGCGAGCACCTCGTTCTCCACCTCGATCTGCCGATAGCGCCCCTCGCGCAGAATGCTCCACACGGTTTCGGGCTCGCCGCAGATCCACAGCAGCAGATCGAGATGATGTGCGATCTGATTGACAAGCAGGCCGCCGCCCTCGCCCTTCCAGGTGCCGCGCCACGCATTGGAGGCATAGTAGCTGTCCGGGCGCCAGTTGGAATTGACGGCCCAGCTGACGAGCCGCAGGGCGCCGAGCTCGCCAGACCGAGCGAGCGCGCGGCACTTCTGATACAGCGGATTCGCGCGGTTATTGAAGATCATCCCCAACGCGGCCGCACTCTGCTCTTTCGCGGCAAGCATCGCGCGCACCTCACAGGCGCGCACCGCCGCCGGCTTCTCGCAAAGGACATGCTTCCCCTGGTTCAGCGCGTCGATCGTGATCTCCGCGTGCAGGTTATGCGGCACGGTCACGATCACCGCGTCGCAGGCGTCGGAACGAAGCATTTCCCGCCAGTCCGCAAAATACGCCGGCGCATCATTTTCCTTTTCGAAAAGGCGTTCCCACGCGCTCCGGGACCGGCTGCTTGCCGCCGTAAGCCGCAGACCGGCCGGCTTCGGAATCGGCATCGGCCCCAGCCGCCCGTTCAGCATGCCGGCATACAGACTGCCCTGGTTGCCAAGACCGACAATCCCGACCCGAAGATCCTGCGCCGGCTCCGCCAATGGCTCTGTCAGCGACTCCGCCAAAAGGCCCTGATTCTGGTACTGCATAGAATCCCGCTTTCTTTTGAAAAGTGGAACAGGGGTCAGGCACCCGTTCCGGTTTTGCGCCGCACGATGCACCGTTGTTTTCGGCAGGCCGGTCAGCCGGGCGATCTGTCCGCAGGACAGGTGCTGCTGAACCAGCTGCCGGGCGTACGCTCTCTGCTGTTTCCGTTCCAGATGCGAAAACTCCTCCAGCGTCCGGCAGCCCGTCACCTGCAGCACGACCGCCTTTGCCTGCGCGTCCGTCAGCGCAAATGCTTTTTCCGGGGGTTCCATCCCGGGATCTTCGTTTTTCTCGCGCAGAAAAGCCAGCAGTTCTTCCCGCGAATCGAACATCGATGCGGCTGCATCGGTATCTGTCAGCCGGTCGTTCATCCCGGTGTAAGCCCCATAGCTGCTCCAGGGATAGGTCCCGGGGGCATCCTCCATCCCGGCTTTCATCGGATTCTGAATGATGTACCGAAGCGTCCGCAGGAAGGAGATGTCGCCTTCCACCGTCTCGCTTCGGAACCGGTCGCCAAACAGATGCCCGGTTCGCTGATACTTGGTGTTGTACCAGTAAACATAGGCATTCTCGGCCCGGCGCAGGGCGTTGCCCAAGGTCTCCTTGCCGTCCGTCTGCACCAGAAGATGCACATGGTTCGTCATCAGGCAGTACGCATGGATTTTCAGCCCAATTTGTTCCTTGCATTTCCTCAGGATCTCCAGGAACCGCCGACCGTCTTCCTTGTCCTCAAAGATGACCTGCCGGCCGATCCCCCTCAGCATGACATGATAGATTCCTGTTCTGCTGATCTTTCTTGCCGTCCGCGGCATACCCTTTCCCTCCATTCTGTACAAAATCGCTGTGTATAGGTATACGCGAAAAAGCGAAGCATTCGATCCGAGGCCGCAATGTTCACTTCATCCTGATTTTATTCTGGCTGTACTCTTACATCATCTTCATCATTTTCATCATCCGTATGTTTTTTCGTTCGATTCTCTCCCTCTGAAATCGTGACCGCTGCCGGGATCTGCTTCGCAGATTCACTCGCTTCTATCGTATCAATCCACGATGCAATCCTCAAGGTCCAATTTGTTCCGTTGAAAACCGAACAGACACAAAACCGGAACGGGTGCCTGACCCCCGTTCCGGTTTTTGCGAAAAGTGGAACGAGGGTCAGGCACCCGTTCCACTTTACATCCGCCCGATCCGGTACCCGGCGTTTTGCAGTGCGAGAAGCGCCCGCTCGAAATCGAGGGCCTTTACCAGAATATAGTCCGTATTGAATGTGGAAACGGCAAAAATCCCGATGTTTTCATCCGCGAGGACGGCCGACAGCCGCGCCAGAATCCCGACGAGCGAGAAATCCATCTGGGCGGCGAGCCGGAATGCGCGCCAGCCGTCTTCCCGATCCGTGGTATTTTCCGGAACGCGTTCCGTCGGGCAGACCAGGGATTTCTCTTCCTCCGTGCTTCCGATAAAGACAAATGGCTGATCCGGGGAGATCCCGCTGTAGTCCGTTACTTTGCAGACGGAAAAGAAGACGTCCAGTGCCTCAATCCGATCGGTCTGCAAAACCGGAACGGGTGCCTGACCCCCGTTCCGGTTATTCCGGAAATCCTCCCCACAGCATTTCGTTGTATTTTGCATTTGCTTCCTCACTGGCTTTCTTTTCTCTCCAGGCATCGATTTCGCTGCGAATCGCAAGCATCTCGTCGACGACCATCTCCTCGCTGCGCGGGCTGTCATATTTCAGATAGGCGATCATCCGCTCCATGGCCTTCGGGCTGCCCAGGTGCCGGGCGATCGCTTCTCCGAGTTCCTCGCGAAACCCCAGACGCACCAGGGCGAGGACCAGTTCATCCTTTGTTCTTTTCCAGAGAGCCTGATTTGCCGTCATGGCACACATCCTTTCTCATCCGGTTTCAGTCGTCGTCATACACGGTGTAATCTCGCTCGAACAGCTCCGCGCACACCTGCGGCCAAAGGATCGCCGGCTGCACTTTTTCCAGCAGTTTGGCGCGGACAAAGAGCTTGCTCTTCTGCCGGTATTTCGGCAGGTGATTGATCTCGAGAAGATGATTCAGCTCCGGCCGCCACAGGATGGTGATCTTCCGCTCCGGCTTGACGCGCGGATTGTCCCGCGGCCCGCGGAGCACGTAGAAATCCGGCCGGCCGTTTTCATCCGCTTCCACAGTGATGATGCCCCACCAGTCCGGCACGTGCTCGCCGACGTGCATTGCGTGCTTCGTCCCCGCCACGATGATGTTCCGGTCGTAATACCAGTCGTAGTTCTTCACCTGTTTTTTCAGCCGCGCATAGGTGTCCGCATCGCTCTTGATCTCGATTCCGTACAGCGCGTCCGGTGTGATCATCACGACATCCGCCCGCGCGCTTCCGGTCCGCTTTTCCTCCAGAATCCGAACCTTGCTAAAGCGTTCCTCCAGAAAATCAAACAGGGGCTCGCGGATATCCTTGTCCTTCAAAGTGGAACGGGTGCCTGACCCCTGTTCCACTTTTTCCGCGATCGCGTTGACCCAGCGCTCGTCCTTCCGCCCGGGGCGGACGTCCTGCGTGACGAACAGTTCTTTGACAGAAAAGCCGGACTCCTCCATCGCGTCGCGGCAGGATTCTTCCGTCATATCGCAGAAATATCTGCCGTCCTTTTCCCGTTCTTCGGTGCCGTATTTAAAGGATGCGTACAGAACGCTGCCCGGCTTCAGCCGGACGTACAGACGCCGGAGCACATCGACGATTTCGGCGCGCGGCACATGCAGCAGCGATGCGCAGGCCCAGATCCCGTCATACATCGTTCCACCGGCCGATGCCGCGGGAAGCTCCTGAAAACGCATCTGCTTTACCGGGATTCCGGTTTTTTTGGATGCCAGACGGCAGAGTTCTCCGGATGCGTCGAAGGCATCGACGTCATACCCCGCCTGCAGAAACGCGAGCGTATCGCGGCCGCTTCCGCATCCCGCATCAAGAATCTTCGCGCCGGGCATCAGGTATTCCAGAAACCGTCCGCGGCAGCCGTCCATATCCGCATGCTCCGTGTCCGCGGCAAAGGCCGCGGCATGCGTATCGTAGTAACGGATCGTATCGTCCTCAGAATCGCCGAGCCCGGTTTTGGCATCCGTTTTTGCGTCGGTTTTAGCATCCGTTTTTGCGTCAGTTTCAGCATCCGTTCCGGCCTCGGTTTTGGCTCTGGTTTTGGCTCTGGTTTCGGCACTCATCCCGGCATCCTTTCGTTTTCCATCAGCCATGCGAAGGCCTTTGCCATCCGCAGATTTGCGTCTTTAAAATGATTCCCGGGATTCCACTCCAGCGTGCACTGCTTCCCCGCGGCATACAGGATGTCCTGGGCACCGCGGATCGCATCGCCGACGCGCGCCATGACGGGATTCCTTGTTTTCTCCTCGCGGTCGCCGAGGCTTAAGTACACCGCGTCCGCCTGCATGGTGTGTGTCTGCATGTATTCCGTAAAACGCGGAAACCAGACCGACGGAGACGCCGCCGCGATTCCGGAAAACACATCTGTCTGATAACCGGCCCACAGCGCAAACAGGCCGGCCAGCGAATACCCGCCCAGGCAGATTCTTCTGCACTGCGCAAACTGCGGGTCTTTCAGCAGGGTTTCCGTCAGATACCGCAGCGTCCGCGGAGCGCTGTCCCCGAAATCCTCGTTCCCGAAGACCGCCGGCGCGGGCCAGGGTGACAGATCGGCGTTCCAATCGGAAACGGCCACCGCGGCCAGACAGAAATCCCGGGTCGGCGACAGCTCCCGGATCTGCCCGTATTCCTGCGGAAGCCATTCCAGATCACGGTCGTCGACCGGCTGGATCAGCAGCGTATCCGCCGTCGGATCGCCCATCAGATGCAGGGTGTATTCTTCCTTCATGTTCGACATGAAACAGATTCCTTTCCCGGAAAAAAGCGGAA
>JAZQBE010000017.1:0-6678 GCA_045545575.1 Shuttleworthella sp.
CCGCCTGCGCTCCTTTGATTAGCGCAGAAACCATTATCACGCACCCTACCGGAGGCGATCCATTTTGATTGATGTTTGTTTGCTTGGAACCGGCGGCATGATGCCGCTGCCCGGCCGGTTTCTTACTTCTTTATATGTGCGCCATGACGGGCATTCTCTGCTGATCGACTGCGGCGAAGGCACGCAGATCGCCATGCGCGAAGCCGGCCTTTCCGCCAACCCGATCGACATCATGCTCTTTACGCATTACCACGCGGACCACATCAGCGGTCTGCCCGGGATGCTGCTTTCCATGGCAAATTCCGACCGCACCGAGCCGCTGACGATGATCGGCCCGCGCGGCCTCGAGCGCGTCGTGCGCGCGCTTCGTGTGATCGCGCCCGAGCTGCCCTTTGACGTCACCTATATCGAACTGCAGGAAAAGACGGAGGATTTCTCCCTTTGCGGATACGAGATCCACGCGTTCCGGGTCAATCACAACGTGACCTGCTACGGGTATTCGGTTTCGGTCCCGCGCGCCGGCCGCTTCGACGCGCAGGCCGCGAAGGACGCCGGCATCCCGCTGCGCGCCTGGAACCCGCTGCAGCACGGCGAGACCGTGGAGATGGACGGAGTCACCTACATACCGGACATGGTGATGGGCCCGGCGCGAAAGGGGCTGAAGGTCACCTACTGCACCGACACGCGGCCCACAAACGGCATCGTGGAAGCGGCGGAGGGCAGCGATCTTCTGATCTGCGAAGGCATGTACGGCGACGAGGATCAGAAGGAAAAAGCGGTTCAGAAAAAGCACATGATCTTTACCGAGGCGGCGGAGATCGCCCGCCGCGCCGGCGTCGGACAGCTGTGGCTGACCCATTATTCCCCGTCCCTTGTGGGGCCGGAACGTTACATGAAACCCGTGAAAAAGATCTTTCCCGAAAGCATCGCCGCGAAAGACGGCCAGCGCGTGGAACTGGATTTTTCAGAAGAATAGAAGATGAACACCGTTATGACAAAGGATTCGAACGGACCGATCCGGACCATCTTAGCCATCGAAAGCTCCTGTGACGAGACGGCCGCGGCCGTCGTCAAGGACGGGCGCGAGGTGAAAAGCAACGTCATCTCCACCCAGATCCCGATTCACACGCTCTACGGCGGCGTCGTTCCGGAAATCGCTTCGCGCCATCACGTGGAGCGCGTCAACCAGGTCATTCAGAAAGCCCTTGACGACGCGGAATGCACCCTCGACGACATCGACGGCATCGGCGTCACCTACGGCCCGGGCTTAGTCGGCCCGCTGCTGGTCGGCGTGTCGGCCGCCAAAGCGATCGCCTGGGCGAAGAACAAGCCGCTCATCGGCGTGCATCACATCGAAGGGCACATCTGCGCCAACTATCTGCAGGCGCCGGACTTAGAGCCGCCGTTTCTGTGCCTGGTCGTATCCGGCGGCCATACGCACATGGTGCGCGTGGCGGACTACGGCGAATATGAAATCTTAGGGCGCACCCGGGACGACGCGGCCGGCGAAGCCTTCGACAAGGTGGCGCGCGCCATCGGCCTCGGCTATCCCGGCGGCCCGAAGGTCGAGCAAAAAGCTAAAGAAGGCAATCCCGATGCCATCGTATTCCCGCAAGCCCACGTCCGGGACAGCATCTATGATTTCAGCTTCAGCGGCATCAAATCCGCTGTGTTAAACTATCTGAACTCCGAAAAAATGCAGGGACACGAGATCTGCGAAGCAGACATCGCCGCGTCCTTCCAGAAAGCCGTCGTCGGTGCCCTCGTCGAGCACGCCGAGCTGGCCATGGAAGAATACGGCATGGACAAGATGGCCATCGCCGGCGGCGTCGCCTCCAACGGCACGTTCCGCGCGGCCATGCAGGAAGCCTGCGCCCGGCGCGGCGTCACCTTTTACTGTCCGGCCCCGATCCTGTGCACCGACAACGCGGCCATGATCGGCTCCGCCGCCTATTACGAATTCAAAAACGGAGAACGCAGCGGCCTGTACCTGAATGCCGTACCGGCCCTGCGTCTGGGAGAATGAGTCCATAGGGACAGTCCCCTTTGACTTATCGGAGGTTCCCCTATGCCAGCCATCAGTGTGCTCGTCAAACCGGCGTCCGGCCTGTGCAACATGCACTGTGATTACTGCTTTTACTGCGACGAGACGTCCAAACGCGAACAGGCCTCCTACGGTCTGATGACGGAAGAGACGTTAAAGCAGGTGATCCGCAAAACCCTGACGCGCGCAGAAGGGATGTATTCCCTGGCATTTCAGGGCGGCGAGCCGACGCTGTGCGGCCTGCCGTTTTTTGAACGGGCCGTCGAATACGTCGAACAGTACAACCGGAATCACGTGCGTGTGCAGCTGGCGCTGCAGACGAACGGCTACGCCATCACCCGCGAGTGGGCGGAATTCTTTGCAAAACATCATTTTTTGCTGGGCGTCTCCGTCGACGGGACGGCTGCGCTGCACAACGAATACCGTCACGGCAACGACGGAGGCGACAGTTTCGCCCGCGCGATGGAAACGATCCGTCTGTTCGAGGAATGCGGCGTCGAGTACAACATCCTGACGGTGATTCATAAGCATACAGCCGCGCACATCAAAGACATCTACGCGGCCTATCGGAAATGCGGCTGGAATTACATGCAGTTCATCACCTGCCTGGATCCCCTGGGCGAGCCCCGCGGACAGAAACCCTGGTCGCTGCTTCCGGAAGAGTACGGCCGCTTTCTGATCGATCTGTTCGACTTATGGTATGCCGATGTGCGAAACCACGATGCGCCGTACGTCCGGCAGTTTGAGAATTACATCGGCATCCTGGCGGGCTATCCGCCGGAATCCTGCGAGCAGCGCGGCACCTGCGGTATCCAGTACGTGGTGGAAGCCGACGGCGGCGTCTATCCCTGCGATTTCTATGTGCTTGACGAGTGGCGTCTCGGCAATTTCAACTCGGACCGCGTTCCGCAGATTGACGAAATGCGGACGAAGACCGGCTTTGTGGAGCGCTCCTCCCGTCATCCGAAAGAATGCACGGACTGCCGCTGGCACGCCCTTTGCCGCAACGGCTGTTACCGAAGCCGCCGCGAGGCCGGCATGGAACCGGCGGGACAGAATGATTTCTGCGCCGGCTACCGCATGTTTTTTGAGGCCTGTTATGACCGGATGGCCGAAATCACAAAAACCGTCCGGCCGGGAGGAGTACTTTGAACGACAAGACCTTTTCAGCCATCGTGCTTGCGGCCGGCAGCGGCCGCCGGATGGGAAGCGCCGTTCCGAAACAGTATCTGGAAATCCTCGGCAAGCCGCTTCTGTATTACACACTGCGCGCGTTTGAACAAAGCGATGTCGACGAGGTCATCCTTGTGGCATCCGCGGATTATCTGGATTGGTGCCGAAGCGAACTGACAGAGAAATACGCATTCACAAAAGTCAAGGCGATCGTCGCCGGCGGCGCGGAGCGCACCGATTCCGTCGGCTGCGGGCTCAAGGCCGCGCACGGCGATTACGTGCTGGTGCACGATGGCGCCCGCTGCCTGGTGACCCCCGAAATCATCCGGCGCGCCATGGACGCGGCGGTTTCGCATGACGCCGCCGTGATCGGCATGCCGGTGAAGGACACCATCAAGCAGACCGCGCCGGACGCAGCCATTCTTGCGACGCCGGACCGGAAAACCCTCTGGGCCGCCCAGACGCCCCAGGCGTTTGCGGCGCATCTGCTGAGAGAAGCATATGCAAAAAAAGAAGCTTCAGAGGACGGGACACCCTCCGGCTGGACGGATGACGCGGACTTCGTGTATTCCATGATCGGGAAAAATGCCGTGATGATCGAAGGCAGTTATGACAACATCAAAGTAACGACGCCGGAGGACCTGATTTACGCGGAATGCATGCTGAAGAACCGGTAAAGGGAAGATCTTTTCACAGAAGGAAGGAACCATGAAACAGCACCCGGAATGGACGGCAGAAGAATATACACTGGTCGTACAGGCGATGACGGCGCGCGCCCGGTCCTATTCACCTTATTCCGGATTTGCCGTCGGCGCGGCGCTGCTGGGTGAAAACGGCATCGTCTACACCGGCTGCAACGTGGAGAACGCGGCCTTCGGGCCGTCGATCTGCGCCGAGCGGACGGCTGTGACCAAAGCGGTAAGCGAAGGCTGCCGCCGGTTTGCGAAAATCGCCATTGCCGGCGGAAAGAGCGGTGAAGCGCCGAAAGAACTGTGCCCGCCCTGCGGGGTCTGCCGGCAGGTGCTGCGGGAATTCTGCAATCCGGATGAGCTTACGGTGCTGCTTGCGGCAGCGGAAGAGGACGGAACCCTCACACAGCTGCGCAGGATGACGTTAGCTGAACTGCTTCCGGAAAGCTTCGGCCCGGAACTTGTCAAAATCCGTGGTTGACACGCGGAAATGCACTGTGGTAGAATACTTTGCGTGCCCGCGAGAGATGGTCACTTCCGAACGTGGTCCATTCGCGGATTCGGAGAGATATCGAAGCGGTCATAACGAGGCGGTCTTGAAAACCGTTTGTCCGAAAGGGCGCGTGGGTTCGAATCCCACTCTCTCCGCTCGGGGCGGCGCCTCGTACAATTGAACAGAGCAAAGGAAGAACGCTCAATAAAAACATCTTCCATTCGGAGAAGTACCCAAGCTGGCCGAAGGGACACCCCTGGAAAGGGTGCAGGTCGTTAATAGCGGCGCGAGGGTTCAAATCCCTCCTTCTCCGCGGAACGCAAAGGCGGTTCGTGCATGCGCACGGACCGCTTTTGCGTTCCGGGAGAGTCGGGCTGTCGCCCGTTCCCCGAACAAAGACAGCCGCCATTGTGCAAGCCCGGATTCGGAGACGGTTTTTATCGGTTTCTTTATGGTCTAAAAGACGATGCAGGGAACCGGAGCGGAAGTAAAATTGTGGACGAAATCTGCGGGTATCTCTCAAGGAACGGTTTTTCGAGCGTTCGTCTGGGATGGGCAGAGGGAAATCTGCAGGCGGAGCAGTTTTGGCGCAAGAACGGATTCCGTGAAACAGGCGTCACATATAATAGTGATGATTATACCGTGATCGTCGCACAGAAGGACATATAAACCACAGGTAAACTACCGGTCGGGGCGATTCTGCTGAGCCCAGCGTTTATGCGGGTTTGTGAGGCCCTGACAGATCAATATCCGCGGCTGTCACTTTAATGGTGCCGGCCGCGCTTTGTTTTATCATCATATGGCGAGAATACCCCCGCTTCTGCAAGCGGCGGGATGAATCGCCCAAACTATCAATCATCTCAACGACAAGCAACAGCTAAATAATAGCAGAGTTGCAGAACAAACGTTCGACTTCTCCTCGAAAATATGCTATTCTATTAGTACTATTAGTAAAGATCAGAGGAGGAGAGATCCACATGTGCAGCAGGGCATTCAGATACAGGGCTTACCTGACGGATGAACAGTTCGTTCTTGCAATGAAGACAGTCGGTTCCTGCCGGTTTGTCTATAACGATGCTCTGAACTATAAAACCACCGAACACCGCATTAGCGGGAATTCTGTCAGTTACAGCAGGCTTTCCGCCAGACTTACGCAACTGAAGAAACAATTCTCCTGGCTGAAGGAGGCAGATTCGATTGCCCTGCAGCAGTCCCTGCGCCACCTGGATACGGCTTTCACGAACTTCTTCCGAAAAAAGAAGGGGACCGGGTATCCAAGATATAAATCAAAACACAGATCGAAGTGGTCGTATACCACAATGTGCGTGAACCGCAATCTCCGGTTTGAAAACGACAGTCTTCTCATGCCAAAGCTCGGCAAGGTCCGGATCGCTCCGCTGCGCCCTGTCCCGGCAGACTGGATCCTTAAAAGCGCGACGCTGACGATAGAGCGTGACCACACTGTCTATGTATCCGTCTGCTTTGAATATGAGGACGCCCCGGTCCCTTATACGCCGGATCCCGGCAGAGCGGTAGGGCTGGATTACAAGTCTGACGGTTTCTATGCGGATTCAGAAGGAAACATCTGCGGTTCACCGAAATATGCCCGTAAAGCGCAGGACATCCTGACGAAGCAGCAGAGAAGACTCCGTCACAAGAAGAAAGGCTCCAGAAACTATGAGAAGCAAAAAGCCCGCATCGCGAAAGTATACCGCCACATCGCGAACCAGAGGCTGGATTTCTGCCACCAGCAGTCTGCGAAGACAGCCAATTCGTACGACATCGTCTGTGTGGAAGATCTGGACATGAAAGCGATGGCAAACAAAGGCTTCAGGAACGGAAGGGCGACCATGGATAACGGTTACGGGATGTTCCTCCGGTTCCTGGAGTACAAGCTTCATGACCGGGGAAAGGTATTCATTAAGGTCAGCAGATGGTTCCCTTCCAGCCAGATTTGCCATGTATGCGGGAAGGTCGACCCGGAGCTGAAAGATCTCCGCATCCGGCACTGGACCTGTCCTGGATGCGGGTCTGAACACGACCGCGATATCAATGCGGCCATCAATATCCTTCAGGAAGGGCTCAGGCTGTACCGTCAGCATGCAGCATAAATCGGATCTGAAAAGTAATTAAAAGATAAATATTGGTAGGGCAGGAACTGTCCGAACCGAAAACGCCTGTGGAGCCAGCAGCCTCTGTCTGCGGCGACATGTCGCCGGGAATAAGCTGCAGCGAGGAAGCAGGAATCCCCCGCTTCTATAAGCGGTGGGAGTGTTCAA
>JAZQBE010000018.1:0-1843 GCA_045545575.1 Shuttleworthella sp.
CACCGGCGTCAAACAGCCGCCGGTAGCTCTCGGCAGACCGCTCGCCCAGCGACAGCGTCACGGCGGTATCCGGAAAGGTTTCCTTCAGCTGCCGGATCAGCGCGCACAGCCGCTCATCGGTATAGTAGGCGTCCTCGCCGCCCTGCAGCACGAAGGTGCGGAAGCCCAGCGCATGCCCCGCGCGGGCGCATTCAAAAATCTCCTCCGGCGTCAGCCGGTACCTCTTGCAAGCCGCGTTGCCGGCGCGGATTCCGCAGTAGAGGCAGTCGTGTTTGCAGATGTTGCTGATCTCGATCAGGCCGCGGGTGAACACGGCGTTCCCGTAGATCGACTTCCGCACCGCCACGGCGTGTTCCGCCAGCTGCGCGGCGGTCTCGGGCGTGCGCGAATCGATCAGCTGCGCGTACTCCGCCTCGGAAAGGCTGTGCTGTTTATTCAGTTTTTCAATGAGGGAAAACGCGTCCTGCACAGGCATCTCCTTCTCTTTTTCAGCGGGTTACGGCAGCATCCGCGTGCTGCGCTCCAAGATCCCGGTCATCTGCGCGATCACGATGCCGTAGTTGCAGAAGGGCACGCCCTGGTCCTGCGCACAGCGCATGCGGTAGAGGACGTCGCGCTCCGTGATCATGCAGCCGCCGCAGTGGATGACCATCGCATACGGGGAAAGGTCCTCCGGGAAATCCCGGCCGGAGCAGGTCTCGATCTGCAGTTCCTTGCCGGTGGACCGGCGCAGCCAGCCCGGAATCTTGACCGTGCCGATGTCTTTGCACTGCCGGTGGTGCGTGCAGCCCTCCGCCATGAGGATGCGGTCGCCGTCCTTCAGATGCGGAATCGCAGCAACCCCGGCCAGGGAGGCTTCCAGGAAACCTTTGTAGCGAGCCATCAGAATCGAGAAGGACGTCAGCGGGATGCTCTCGGGCACGATCGCGCTCACTTCCGCGAAGGCCTGACTGTCCGTCACCACCAGCGCGGGCGGATTCGCCAGGGAAGCGAGGGTCTGCGCCAGCTCCGTTTCCTTCGTCACCACAGCGATGGCTCCGGCATCCAGCACGTCGCGCACCGCCATCTGCTGGGGCAGAATCAGCCGGCCCTTCGGCGCGGATTCGTCGATCGGACAGACCAGCACCACCGCGTCGCCCGGCGAAAACAGATCCGACAGCAGGGGTCGCGGATTCTTCTCCGGCGCCAGCGCGCCGAGGCGCTCCTTTAGCTCATGAATGCCCTGTCCGGTCTTTGCAGAAACCATAATAGCATTCTGGTTTATTTCCTTCGCGCCGGGCAGGTCCTGCTTGTTCGCCGCAAGGATCCAGGGAAGGCCGCGCTTTTCGATCATGTCCCGCAGCGCCTCATCGTCCTTCGTCATGCCCGCGGACGCGTCCACCACCAGCACGGCGATGTCCGCCCGGTTCAGCGCCTGCCGCGTGCGCCGCACGCGCAGTTCCCCCAGCATGCCTTCGTCGTCAAAGCCCGGCGTGTCGATGATCACCACCGGGCCCAGCGGCAGCAGCTCCATGGACTTCATGACCAGATCCGTCGTGGTGCCCTTGATCTCGGACACGACGGACAGATCCTGCCCCGTCACGGCGTTGACCAGGCTGGACTTGCCGGCATTGCGGCAGCCGAAAAAGCCGATGTGAATCCGCTCCGCGGAAGGGGTGTCGTTCAAACTCATTCGAATCTCCTGTTTTGGCGCACAAAAAAGCCGCCGTATCCCCGCAAGAGAATACGGCGGCCTGATCCGACATCAGTCCGTTCTTTTCCGAATTCATCTTTCACCGCAAGCAGGCGTCTGCCCGGTTTTGGCGTCAGGGAATTGTTTATTATAAATGTTTTCTAATTAGTG
>JAZQBE010000019.1:0-13069 GCA_045545575.1 Shuttleworthella sp.
CAGATCTTTCTTTATCATTTTGGTTCCCCCAAAACCGGACCGCGTGCCTGCCCCCCGTTCCACTTTTCCGAAAACGGGAACGGGGGCCAGGCACGCGTTCCGCTTTTCAATTCAGGTACCGGCCGGTGTCCGCGACAGCACCGGTGATTCTGATGCTGTCCGCTTCCACATGGCAGCTGTAATATGCGACCTGTACGCCCGCTTCCTCTGCACGTATCAGTGCATGTCCGAATTCCGGCTGTGTTTTATCATTCGGAAGCACCCGCCGGATCCTGTTCATCTGGATCACAAATACAACGGAACAGTGATACCCGGCTTTCGCCGCCGCTGCCAGTTCGTTCAGATGCTTCACGCCCCGAACCGTCGGCGCGTCCGGGAACAGGCCGATCCCGCTTTGGGGATCCTCCGTAAGCGTACAGCCCTTCACCTCCGTCAGGTACTTTTCCCCATTCCGCTCCATGTAGAAATCGAACCGCGAATCCCCGTAGGTGAACTCCGGCTTCACAAGATCAAAACCCGAACCCATCAGCGCCTGTTTCACCAGCTCGTTCGGCGCAAGGCTGTCGATGTTCACCCACTTCAGTCCCGGTTTGTATACGGAAATGAGATCATACGCCGTTTTCCGATTCGGATTCTTTGTCTTTTGCAGCGTCACTTTGGCTTTCGGAACCAGCAGTTCCCGCAGGCGGCCGGTGTTCTTCACGTGGACGATCTTCGATGCGCCGTCGATTTCGACCTCCGCCGTAAAACGGTTGAGGCGACGCACGAAAAGAGCCGGGACTGTATTTTCATAATATATGATCGGTGTCGGGTTGGACATTATTGCTCCTTGATCATGACGGCAAAACCGGAACGGGGGGTCAGGCACCCGTTCCGCTTTTTCCGGAAACCGGCGGGACAGGGGTCAGGCACGCGTTCCACTTTTCCTTCGTCAGCAGATTCACGTGACCGACACGCGTTTCCCCCAGCAGCGGAACCGGCTGGTCTTCCGTCGTCCACTGATACTGGAACCCGAGTTTCTCCTGCACGCGCTTTGATTTCTCGTTGCCGTCGTAATACCCGCACCAGACGCGCTCCAGATGCAGATCCTCGAAGGCATGGCGCAGCAGTTCCCGCGACGCCTCCGGCACAAGGCCCTGCCCCCAATAGGGAACGCCGATCCAGTAGCCCAGCTCCGCTTCGTCCTCCTTTTTCGCCAGATCATTCCGATGCAGGCCAATGCTGCCGACGGGCAGTCCGGTTTCCTTCAGCACGATGGCGTAGGTCTCCGGAACCATCAGAACATCCCGGATCACCTGCCGGCTGTTCTCGACGCTCGTATGGACCGGCCATCCGGCCATCGGACCCACGCGGGGATCCTGTGCATATTTATAGCACTCCTCGGCGTCCGTTTCCTGCCAGGAACGGAGAATCAGCCGCTTCGTTTCTAATACGGTTTCAAACGCTTTCTCTAACATTACGTTTCCTCAAAACCGGAACGGGTGCCTGACCCCCGTTCCACTTTTCCGGAACAGGGGTCAGGCACCCGTTCCACTTTTTCCATGACAATACCCATAATACCAGCACTCATAGGGTTCGCTGCACTGTGCTCCCGGTGCGGTTTCGATTTCCTCAGGCTGTTTCTGCATGCGGTTCAGATCCCAGATGTGATCGTTCACCCATTTCGAATACCCCTTCGCCTGCGCCGTCACATCGTGGATCACGAACGGATGCTCCTCGTCGCCGCCATGCGTGACGATGAAGATGCTGCCGACTTTCACCTTGCACCGATGCAGGATGTAATACTGGAATCCGGCATCGCGGATGTGCTGCTCACAGACGTCCGGCGCGTTCTTCACCTCATAGAAATCATAGCCCGCATCGGTCTTCCGAAGGATGTCGACCGCGCAGTAATTGTTATAGTAGATAAACGCCGCTTCGCAGATGACTGCCGTGCCCTTTTCAAGATGCTCTGCCGTCTTCGCCGCCATGGCCTTTTTGTCCGGGATCGAAGTCCCCGGACGGTAAACCGTCATTTCCTCGTAGTCTCCGAACATGGCCATCGCCCGGTCGCCGAACGCGTTCCCGGCATCGAGACGCTGCTGCACTTCCGGCGGAATAACCTTCAGACCGGGCTTGTGCTTGTCCAGCCACAGCATTTTCGGACACTGCATGCCGCGCATAAAATCGGTTTTCGTAATACCCACGTCACCACCTGACTCTCAGAAAACCGGAACGGGTGCCTGACCCCCCTTCCACTTCAACCGGAACGGGGGTCAGGCACCCGTTCCACTTCCATTTCCCGCTGCCCATTGCTTTCGATACTGCAACGGGGTGATCCCTTCGTATGCCTTAAACAGAGAGATGAAGTGATACTGCGACTGATAGCCAACCATCTCCGCGATCAGGGAGATCGGCATGTTCGTTGAAGTCAGCAGGCCCTTCGCCGCATTGATCCGAACCGACCGCAGATAGTCGTTGACGGTCTGTCCAAAGAATCGCTTAAATTCCCGGACCAGGTAATACTTGGAGACATTGACCTGCTTTGCAAGAACATCCAACGTAACGTCGTCCGAAAAATGCAGATTCATATAGGATACGGCCTGCTCCAGCCAGACAGGCATCTTTGTCTGCAAGGCGGACTGGGCCTCATTGATGAGATCCGTCAGCAGACAGGTCAGATACATATTTACGGTGAATTCGCTGCAGATGATTTCCTGGCAGGATTCCATGAATTCCCGAAGATGCCTGCAGAACAGGCTGTCCTCCGCAAAGGAAAAACAGCAGGATCCGCCCCGGGTGATCATGGAATAGAATTCCGGCATGTTCAGACCGTTAAAATGAACGATCATATATTCCCATCCATCCGGGGAATCTGAACAGTAATAATGCGGATTGCGGCAGTCAATCAAAAAAGCGTCTCCCGGCCGCAGCGTGTAATGCCTGTCGCCGTAATCCAGTTTTCCCTGTCCGCTGACCGTATACGTCAGAAGATAGGAATCCAGATCTGCCCTTCGGGTGTAATGCGAAGGAGAAGCCCTCATGACCGAAACAGACTGGGCATAGAACAGCCGGCTTTTCACATTTTTGATCGACGAAAACAACCGGTAAAAAATGATATCGCTGCCGTGGGTGTCAAAGTCACAGAAGGACGGGCTCAGAATATTTGACAGCGCCCCATGGTTTTGCATATCCGCTTTTTTCTTCTGGTACAGCTTTTCCAGCTCTGCGGGCTTAGAGCGCCTCAGAATCTCAACTTCCTCCGGAGTGAACAGGTCTTTGTATTCAGAATAATAGAGCGAAAACAACTTGCTGTTCTCCGGCATCTTACTCCCCTCCTGTGCAATATATCGCAATTTTTCTGCAAACCACGGTATAGTTTTGCGGCTTGAAGCGTCCATAATATTAATATACGGGCGCTGACAAAAAAGTCAAGCAGCCGCCAGGTACGTTTAAAACACAGAAGGAGGAAGATATGAAACTGCATATCACATTAAGCCGGATGACAGCGTTAGGTCTTGCATGTCTGTTCACCGCAGGGGCTCTGCTGACGGGATGCGGCGGATCCCAGACACAGGACGCGGCCGTTAACAACGCTGCGGAAACGGAACAGGAAGCAGCCGCGGACAAGGAAACCGCAAAAGAAGAAACCTCTGCGGCCACCTCCGCAGAGGAAGAAACCGCAGAGGATACTGCCCCGGCAGAGGATGATCCCTACGCCGGTCTGCCCAAAGAATACACGTATCTGATCAGCACAAACGATCAGAACGTTTACTTTGAGGAATACGAAGATTTCCCGGCCGTAAAATACTGGATGTCCCAAAACGACATCACCGTTGATTTCATTACGCCCCCGGCGGGTTCGGAGCGCGACAACGTGAATACGCTGATCGCAACCGGTGAATATCCTGACATCATGAGCCTCGCCACTTCCAGCGCCAGCGCCGGAAGCCTTTATGAGCAGGGCATCGCGATGGACATCACCGAGGACGTCGAAAAATACATGCCAAACTATCTGGCGCTCTGTGAAGAGGTAGGCATTTCCGACTATGTAATGAACAACGTCAATGGCGAAAAGCGTTTCCTGCAGATCTATGACCTGCGCGATGCCTACCCGGAGATGTGGGGCGGCCATGTCTACCGCCGCGACTGGATCGTCAAATACGGCACCAACCCCGAGACCGGCAAGGCCTTTACTTCTTCATTCGATGCAGAGGGCAACTACGAAGACGACGTGGTCTTCCCCTGCGGCAAGCCGGATCCCTATTACATTTCCGACTGGGAATGGATGCTTGAGATCTTCGCAAAGGCCTTAAAGGAAGAAGGCATCACGGACGGCTACTGCATGAGCCTTTTCTATCCGGGCTACAACGGAATGGGCGATTTCGCCACCGGCTTCGGCGCCTCACCCAGCGCATTTCTCAATGAAGACGGCGAGTGTGTGTTCGGCGGCATCACGGATTCCTTCCGGGCGTCGATCGAATGCTGCAGCACCTGGTACCGGAACGGCTGGATCGATCAGGCCTTTGACGAGCGGACGACGGACATGTTCTTCAACATCGACTCTGCCAGCGTTTACAGCGGAAAGGTCGGTCTTTGGTACGGTTTGAACAGCCAGCTTGGCACGGCACTGGCCGGTGACGATGCGCTGACAAAGGATATCGTCGTGTTCGGTGCGCCCCAGCCCATCAACGATGTCTACGGCGATGAAAGCTGCAAGTATCATGAACCCACAACCTACTTCACATCCGACATCATCGGCACGTCCATCGTACTGACAGAGCGAATGAACGGAAAGAATGTCGGGGCGTTCCTGACGGCTCTGGACCATCTCTATTCCGTAGAGGGCGGCCTGCTGAAAACCTTTGGCTTTTCCAAGGAGCAGCAGGAAGAAGTACAGGAAGAGCTGTATAAGGAATTCGGCATCGATGCCGCATACACAATCACTGAGAATGAAGACGGCGAAACCATCTATGTACAGAACTCGGCGATCGAAACGGCCGATGATCTGAAAAACACGCTGAATCTCAACCGCATCATTGGCAGAACCCTGGCAAAGAACGTGGACAAAGGACGCCTGCCCTACATCCAGCATTCCGTGGACCTGTGGACACTGTACCCGGCCACCGGCAACATTCCTGCCACGGTAACCAACCAGCTGACGGCAGAGCAGTCGGAAGAAAACAATCAGATCGCCACGCTGGTTGGCGGAAACCAGATGAATGTCGCGATTGCCGCTTTCGTCGCGGGACGGATGGACGTGACGGATGACGCGGAATGGCAGGCCTATGTGGACGGCTGCATGGAATACGACATCGATACCTACATCAACAACATCAACGGTGTTTTGAATAAATAAACGAACCCATGCGCCGTGCAGCCCCTTTAAACCCTGCCGTTACAGAAATCCGGGCTGCACGGCGCACTTTTTTCGAATTCCAAAGGGGGAACAAAATGCTTGAAGTCATGCTTAAAGAAATCCTGTCTCAGGTGAAGCTTCGTACCATTGCGGAATATGAAAGCGACAGCAAACATCCGCATTCCGGCGTTCGGATGGTCCGGAAAATGCGGGACGGCTATGAGGCCGAGTCCCTTTACTTTGCCGCGGAAACAGACCACGCCCCGCTGCTGATCGAGGTTTACGGGGGCGGATATGTGGGCGGCAACGTGTATAAACAGGCCGCTCTGTGCGAACGGTACAGAAATACACTTTCCGTGAATGCCGCCGCTTTGTCTTACCGGTATGCTCCGGATTACCGGCATCCCACGGCCATCCATGATCTCTATGACGCCCTGTGCGCGATGATCGATGATCCGGCTCTGTCCTTTGACCGCAGCAACATTATTCTTGAAGGTCATTCCGCCGGTGCGCATCTTGTGCTCACGACAGTGCTGTACGCTCAGACACAGCCGAGGAAGCTGCCTGTCAGGGCTATGATTCTGGACTATCCTGTCGTTGATACCAGACGGAAGGTGCTGAAGGATCTGCCCCTGGTAGACAATGCCGGAAGTTCAAAGGCCGTGGATGATCTTGTATTGGAGATGATGTGTCAGGGATATATTGGCAAGGATTCCGATGCGGAGCAGCCCCTGGCGAGTCCGATTCTTGCGTCCGACGAAGCCTTGCGGGCGCTTCCCCCCATATATATCAACACCTGTGAATATGACCGCTTAAAATATACGGGCCGCGCATTTTACGAAAGGCTGATCTCCGCCGGTGCCCGGGCCCAGATCCATGAAACGCCCGGTGCGATTCACGGATATGTGGAAACCTGTTCCAACGGCTCTATCAAGGACAATCCGGAGTATTCACAGGAAGTAAAGGACCTGCAGTACAGACTTTACGATCAGACATTCGAGGAACTGTGCGCGTATGTTCAGTCACAGATCCGGAAACAGGGGTAACAGCGATGAAAATCTGTCACTTAAGCGTCAATTATCAGGAAGAGTTTCTGGGACTGAACGATGCAAATCCCGTTCTTTCCTGGAAAATGGAATCCCCTGAGAGAAACACCCTGCAGTCCGCCTATCACATCGTGGTTTCTTCGAACGGAAAAACCTTCTGGGACAGTGGAGTCGTGGAAAGCAGCGCATCTGTCGGCATTGTGTACGAAGGCCTTCCTCTCCGCAGCCGTACCCGGTATTCGGTCAGTGTGTCCGCAGCAGACTCCCACGGAAATGAAGCCCAGACGGAAAGCTGGTTTGAAACGGGACTGGCCGCCGAAGACTGGAATGCCTGCTGGATCGAACCGGATCTTCCACCCTGCAAAGAAGAAGAACCCATCACCATTACACAGGCCTCCTTAGGAACCTTCAAAAAAACGCCTCCGGAAGAACGGCTGAACCCCTGTACGTATTTAAGACGCGAGTTTTCCGTTGATTCTGGTATCTGCAGCGCCCGCCTGTATGCCGCGGTACACGGCATCTACACCTGCCGGATCAACGGAGAAGAGCTGGGCAGCAACGTATGGTCACAGGAGTTCACCCCGTACCACAGGAAAACCTGTTACCAGGTATATGATGTCACGCGATATCTGCACCCCGGCGCAAATGCCATCGGTTTTACCATCGCGGACGGCTGGTGGTGCGGCCGGTATGGCATGAACGGCGGATCCTGCGAATACGGAAACCAACACGGACTGCTTATGCAGCTTGAGATCCGATTTGCAGACGGAACCGTACAGACCGTAACGTCCGATTCGTCCTTTAAAGCAGGATACGGTCCGGAACGGTACGCAGATCTGTTTATCGGCGAAAAATACGACGCCCGCCTCGAAATCCCCGGATGGGATATGGCCGGCTACAACGACAGTCAATGGCATGACGTGCGCAGTGCAGCGTACGATCACCGGATTCTGCAGGCCCAGACAGGCCGCGGCGTACATATTGCGCGGTGTTTTCCGGCAAAAGAGATCCTGTTCACGCCCAAAAAAGAAACCGTGGTGGATCTGGGCGAAAACATTGCCGGCTTCGTAAGAATGAAGGTCGAAGCCCCGAAAGGGACCGTGATTGGGCTGGAGCACTCCGAAGTCCTCAGCCGCAAGGGCAACTTCCTCAAAAACATCATGGGGCGGAATAAGGATCAGATCGACGTATATGTCTGCAAGGGACAGGATGATGTCTTTGAACCCCGGTTTACCTTTCACGGATTCCGATACGTACGGGTTACCGGACTGCCCTCTGACGCAAAGGTTTCCTTTGAAGGGGTAGAAATCACCTCTGTTACCGACGGATGCGGCACCTTTCAGACATCGAACAGCCTGATCAATCAGCTTCAGAAAACATTGAACGCAGCCAGACCGCCAATATGATTTCCATCCCTACCGACTGCCCCCAGCGGGAACGAGCCGGCTGGACCGGAGATATCCAGGTATTTCTGAATACAGCCGTATATAACCGGGACGTGAATGTGTTCCTGTCCCGATGGCTTGAGGACGTCTCGCTGGAACAGCTGCCGGATGGCCAGATCCCCCATGTGATTCCCTATACCCAGGATTACAAAAGGCTGATGAATACCCAGTTCCAGTCCGATTCGTCCAGCGGATGGGGAGATGCCGGCGTCATCCTTCCCATGGGTCTGTACCGGATGTACGGCAACAAAAAGGTTCTGGAAAAACAGTATGAAAGCATGAAGCGGTGGTGTGAATACGAGCTTCGCCGCGCACGGGAAGGACGGCCGAAAAAGTATAAGCCCGAACCGGCGGAGGACATGTACGAATCCTATATCTGGGATACGGATTTTCACTGGGGCGATCACCTGATCCCCAGCATCAGCAAAAAGATGGGCACCCTGGCGATGTTTGGCGTCATGCCAACCCGTCCGCTGGCGGCAACCGCGTACATGTTTTACTCCGCCCAGCTTCTGGCAGAAGCGGCGGAAATCCTCGGCTATGAAGAAGATGCGGTTTTATACCGATCCGTATCCGAAAAAATCAGGGAAGCCTTTGAACACCGCTTCTTCGGACCGGACGGACGGATGATTCCGGACTGGCAAAGCTCGTATGTCCTTGCTCTGGGAATGCATCTTGTACCGGAAAAATGGAAGCAGACCTGCGTCGGCCGGCTGAGAGAACTGATTAAAAAGAATCATGGCTGTCTGGACTGCGGATTCCTTTCCATTCAGTATATTCTGACCGTGCTCAGCGAAAACGGGTACGCAAAAGATGCGTATGACCTTCTGTTTCAGGATCGGTGCCCGTCATGGCTGTACGAAGTAAAAATGGGCGGCACGACCATATGGGAAGCCTGGACAGCCATTTCGCCAAAGGGAAAAACCGGAACGTTTTCTTATAATCATTATGCCTTCGGATGCGTAGGCGAATGGATGTACCGCAACATTCTGGGCCTTCGAAACGGCAGCACCGGCTGGAAACACATCGTCATCGAACCCCTGCCGGACACACGGATCACGGCGGCAGACGGATGTTATGAAAGTGTGTACGGTCCAATCCGTGTTTCCTGGTCAGCGCACGCTCATCAGTTTGATATGGATGTGGAAATCCCGGCGAACACAACCGCGGAAATCATCCTGCCGGATGGAACCAGCCATGCTGTGGGAAGCGGAAAATGGACGTATACATGCAGTCTCATCAAAGAGGAAAAAGGAGAACAGGATGAAACAGCATAATATCAATGAAAACACAAATCGCAAACCGGGTGAAAAAATCAGAATCGGCGAAAAAATATCCTATGCCATGATCATTCTGGGCGGTATCCCGCTGATGACCGTAATCAGCTCGTTCCTGATGATTTTCTATACGAACGTGGTCGGTCTGGATCCCGCAAAGGTTGCTACTTTGTTTTTAATCGCACGAATCTGCGACGGAATCAGTGATCCTTTGATGGGAATCGCTGTGGACCGTCTGCCCCGGACGAAAATGGGGCGGGTGCGTCCGGCCTTAATATTCGGATCCATCATCTGCGGCATCAATTATCTGCTTCTGTGGTTTGGTCCCGCCTGGATTCCGGCCGGCAAAATGGTGGTCGTATATCTAACCTATCTTCTTCTGGGATTTACCTTTGATATTATGGACATCGCCACCGGAAGCCTTCTGCCGGTCATGACATCCGACCAGAAGGAACGCACTTCCCTAAGCACCATTGCCGGTGCTGTCCAGATGGTCGGCGCCATTGCCATCTCCATCGCCGCGCCGCTGATCATCGGAAACGTAAATGAAATCAACGGTTATTATACCCTGATCGGGATTGTGCTGCTCATGGTTCTGATCGGCCCCGTTTTGGGCACCTTTGGCGTGCGGGAAAGAGTGCTTCCTCAGAGCGACCAGAAATACACTGTCAGAGAGCTGCTGAATATCCTGAAATTGCAGCCGGTGCTGGTGTTTTTCCTGTACAACCTCTTATACAATATCGGAAGCACGCTAGTCGCAACCAGCAATGCCTATTTCTTTACGTATGTAACAAATAACCTGGATGCTTTAGCCGGCGTATCCGGCATGTCCATGGTTGGTTTAATCCCCGGCATACTGATCTCCGGGATTCTCACCAACAAACTGGGAAGAAAGAACATCGCTTTAATCGGCATGGCTATTGTCGCCGTATCGCCGCTCATTCGCTATATTGACGTCATGAATCTGACCATTATGATGATCTCCAGCGCGATTGGCGGAATCGGCATCGGATTTATCATGCCCTCGCGAATCGGCATCAACGCCGATAATGTGGATTACATTGAATATGTCACAAACCAGCGGGCGGAAGGCGCCAGTGCTTCGGTTTCAAGTTTTGCCGTCAAATGCGCATCCGGCGTAGGCGGGGCGCTTCCGGGTTACGTTTTGGCACTGTATGGATTTGAAAAGGCGGCGGCCGTACAGGCACCGGCCGTGGTCAACGGGATTATCTTCCTCAACATCCTTCTGCCGGTCATCTTCTATGCGGTCACCTTCATTATCTTTGCACTGTTTTACCCGATTACACGAAAGAAAATGGCAGAAATCACCGCGCAGTTAACAAGCCGGCGAGGATAAACGGGAAAGGGGACCGCCGTGCGGGCGTCCCCTTTTTCAACCTCATTCAATAGACGGTGGAACCGGAACAGGGGTCAGGCACGCGTTCCACTTTTTCCAAAACCGGAACAGGGGTCAGGCACGCGTTCCACTTTTTCCAGGATTTCCTCCGCGGTTACCCCGGGATGTGTCAGATACATCCGGCACAATTCCTCCGCAAGAGCCGTGGAGATTTTGCAGCGCGCCGCGATCCGCTCACTGCTTTGCCCTTTTTGAGTGTCTTTCATCACTTTCGCTATCAGCTTCATCGGATCCCTGATTGCCGCCAGCTCGCTTTTAACATCTAATGCACTTTTAACATCTAACGCGCTTTTCGCATCTAACCCGCTTTTAACATCTAACCTGCTTTCCGCATCCGCCTGCGTGGATGGCATGGTTGGGCCCAAATCAATCCGTTCGATGGAATACGCAACGCACGCCGCCGTCACATAGGACACGCCATCCGGCGTCCGCCGGCCTGATCGCCGCGCCGGATTCTCGCCTTCGAAAACAGTCAGCACGGCCATAGTCACCGGCTGATCGAATCTCCGCGGGCCGCAGCTTCCCGGATTTAAGAACCGCACGCCGCCGGCTTCGCGGTCCTCATATCTGTGCGTATGTCCGCAGATGACCAGATCCGCCGCCGCGGGTCCGCTCAAAAAATCCCCACTCGAAAGATCCCCGCTCAGAAAATCCCCGTTCGGAAGGTCCTTCTTTTTATGCGCCATCCGGATCCGCAGACCCCCAAGCACGATGTCCTGCGTCAGCGGAAGCTCGTGCTCCCAGTCCCGATCGGCGTTTCCGCGCACGGCATAGACCGGCGCCCGTTTCTGCAGCTCTTCGTAAATCTTTGGGCTGCTGAAATCGCCGGCGTGCAGAATCGCGTCGCAGTCGGAAAGCTGCGCGAGCACCTCGGGGCGAAGCAGATTATGCGTGTCCGAAAGAATACCGATCTTCATATTGATTCATTTCCCGATTCTGATTCCCGTTCCGCCGGCTCTGTCTGCTTTACCCGCATTCAGACCCGCCTGGTCCCTATATGATGATCCCGTCCAGGTGGTCCACTTCATGCTGAATGATCTGCGCCGTCCACCCGGAATACCGCTGCCGATGCTTCTTCCAGCTGCTGTCCAGATATTCGACCTCGATATTCCGATACCGGGTCGTTTTCCGGACGCCGTCCAGCGAAAGGCAGCCCTCCTCCGTTTCGCAGGGTGTATCCTTTCTGACGATGGGCTTGATCATTGGCACCTCCCTGGGCTGTGCCCTTACAGACCTCCGGCGCTTTGCAAAAACGGTACGTGTGCCTGCCCCCCGTTCCGTGTTCTGCTTCTATTACTTCAGTTTCTCAGCCAGCTTTGTTCTGTCTTCCGCCGGAATCTGCAGGGCATCCATCGCCTGATCCGCTGACCACTGCATCGATTGCATCAGACTGCGAACAGAGGAAAGACGGCCTTCTTCCCGGCCTTCCTCCAGCCCCTCTGCGCGGCCTTCCTCCAGCCCCTCTGCGCGGCCTACACTGAATCCTTCTTCCCTTCCTTCAATAAACCCGTCTTCCCTTGCGTCTTCCTTCAGCACCTGCAGCACGCGCTCTTCGTCGTACTCATATAGAACCATCTTGCGCACCTCCGATCTGTACTTTTGGAACAGTTCCGTCAGGATCTTTTCCTTGATACACCGATCCATCGCCTGATCCACGGCTTCCTCGATCGTCTTCGCCCGCATCCTGTAATACCGGATGTATTCGGTGAGCTTCGCGTACCCCTGCAGCTGCTCGCAGGCATTGACGATCTGCGGATTGCAGCCCGGGTTGATGTTAATCAGCCGCACCCGCAGCTCGATCTGCGGATCCGCGGACGGCTTTTCAAACATCTCCGAAAGACGGTATTCCTCCTGCTCCGGAAGCTCCGTCGTGCCGTTGTAGAACACGATGAACCGCGGTTCCGGAATCGGCACACGGCGGCTGCGGTATATCTCGGCGTCGTCCACCACGCGCTGCAGCAGATCCGCGACATAGTACAGACTGCGGAGCGGCATGTTCGGATTCGGCGTGGACTGATGTTCGTAAATGTTCAGCTGGAACTGGAACACGAAGGATAAATCGTTGTACATCTTCATGTAGATTGCATCCGAGAGCTCCTCGATCTGCAAATCCTCTACATTCGTGTAGGCCGTGTGATTCACCGCATTGTACAGTGCCAGCCGGGACTCGGGATCCCGAAAGATCAGCCGAAACAGGCGATCCTTGTATTTCCGGTTCACTCTGCGCTTCTTGTTTCCTGTCTTTGACATTCATCCCACCTCATTTCAAGTCGTTTCGGAACAGATTGGGCCGAATCGATCTGCACGATGCCCGCTCATCCGTTTCCGTATTCAAATGGAGAATGTAAGACACAAAACGCTTTGCAAACTTACGTTGTAATCGTAACACCCTTTAATATCAAAGGCAAGGACCGCTTTGTTCCGAAAAGCGGAACGCGTGCCTGACCCCCGTTCCACTTTTTCAAAAACCGGAACGGGGGTCAGGCCCGCGTTCCACTTTCTGAAGGTCGTAGTAATCCTCTTCGATATGAATGTTATACTTCCTT
>JAZQBE010000020.1:0-5277 GCA_045545575.1 Shuttleworthella sp.
GAGCCGGCAATCCCTACGGACATCCCGGGAAGGACGCCGAGGAACGCATGCGCCGGTCCGGCGCGTCGATCTTCGTCACGGCAGAATGCGGACAGATCACCGCAAAAAGCGTGCGCGGCCGGACGGTGATCCAAACGTATCGGAAGGATGGATTTGACGATTGAGGCACAAATCGTATAATGAGAAGGAAACAGCGTCGTTCGGCACGCAAAGCAGGATGGATGAATCACCATGCAGGAAATCCGAAACAATTGTAAAGAGCATACCTTTCACCGCGCCTATCTGATCTGCGGGGACGAAAGCTATCTGCGCCTTGAGGCGCAGAGGATGCTGCTGTCTGCCCTCGGCGCGGAAGCCGGATCGATGAACTTCCTTTCTTTCGAGGGGCAGAAGACGGAGCCGGCGGCGGTGATCGACGCCTGCGAGACGCTGCCGTTCTTTGCCGATTACCGGGTGGTGCTTGTTTCCGACAGCGGCTGGTTTGCCAAAGCCTGTGACGAGATCGCGGCGTATCTTGGGGCCATCCCCGAAACGACGGTGCTGATCTTTAACGAGCGCACCGCGGACCGGCGCGTCAAAAGCTACAAGGCGATGGCGAAGACCGGGCACATCGCGGAATGCGTCATGCCCCAGGAGCCGGAGCTGGTGCGCTGGGTCGGCGGCATGCTGAAGGAGAACGGCTGGTCCATGAAACGGGAAGCCTGGCCGATGTTTTACGAGCGGACCGGTGCGGACATGTCCCGGATGAAAAACGAGCTGGACAAGCTGCTGGCCTATACCATGGATTCAAAGGAAATCACACCCGCGGACGTGGAGGCGGTCTGTTCCCGCCGGCTGGAGGACCGGGTCTTTGAAATGCTGGAGGCGATGGCCCGGGGCGACAAGGACCGCATGCTGTTTCTCTATGAGGAACTGCTGCTGCAGAAGGAAGCGCCCCAGCGGATTCTTTCCCTGATCGGTCGGCAGTTCCTGCAGATGTACGGCGTGCGGAAACTTCGCGCGGAACGCGTGCGGGACGCGGAGATCGCAAAACAGCTGGGCATGCGCGATTTTGCCGTCGCGAAGACGGCCCGGCTGGCTTCGGCGTATTCGCAGGAGCGTCTCGGACAGCTGGTGGAGCAGGCGGCCGAAGACGACGCCCGCTCGAAGAGCGGACGCCTCGACGCGCAGATCGCGGTGGAGACACTGCTGCTCGAGGGAAGCCGGAAAACTCCTGCTTGACAAGGCCGCACGCAGAAGATACAATACATAAGTCTGCGCAGACGGCAATGCCGGCGGCAACGCGGCAGCTGACCGGAACCCCGTTGCGTCTGCGGTGACAACCAAGATGTCGACCGTTGCCCTCTTCGTCACCCAAGACTGTGGCAGCAGACTTTTAAGCATGAATCTACAGATAAAGAATCAGTGGAGGTAGAGATTTGGCAAACATCAAATCAGCGAAAAAGCGTGTTCTGGTTGCAGAGAATCGTACCGAGCGCAACAAGGCCATCAAGTCCCGTGTGAAGACCTACGTGAAGAAGGTAGACGCGGCTGTGGAAGCAAAGGATGCCGAGGCGGCAAAGGCTGCCCTGCTTGAGGCGATCTCCGAGATCAACAAAGCGGCGTCGAAGGGTGTGTATCACAAGAACACCGCTTCCCGCAAGGTTTCCCGCCTGACCAAGGCGGTGAACGGTATCGCGTAACAACGATCCGCCGGTTTAGCCAAGAAGCCTCTTTTCCCGGGTGGAAGAGAGGCTCCTTTTTTGTTACAATAACTCTGTTCCGCATTGAACCCGATCCGATAGAACAGGAAGACGCATGGACGCCTCTAAAATTCGAAACTTCTGTATCATTGCCCATATCGACCACGGCAAGTCGACCCTCGCCGACCGCCTGCTCGAGCAGACCGGTACGCTGACTGCGCGCGAAATGCAGTCGCAGGTCTTAGACAACATGGACCTCGAGCGGGAGCGCGGCATTACGATCAAATCCCAGGCCGTGCGCATCATCTACCGCGCCGACGACGGGGAAGAGTATATCTTAAACCTGATCGACACCCCGGGCCACGTGGACTTCAATTACGAAGTCTCCCGCAGTCTGGCGGCCTGTGACGGCGCCGTGCTCGTGGTGGACGCCGCCCAGGGCGTGGAAGCGCAGACGCTGGCCAACGTTTATCTGGCCTTAGACCACGATCTGGAGGTGCTGCCCGTCATCAACAAGATCGACCTGCCCAGCGCCGACCCGGACCGCGTCGCCGCCGAAATCGAGGACGTCATCGGCCTCGACGCCTCCGAGGCGCCGCGCATCTCCGCGAAGACCGGCCAGAACATCCACGACGTGCTGGAGATGATCGTCCGCCAGCTGCCGCCGCCGGAGGGAGATCCGGAGGCCCCCTTAAAGGCGCTGATCTTTGACTCGATTTACGATTCCTACCGCGGCGTCATCGTGTTCTGCCGCATCCGCGACGGCCGCATCCGCCCGGGGGACGAGATCCGCATGATGGCCACCGGCGCGACGGCCGAGGTGGTGGAGGTCGGCTATTTCGGCGCCGGCCGGTTCATCGCCTGCGGCGAGCTGGAAGCCGGCATGGTCGGCTATTTTACCGCGAGCATCAAAAACGTGTCCGACACCCGCGTCGGCGACACGGTGACCAACAGCAAACGCCCGGCGGCCGAACCGCTGCCCGGCTATAAAAAGGTGCAGCCCATGGTGTACTGCGGCATGTATCCGGCGGACACCAAGAAGTACCCGGATCTGCGGGACGCCCTGGAAAAGCTGCAGTTGAACGACGCTTCGCTGCAGTATGAGCCGGAAACGTCGGTCGCTTTAGGCTTCGGGTTCCGCTGCGGTTTCTTAGGCCTGCTGCATCTGGAGATCATCCAGGAGCGCTTAGAGCGCGAATACGACCTGGATCTGGTAACGACGGCGCCCGGCGTCGTGTACCGCGTACACAAAACGGACGGCACCATGATCGAGCTGACAAACCCGTCCAACCTGCCGGATCCGGCGGAGATCGATTACATGGAAGAGCCGGTGGTCGACGCCGAGATCATGGTCACCAGCGATTACATCGGCTCCATCATGGACCTGTGCCAGGAGCGCCGCGGCGAATACATCAGCATGGAATACATCGACCAGACCCGCGCCCTGTTGAAATACGTGCTGCCGTTGAATGAGATTATCTACGATTTCTTTGACGCCTTGAAGTCGCGTTCCCGCGGCTACGCGTCCTTTGACTACACGCTGAAGGGCTATGTGCGTTCCGAGCTGGTGAAGCTGGACATCCTGATCAACCGCGAGCCGGTGGACGCGCTTTCTTTTATCGTGTTCTCCGGGACAGCTTACGAGCGCGGACGCCGGATGTGCGAGCGTTTAAAGGACGAAATCCCGCGGCATCTGTTTGAGATTCCGATCCAGGCGGCCGTCGGCAGCAAGGTCATCGCCCGCGAAACAGTGAAGGCCATGCGCAAGGACGTGCTGGCGAAGTGCTACGGCGGTGACATTACGCGAAAGAAGAAGCTGCTGGAAAAGCAGAAGGAAGGCAAGAAGCGCATGCGCCAGGTGGGAAATGTGGAGATTCCGCAGGAGGCGTTCATGAGCGTGCTGAAACTGGACGAGAAGTAGCCGGCGGCTTACGGCGAAAACGGAGGGGATGCGATGGAATTATATGTACATATCCCTTTCTGTGCACAGAAGTGCTATTACTGCGATTTCCTGTCCGCGCCGTCGGACGAGGCGGTCCGCAGACGCTTTGTGCGCGCGCTCTGCGCCGAGATCCGCTGGTACGGCGCCGCATATCCGGACACCGTGCTGGACACGGTGTTCTTCGGCGGCGGGACGCCGAGCATTCTGGAACCGGATCTGTTTGCCGCGCTGACCGAAGAGATCCGCGCCGCCTTTGCGCTGGCGCCGGACGCGGAGATTACGCTGGAGGCGAATCCGGGAACGGTCACGGCCGAATCCCTGGAGGTCTACCGCAGCTGCGGGGTCAGCCGGCTGTCCTTCGGTCTGCAGTCCGCGAATGACGGCGAGCTGCGGATGCTCGGCCGCATCCATGATTTCCACGGTTTTCTGCAGTCCTACGAACTGGCGAGGAAGGCCGGCTTCTCCAATATCAATATCGACGTCATGACGGGGCTGCCCGGCCAGACCGTCAAGCGGCTGTCCCATACCTTAAAGGAAGTGATCTGGCTGCATCCGGAACACGTTTCGGCCTACGCGCTGCAGGTGGAGGAGAAAACGCCTCTGGCCCGCGTCCTGGCGGGAGAGCGGGTGCGGGTGCCCGGCCGGCCGCCGGGGGACGCCGAAAAACCGGCCCGGCTGCTTCGCTTTCCGCCGCTGCCGGATGAGGATACGGAATACGCGCTTTACGCCGCGGCGCGCGACCAGCTTGAGGCGGCCGGGTACGAGCGCTACGAGATCTCCAATTACGCCCGGCCGGGATTTGCCTGCCGCCACAACGTCGGTTACTGGGAGCGGACGCCCTACATCGGCGTGGGGCCGGGTGCCGCGTCGCTTCTGGAGTATCAGTGGAAGACGCCGCGGATGGGCTTCCGCAGCATGGCGCCCTGCATCCGCCGGAAAAACCGCACGTCCCTCGAGGCGTATCTGCGGGCGGCCGAGCGGCTTGATCCCGCCGGAACGCGGCGCAACCGAAGACCGCTGACGTCGGCGGAACAGCAGGTGCTGACCGCGCGGGAATGCATGGAGGAATTCATGTTCCTCGGACTTCGGCAGACGGCCGGGGTCAGCCGGGTGCGGTTCCGAAGCATCTTCGGCAAATCCATGGAGAGTGTGTACGGACCGGTGATCCGCCGGCTGGCAGAGCAGGGCCTGATGGAAGAGACGGACGGCAGTGTGCGGCTGACGAGCCGGGGACTGGACGTCAGCACGCCGGTGCTCGCGGAGTTTCTGCTGGACGACAGCCGCGCGGCCGGGCGGCATTCATCTTAAAACCGGAGGTTTTCCTGCCCTCTGAAATAAGAAAACAAGAGAAAACCAAGTAAAATCAACGCTTTTAAGGGCAGAGGGCAAACAGGTTGTCTGTGAAAACTGAATGACCGAGCGAAAAGGGATGTTTCCATCAAGGAGCATCTCTTTTCGTATGCCAGGACGCCGCAGATTTTCGTTTAAGAATGTCTGCGGCTTTTTTCATGCCCAAAACCAAGCATAAGGAGGTGAACACCCTATGGCAGTTTTTCGTGTGGAAAAGAACAGCGGCTATACCGTAATGTCCAACCATCATCTGCGCAACAAGGAACTGACCCTAAAGGCAAAGGGGCTGCTGTCGCAAATGCT
>JAZQBE010000021.1:0-10712 GCA_045545575.1 Shuttleworthella sp.
GGATCAGCCCTCCCGTCTGCACGCTCGTCGTCAGATGCTGAAGGTTCTGTATCCGGTGGTTGAGACCGGTGCGAAGAAGCGCGAGACGAAGAAGATCGACATGGTAGCGAAACTCTTCGACGAGATCGCACCGAAGTACGCCGACCGCCAGGGCGGCTACACCCGCATCATCAAGATCGGACCCCGCAAGGGTGACGGCGCGATGGAAGTGGTGCTCGAGCTGGTATAAGAGAATCATTCATAATAAAGAAGCGGATCGGATTCGCCGATCCGCTTCTTTTTTTGGGGCGATGCGACGCCGATGGAAAGCAAGGGCGTGCATTCATGCACGCGGAATCTATAGAAATTGCACATGGCCGGGAAGTGAAGCAAGTGCGTGCATATGCCCGCATGCCGGCGTGCATTCATGCACGCGGAAACTGACGAAATTGCACAACGCCGGAAAAGAAAGCAAGTGCGTGCATATGCCCGCATGCCGGCGTGCATTCATGCACGCGGAAACTATAGAAATTGCACATGGCCGGGAAGTGAAGCGAGTGCGTGCATATGCCCGCCTTGCGGCGTGCATTCATGCACGCGGAAGCGGCCGGAAATGCTTGATGCAGTTCAATGCCGATACTTCATGAAGCGATCACGAACTTTCATAAGATCAACATCCGGATCGGCCGCAGCAACAACTTCGCTGTCTGCGACAGCATCTCCGTACAGCATCGTCTTCGAAAAATCATCCGAAAACCAGACTGTTAAAGCAACAGATTTATTCCTGTCCGGAAGATAGACCATTCCATCCAGCAGATAGTTGTCCTCAATCTGCATCATGTGCCCGGTCATTTCCATCCCGATCGCAGTCCTGCGTCCGACGACGGTCCGCTGAAAAATGATTTCGCCGTCTTTGTCGGCAGAAACCGTGATCTCTCCCTGAAAATAGTCTCCGTGAAACAGATATTGCTTCAGGGCGCCATTGATTTCCACATGCACCTGCTCCGACAGGTCCTGGCCGGTTGAAAACGTGCCCTGGAGAGTTTGTCGGATGCCTGTCCGCCAGGGGATGAAATACAGCAAAGCACAGCAAAAGAGGAAGGTGAAAATGACGAGGCCAATTCGTTTGTTGCGGGTGCGCTTCTGCTGATCCAAAGCGCGCGCGGTGGCATACTCGTCCGAAATCGCCTGAAGGCGGGCGGCCAGATCTCCGGAAAGTGAGGGGCGGCGGGCGTCTGTTATGGGGGCTATGTCATTTGCCTCGGAGGCTGTAGCTGAAATGTTTTCGTCGGCATTGACGCCCGTCAGCAGCAGATCGAGGGGGAGGCCTAACGCTGAACTTAACTTTTCCACAAGCTGAAAATCCGGATAGCCCAGTCCCCGTTCCCATCGGGAAATGGCTTTATCCGTTACTTGCAGTTTTTCGGCCAGATCCTTTTGGGTGAAGCCCAGTTCATGCCGGCGGCTGGAAATGGCATGGCCCAGTTCTTTCGGTGATCGCATATAAAAATCCTCGCTAAAAAAAGAAGGTCAAAGGTGTTCAGCCGTTCGGAATCCGATCGATTCCGAAAAGCCGAGGTCTGCCTTTGACCAAAGTATAGCAGAGAATGCTTGACGAAGCACTCTATGCTTCGTTTAGAAACTGTTTGCGGTGACAAAAGTGCCTGTCACTTTTGTCACCGGATGCGGATTTCCAGCGCTCCGTCTTTCTCCGGCGTAACCACGCAGGCCGCGCCGTTCGTTTCACGATCCTTCACGTCTGTTTTGCAAGGCGCGCTGCAGGAGATTTCTTCCGGCGCAAAGGGCAGGAAGATTTCCGTCGGCAGACCGGCCTTGGCGTCGAGCGTCATTTCAAAGCGCCATTCATTCGCGGTCCGGTCATCCGCCTCATTCGCATGATCCCGATACGCCAGCAGCTTTCCGCCGGTTTTCACCGGATACGCGCGGCGGAGCGCGGTGAAGTTCGCGTCCGTCTCCATCCCCGGCCGGTATTCGCAGTAGGCCGATCCCCACAGATACTGCTCCAGAATCCGGTTCATGAAGCGGATCAGGTCGTTTGTAAATTCTCGGGACGGGAAGGCACCCCATTCGCCGGCGATGGTCGGAAGCCCCAGGCGTTCCTGGCTCGCGCGCTTTCCGGCGAAAACGCGGGCGACGTTGTCGGTGCTGTAGGCGTCGTAGCGGTCGGAATCCACGACGGAATCGTATCCGTGCGGCGCGTAGATCTGCCCGATGCCGTCCAGCCGCTCAATGCCGGTGGTCACGTCGGTGCTGCAGTAGATGTTTCCGCCGGTGATGATGGGCAGACTGCTGGTCTTCTGAATGGCCCGCTGGATCCGGCGGTAGAAGTCCATCAGCGTAGTCCGGTCAAAGTCCATCAGGTGATCGGTGACGATCTGCATAAACGCCACGTTCTCCTCCGGGGTGACGAGGTCGGGACGGGCAAGATCAAACTGCGGATTCTTCTGCATCATCGTCATGGTGGCGGCGCCGAAGGCTTCCCGGGCCAGACTGCCCATGAAAGGCTCGTTCATCGGCTCCAGGCCGATCACGTTCGGGCAGTCCGCGAAGACGCCGGCGATCGCCTCCCACATCGCTTCATAATGATCGAGCAGGCCGACGCCGTCTTCGGCGGGCTTGTTGGCCCAGAAATTGTCCGCGGCGCGTATGATGGCCTCGCTTTTTAAATATGCTTCGTACCAGAGATTGCAGTCGTCCGGATGTGGCAGACCCTCGTCCAGGCACGCCCAGTCCGGCGCGCCGTCGATGAATTTCTGCGCGAACAGGTCCTGGTGCATGTCGATCATCACATAGATGTCATTTTCTTCGGCCAGACGGACGATGTCCTTCACCTTGTTCAGATAATCAAAATCAATCACGCCCGGCTGCGGCTCCGCGGCGTCCCAGAAGATGCCGAAGCGCAGCAGGTTGAAGCCCATGTGGCGAAACCAGGGGAAAGCCTTTTCAAAGTCCGCATAGAAATGATTGTTGGTCCGCTCGCGGGCAAGGACGTTCACGCCGTGCAGGATGACCTCGCGGCCGCCGTCGGTGACAAAAGATGTACCTGAAAGATGCAGTTTTTCCATGTCAAAGATCTCCTCTCTAACCGCTGATGCGCGGCATGTCAGCCGCGGTTCTTAGGGTTATCCTATCATGAGGGAGGAGATCAATCTTGCTGGATTGTTTTCAGATTGACAGAATTGTCAGGCGTTGAGAGAGGAGCGGAAGTGCGCGGAATGGCGGCCGCCGGCCAGGTAAGCCGTGCTCCGCCATTTCAAAGCTTCCCCGCGGGCATTCTGCCCGCAGGAAAGATCAGGTTTGCTCTTATTTAAACGTCACCACTGTCACGCCGGAGTCGCCTTCGCCGTAGGCCGCGAGGTCAAACTTCGCCACATGGGGCTGTTTGCGCAGGTATGCGTGCACGGCTTTGCGCAGGATGCCGTTGCCTTTGCCGTGGACGATGCGCACGGAGGGCAGGTGGGAGAGGTAGGCGTCGTCTAAGTATTTGCCCAGCACGAAGAGGGCCTCGTCGGAGGTCATGCCCAGCAGCTGGATTTCGGTGGAGATGGAAGCGCTCTTGTTGAGGGTTTTTGTCTCCACTTCGCCTTTGCGGGAGGCAGCGTAGATATTGCGTTTTCCGGTGCCGGCGATGGCTTTGCCGTCTAAGGAGACGGTATCGTTGTCCTGGGCTAAAACGACGTCTTTGGCGGAGACGCGGCTGCGCAGGATGCCCATCTGCACCTCCAGGATGCCGTTTTTGTCGGGCAGGGTGTGCACGATGCCGTTGGTGTTCATGGAGAGGATGCGCACTTTGTCGCCGATGTGCAGCTCTTCCGGCTTAGCGGAGGGCGCGATCTGGCTGGCGAAGCTCTGCTTCTGGTGGGTTTTTCCGCGGGCGTCGGACAGCTTCTGGCCGAGTTTCTGGCGGTCCTGTTCCATTTTGGACATGTCCGCGCCGGCGCCGTACTTGCGGAAATTGCGGATGGTTTCGTCCGCGACGTCCTTGGCCTCGGCGAGGATGCGGGCGGCCTCCAAGTGGGCCTCTTCGAGGATGCGGGCGCGCTGCTCGTCCAGCTTGGTCTGCTGGGCGGTCAAGGTCTGCTCCTTGGAGCGGGCCTCCTTCAGTTTCTGCTCGCTCTCGGCTAAGGCCGCGTCCGCCGCGACGTGCTTCTGGGTCAGGTCGGCCAGGACGTCTTCCAGGGCCGCGTCGCCTTCATCCACGCGCCCGCGGGCGTCGTCGATGATTTCCTTCGGCAGACCCAGGCGGGCAGAGATCGCGAAGGCGTTGCTCTTTCCGGGGATGCCGATCAGAAGCCGGTAGGTGGGCGCCAGGGTCTCTAAAGAGAACTCGCAGCAGGCGTTTTCGACACCGGGCGTGGTCAGCGCGTAGACCTTCAACTCGCTGTAGTGGGTGGTGGCCATCGTGCAGACGCCGTCGCCGTGCAGGCGCTCTAAGAGCGAGATTGCCAGCACCGCGCCTTCCGTCGGATCCGTGCCGGCGCAGAGCTCGTCAAACAGGCACAGGGTCCGGTGGCCGGCGAGGCGGCAGTCGCGCACCCCGTCTAAGATGCGCACGATGTTGGTCATGTGGGACGAGAACGTAGACAGGGACTGCTCGATGCTCTGCTCGTCGCCGATATCGGCGTAGACGTTGTGGAAAACGGACAGCTCGCTGCGGTCCAAGGCCGGGATGTGCAGGCCGCACTGGCCCATCAGCGTCAGCAGGCCGCAGGTCTTTAAGCTGACCGTCTTACCGCCGGTGTTCGGGCCGGTGACGATCAGCAGCTGGTATTCGTCGCCTAAAACGAGGTCGATGGGCACCACTTTATGCTTGTCCAGCAGCGGATGGCGCGCGCCGCGCAGGCGGATGACGCCCCGGTCGTTCCAGCGCGGACGGGTGGCGTTCTGCAGCCGGGCCAGCTGGCCGCGGGCAAAAATGAAGTCCAGGGAAACGATGGCGGTATAGTCGGCGGACAGCTCCGCGGCGTGCTCGTAGACCTCCGCGGAAAGCGCTGCCAGGAGCTTTTCGATTTCCTGCTTTTCCTGCAGCTCCAGCTCGCGTAGCTGGTTGTTCATCGTCACGACGGCCATGGGCTCGATGAACAGCGTCGCGCCGGATGAAGACTGGTCGTGCACCATGCCGGGCACCTGGCCCTTGTGCTCCGCGCGCACCGGCACGACGTAGCGGCCGCCGCGGGTGGTGATGACGGAATCCTGCAGGTAATCGCGCACGTTCGGATTCGTCAGCATGCTGTTCATGTAGGAGCGGATCTTCTCGCTGACGGTCACCATCTGCCGGCGCACGGAAAGCAGGCCGGGCGTGGCGTCGTCGGCGTATTCGTCCTCGGCGATGATGCAGCGGTTAATCTCGCGCGCTAAGGATGTCAGCGGGGAGATGGAGGCGAAGAGGGGCTCTAAGCTGTCGCCGGCGGGGACCGATGCGTCATCCGCCGTGTCGGAACCGGGCGCATCCGCGGATACGCCAGCCGATGCGGCCGTCACCGGCATCGCGGACCGGCCGCCGTCCTTCCCCCGGCACTGTTCGCCGTAGGAATCCAGCCGCCGCGCGACCTCTAAGAGCGATCCCACGGACAGCAGCTCCCGGGAAGAAAGGGCACTTCCGATGCCCAGGCGTTTTTCGTAGATGCGCACGTCGGATACGTCCGACAGGTTGGGCAGGCCGTGGGCAAAAATCCGGGAAAGGGCGTCCTCGGTTTCCTGCTGCAGACGTTCGATTTCAGCAAGATCTACAAGGGGCGTAAGACGGCGGCAGAGTTCCTGGCCCCGGGTGGTGCGGGCCTGCTCCGTCAGCTGGTTTAAAACCTTATCCAGTTCAAGAGTGTGAAATACTTTTTTATTCATAGGGCAGTCACTCATATTCAAAGATTCCCTGAATCGCATCAGAGATATTCATCATATCATAATAGGAAATGCGGTCAATCCTGCTGCAGGCGCGGGCATCCGGATCCAGCAGCTTTAACTGCTCGCAGAAAACGACGCCTTCCGTGCCCTGCGCGCCGCGAAGTGGGATATGCAGCGGACCCGCCGGACTGTTCTGCGCAATGACGCAGACATGAAAGACGCCGGTGGACCGGATGAAGGCGTTTTTGCTGATGACCAGAAAGCAGTTTGAAAAGCCGGATACCCGGATGATGTCACCCTGGCACAGATCTGTCATACCAGCTCCTTCCCTGCGGGCTCGCCCCAGTCAAATTCACCCACGTCGATTTTTCCGTCAAACTCGGCAAGACGGTCCTCAAAGGAGCGGTGCGGAAAGGATTTGCGAAGAATGATGGCGTCGTCGGTGACACGCATCTGCAGGGTATCTGATGTGCTCAGGCCAAGTTTTGCAAGGATGTCTTTGGGAATGCGGACACCCTGACTGTTTCCCCATGGGCGGATCTGAACCTGTTCCATAAAAACCTCCTGAAATCCATCGAAATGTTATAACGGTATATCCATTATAAACGGTACATCCGAAGGGAGCAAGGGTAATCTTAAGATATATTATCGTCCCGCTCTATCCAATGTTTGTGTGGTGTGAGACAGGGATCACCGTCCCAAACGCAAAGCGCCCGCGGGGATGATTTCCTGCGGGCGCTCTCATAGGATGGAGGGATTTTACAACCCCCGCCTCGGATGATTTGCTTTTGAACGGATAAGGTTTATTCGCCGACGGCTGCGTTTAAGGCGTCCACAAGAGACTGTACGCCGTAGCCTTCCACCGTGTCGCAGTACTCCTGCCAGGCGGCGTCATCATTGATGTCGGTGCGGCCGGTGATGAAGTCCGGTACAGCCTGAGACAGATAGGTCAGCACGTTAGTGTTGATCAGGGAGCCTTCGGTGGATTCCTCGGCGGAAAGCTTGCCGGAGATCATGGACGATACGTTGCCGGAAGCGGTGTATTTCGCCTGCTGCTCATAGAAGTGCAGCATATCCGGATCGGTGGTCTGAACCACGTTGGCGTTGGCGCTCATGCCGATGACACGCTTCATGTTGCAGGCCATAATCACGTCAAGGTTGTTGTTGTCGTGGGCAGCCTCGTTGATGGTGTAGATTTCGGTTCCGTCTTCATCGGTGCTTACGGAATACAGACCGTCCTGCAGGCCCAGTTCGTTGTAATAGGGATCCTGCACTTCGTGCTGCTGCTCTTCGGAAAGACCCCAGCTGCGCAGCAGAGAACCTTCGTGAGAGTAGAGGTAGTCCACAGCGGTCAGAAGCACCGGAAGCTTTTCTTCATCCATCTTGTTGGTGACAACGACACCGGTGGAAACCAGGTCGCCCTGATAGAAGACGGTGGGTTCCTGATTCTGGCAGGAAGCGTCGCCGTAGACGTCGTTGATGGGAGCGGGGCAGCTGGATACGTAGATGTCGGAAAGCAGCGGGCTGTCCGCGGACATCATCTTGTCGCCCACCTGTCCGCCAAGGCCGTACCAGAGGCCGACTTTGCCGGAGAACACGTTGGCGGAGTCAATCTGGAACCAGATGATGTCGGAAGTATGCTCCTCGAAACGGGGATCCATCCAGCCTTCTTCATACCAGTGATTCATGCAGGTTAAGAACGCGCGGATGCCGTCTTCCGTGCCGCCGTATACAACCTTGCCGTTCTCGTCCACATAATAGCCTAAGTTGCCGCCGAAGCTGGAGTTGATTTCGCCCAGGGTGTAGTAGCCCGTGTAGTAGTTCTGCACGCAGTAGCCGTCGGTGATGCCTTCGCCCTTTAAGGCCTCGGCAAAGATCTCAAACATCCATTCCCAGTCGCTGATGTACACCGGGTCTTCGTTGCCGCTGGGGAAGACGATATCATCGGTCCACTCGGTCTTGTCGGCGTTCCAGCCGCCGGTGAAGGCTTCGCCGGTCTCGGGATTCTTGCCGTACTTTAAGATCCAGTCGCGGCGGTAAACAAAGCCGCCCCAGGCCTGTTCCGGGCCATCCGCCGTCTGATACAGCATGATGATCTTGCCGTCATTCTTCATGCCGGGCGCGAATTCCGGATGCTCGTCCATCCACTTCGTGTAGTTGGGCATGTACTTTTCTACGTATTCCGTCAGGTCGATGGCGATGCCCTGGTCATACAGAGACTGGGCGTTTTCCGACGAATACATCATGGCCACGACTTCCGGATACTCCGCGGTGGCCAGCAGGGTGTTGAAGTTTTCCTGCTCGGAGCCGGCAGGCGGTGCGATGAAGCTGATGTCCACGCGGCCCTTCATTTCGCCGTCGGCAGTGACCCAGTCCCGATCTTCCCAGTATTTGACCGCCGGGCTTTCCTCATAGGTTTCGTAGCTGTCCATTTCGGGACCTTTGTCCAGCAGCCAGGACAGTTCCACGGTGCCAAGATCCTCAGCTTCCGGTGCAGCGTCGGTTTCTTCCGAAGATGTAGCCGTTTCTGCTGTTTCGGTCTCAGCGGATGCGGTGGTTTCGGTATCCTTGGAAGCATTTGCATTGTCCGCAGGCGCCGTATTCGCGCCGGACTTTCCGCCGCAGGCAGCCAGCAGCACCGACATGCCCAGAACAGCGGCTGCAAGACCCGCTTTCTTTCTTAAATCCTTCAGTAACATGTGTACCCTCCTTTGATTTCCCTTCGATCTCTCGAATTTGCGGGCGGCAGGTTCTGCCGCGATATCTGCGATCAGTGTAGCAGAGGGTACAGGAGGGGTCTTGCACGTATGTCAGGTTTCATGCACAATTGTCAGGATGTAGGACAGAAGTGAAATTGTGTCTGATTGGGCTGACAGGACATCGTGTACGCTTAATACGCCTTTGATGATGAAGGGAAGCTTGGTGGCCTGGACGTAGTGGGACATGTGAGAGAGGGCCGCGCATTTGCGCGGCCCTTGCCTTGTTGTTTTACGGTCTTTTTGCCATCATACTCTGTAGGTGCTGAATCACAGCGCTGATGGAGGGGTGCTCTCTGCGGATGTACTCCTTAAAGGGCTGTTCCATGGCAGCGGGCAGGCGCTTGCCGAAGATGCCCCAGAACTGGTCGGTGGAGAAGCGGCTGTCGCCTTCGTAGGGAACTACGTCGCAGGTGGCCTGGTACCAGTTTAACAGCTCAGACTGGAAGGCGGACAGACGCTTAAGAAGTTCTGTTTTTTCAGCATCGCTCAGTTGGTTTTGGGTGAGCGCCGGGCTGCTGTCAGCGGCTGCCGGGGCAGTGCCGGGATCAGCAGAAGCGCTTTCGGCGCCAACAAGTTCCGGATACAGATTCCGCAGTTCCGCCGGATCCGCTTCCAGATCATACAGCTCGTGATCCCCCCGCAGGCGGTGCACGTATTTGAATCGGCCGTCATAGATCATGGTTCCCTTTTCATGGGCTGCGGGATCCTTCTGGGCCGTCATTTTCGGCCAGTATTCATAGGTGGGAGCCGGACCGTTTTCGCCCTGGTTGTGCCATTCGTCACAGTGGATTTCGCTTTCCGTTCGGCCGCCTTCGCAGTAGGCGAATTTCCGCACCGCGGCGGCGCGGTCTGCCAGCACGGGCACCAGGCTCTGGCCGAACTGGGTGTGAGAGGGCGTAACCCCGGCAAAATCCATGGTGGTGGCGTACAGATCCACCAGTTCCGCCAGACTGTCGGAAACGCCGGGATCAATGTCATAGCCCTTCGGGGGCTTGATCAGAAACGGCACCTTGGACAGGCAGTTCTGGAAGGAGTTCTGGGATTTTTCCACCAGGTCGTAATCGCCGGTGAAGTCGCCGTGGTCTGACAGGAAGAAGATGGCGGAATCATCGTACATGCCGGCGGCCTTTAAGGCGTCGCAGATCTGGCCGAACATGTCGTCCACCATCATGCACTGGGCCAGATAGGTGGCCCGAAGCTCCATCCACTGTTCCTCGGTCCAGCCCGTCATATCCACGTACTGCTGCAGCTGGCGGATGATCTCGGAGCGGCCGGTCATGTCCCTGCCGGAGATTCGGGCGGGAAGCTTGCTGCGGTCGATGGAGCTGTAATAGGGCTCCATGCAGGTGTAGGGCACATGGGGATTGTTCCAGCCCACAAACAGGCACAGGGGCTGTTCCTTGTCATAGGATAAAATCCGCTCGATGGCGCCTTCCGTGTCGGCCCAGTCGTTTCCGAACTGCGTCTGGCCGGAGGTGCCTTTGTAATGGGAGTAGGGCGATTCGGGCATGTCCGGCGGCGTCACCGTCTGCGCCGGCATGGCCGGACGGGGGCCCACCTTGGGCATATCCACCGCTTTGTGCTCTTCCAGACGATAGGGGAAGATCTCATCCGCGCTTTCGTCGAAAAGTTCGTCGTACTGTCCGGCTAAAAGATCGTTGCGGGAGTTCATCCACACGTGATAGCCGGCGCGCTTTAACTCGTGGAACAGGGTGTCCTCGCCGGGATGCAGCAGATACTCCATGGTGCGGTGGCCGCGCACATGGGGATACAGGCCGGTAAAGAAGCTGCAGCGGCTGGGCACGCAGACCGGATTCTGGCAGAAGGCGTTGGAAAAGGAAACGCCCTCGGTGCGGGCAAAGGTATCTAAGTGGGGCGTAATGGCAGCCGGATTGCCCATGTGAGCCATGGCATCGGCGCGCATTTCGTCGGGGTTGATGATGATGATGTGAGGACGTTTGGTGCTCATGGAACCTCCTCATATAATCAAGCGTTTTTTGTTGAAAACTCGGGCTTTCCCGCCCGACATATCTCAGTCAAACAAGCCAGTGTCATGGATTTTTCATAACATCAAGTGCTGAAATAGTGGTTGATGGGTGCACGAAATAGAAC
>JAZQBE010000022.1:0-53624 GCA_045545575.1 Shuttleworthella sp.
CACTTCATCGTGAGATAATGTAATATTTACCTGAGCCATGTTCACACCTCCTGTTCATGTTTTTGTGGTGATTACATTATACAGGATGAGCATGGCTCTTTTTTTAGAAATATGAATTTACACCATTATATAGACATAACTTTATACACCGATATACACCCCGAAAAATTGGGCGTTTTGAGGCGTTTTAAGGCGTTTTCTCCACGGTTTGTGAACACAAGACGAAGATAATGAAAAAACGCCGGTTTTTATTGCGAAAAAGGGCTGTTTGCGATAGAATATTACATGTATGTCTTTTGGAATTAACGCGGATTTTTTGAGGCGCTTTTTTCTTTTTCTTCCTATTATATATGGTATCTGTTTTTCGAGGTAGTTATGGATCAGCTGCTTTCCAAATGGGATGATATCCTTCAGACCGTGAAACGGGAATACAACGTGCTGGATATCTCTTTCAACACCTGGCTCGCTCCGCTGGAGGTCTATGCGGTCAAGGACCAGGTGCTCTACATCCTGTTCCCGTCAGACTCGGACCAGATGACACTGAATTATATCACAAAGAAGTTCGAGCTGCCGCTGCGGGTGACCATCGCGGAGATGACGGGTGTGGAATACGATCTGCGCTTCATCCTGCCGAAGGACGCGGTGTCTCTGAATTCGGAAGAGATCCGTCCGGCCGCGGAGGCCCGCTCCAGCGAGGCGGATCTGCGCGCCTATCAGGAAACGCATCTGAATTCCCGCTATACCTTCGACACCTTCGTCGTCGGCAAGGACAACCGCTTTGCCCAGACGGCGTCTTTGGCCGTGGCGGAATCGCCGGGCGACGCCTTCAATCCGCTGTACATTTACGGCGGCCCGGGACTGGGCAAAACCCACCTGATGCACGCCATCGGCAATTTCATCTTCAAGCAGAATCCGAAAAAGAAGGTTCTCTACGTGACCTCCGAGGAGTTCGTCAACGAAGTCATCGAGTCCATCCGCAGTGTGAACAATTCGTCGGCCATGACGAAATTCCGCGAGAAGTACCGCACGGTGGACGTTCTGATGATCGACGATATCCAGTTCATCATCGGCAAGGAGAGTACCCAGGAGGAGTTTTTCCACACCTTCAACTCGCTGCACAGCCAGAAGAAGCAGATCATCCTGACCTCCGACAAGCCGCCGAAGGCGATGGAGACGTTGGAAGCGCGCATTCAGTCCCGGTTTGAGTGGGGCCTGATGGCCGATATCGGCTCGCCGGACTATGAGACGCGTATGGCCATTCTCCGCCGCAAGCTGGAATCCGAGAATTTCAGTCTGGATGACGAGATTCTTCATTATATAGCAGACAACATCCGCTCGAACATCCGCGAACTGGAGGGCGCTTTAAACAAGCTGATCGCCTATTCCAAGCTGCAGCAGGTGCCGATTACGATGGAGATCGCCGAGAAGGAGCTCGAGAACATCATCTCTCCCGATCAGCCGCGCGCCGTGACGCCGCAGCTGATCATCGAAATGGTGGCGGATCATTTCCAGATCTCGGTGGACCAGATGATCTCGAAGAACCGCACGTCCTCCATTTCCCGGCCGCGCCAGATCGCAATGTATCTGTGCAAGAACCTGACGGATTCGCCCCTGGACGCCATCGGATCACTTTTGGGAGGCCGCGATCATTCCACCATCATCCACGGTCACAAGAAGATTTCGGAGGAGTACGATACCGACGCGGAATTACGTTCACAAGTGGATATCATCACCAAAAAGATCCTTCCGGGCTGATGCGCGTTCCGCGGCTGTTTCGTAAATGCGGAATTCATCCACATCTGTCCCCGAAGCATCCGCAGACTGTCCGCAGAGCTTTCCACCGGACCGGACCCCGAAAAGAGCCGGATTTTCCGCCTTTTCTGAAGTTATTCACATGTGAACAGCACCTATTAAGAATACGTATAAATCTTTCATAAACGGATCAGCGCGCACCGCGCGGCGAAAGGAGTGTTGCGTTATGAAAATCATCTGTGCAAAAAATGATCTGGCGAAGGCCGTCTTTACCGTTTCCAAGGCGGTACCGACCCGGACGACAATGCCGATTCTTGAATGCATCATTTTAGATGCGGCTGCCGGACAGATCCGCCTGATGGCCAGCGATACGGAACTGGCCATTGAGACGACCATCGACGGCGAGATTTTAGAGCCCGGCATCGTGGGTCTTGATGCCCGCCTGTTCGGCGACATGGTCCGCAAGCTGCCGGATCTGGATGTGACCATCTCCTGCGGAGACAATCTGGTCACCAACATCCGCTGCGGAAAGGCGATCTTCGACATCGCCGGCCAGAACGCGGACGATTTCAACTTCCTTCCGGCAAACCGCATGGCCGACCCGGTCGTGATTTCCGAGATGGCGTTAAAGGACGTCATCCGCCAGACCATTTTCTCCACAGCGGACAACGACAACAACCGGATGATGACCGGCGAGCACTTCCTTGTGCGCGATTCGTCCTTAAAGGTGACCTCCCTGGACGGCCACCGCATTTCCATCCGCCAGGTGGATCTGAAGGAACGCTACGAGGAAACGAGCGTCATTGTCCCCGGAAAGGTTTTAAATGAGATTACGAAGATCTTAGGCGGCGGCGCGGAGGACATGGTGTCGATCTTCTTCTCCCGGAACGAAATCATCTTCGAATTCGGAAATACCGTCGTCGTATCCCGTCTGATCGACGGCGAATACTTCAAGGTGGATCAGATGATCTCCGCGGACTTCTCCACGAAGGTCACCGTGTCGAAGCGCGATCTCTTAGACTGCATCGACCGCTCCACCCTGTTTGTCAAAGAAGGCGAGAAAAAGCCCATCATCATGCAGATCTCCGAAGAGAGCATGCGGATTTCCATCCGCTCCGCCCTCGGCGCCCTCGATGAGGACCTTGCCATTGAAAAAGAAGGCGGAGATCTGACCATCGGCTTCAACCCCAAATTCTTCATGGACGCCCTGCGAGCCATCGACGACGAACAGGTGGATATCTATTACGTGAATCAGAAAGCACCCTGCGTGATTAAAGATGCGGAAGGAAGTTATTTGTATCTTATTCTGCCGGTAAATATTATCGTATAAGCTGTTCGAGGAATGGGAAGAATTGCGCATTTATGCGCAAATTCTTCCCTTCCAGCGAACGCAACGGAAATAAAGAAAGCGTGTTTTATGGATATTTCCCTTCGTGAGGGCGAGACGTTTATCAAGCTGGGCCAGGCATTGAAGAAAGCGGGTTTGGTGGGCAGCGGCGTGGACGCGAAGTTTGTCATCCAGGACGGCGAGGTGACGGTGAACGGCGAGGTGGATACCCGCCGGGGCCGGAAGCTGGTTGTGGGCGATACGTTTTCCTACAACGGAGAGACGGTTACCATCGTTTAACATCGGATTTTATGAAAATTAAGAGCATCGAACTTCAGAATTTCCGCAATTACGATTTTGTCCGTCTGGAGCCGGAGGAAGGGACGACGGTCCTGTACGGCAGAAATGCGCAGGGGAAGACGAATCTTCTGGAAGCGGTTTACGTCGGGGCGACGTCGAAGTCGCCGCGGACGTCGAAGGATAAGGACCTGATCCGCTTTGGCGAGGAGGAAGCGCATCTGCGGATGGTGGTCTGCCGCGACGGCCTGGATACGCGCATCGACATGCATTTCCGCCGGAATAAGAGCAAGGGGATTGCCATCAATGGCGTTCCGGTGCGGCGGGCGACGGAGCTGTTCGGTATTGCGAGCGTGGTGCTGTTTTCGCCGGAAGATCTTTCGATCATCAAGGAAGGACCGGCGGAGCGGCGGCGGTTTATGGACGCGGAGCTTTGCCAGCTCGACCGGATTTATCTTTCGGATTTAAGCAAATACCAGCGGGCGCTGGATCAGCGCAACAAGCTGCTGAAAGAGATTACTGAGGATCCGAAAAAAGAGGATACCCTGGATGTCTGGGATGCGCAGCTGGTGCAGTACGGCTCGCGGGTGATCCGCCGGCGCCGGCAGTTTCTGCTGGAAATCAAAGAAACGGTGGAGGAACTGCACCGGACGCTGACCGGCGGCGCGGAGGAGATCCGCATCAGTTACGAGCCGAATACGGAAGATGCTTTTTTTGAGGACGCGCTGTTTGCCGCCCGCGGAAAGGATATCCGCATGGGGCAGACATCGTGCGGGCCGCACCGGGACGACATCCGGTTTGCGGCGAACGGGATCGATATCCGTCAGTACGGATCCCAGGGACAGCAGCGGACCTGTGCGCTGTCGCTGAAGCTTTCCGAAATTTCCATCATTGAAAAAGCCCGCGGCGAAAAGCCGGTGCTTCTGTTGGATGACGTGCTTTCCGAGCTGGATTCGGACCGGCAGCGGTTTTTGCTTTCCGGCATCCGGGATACGCAGACGATCATCACCTGCACCGGTCTGGATGAATTTGTGAAAAATCACTTTTCCATCGACCGCGTTTATCATGTTTCTGCGGGAACCATCTATGACGCAGAACAGGGAACCAGCAGTTTGAATTAAAGGAGACTTCATGAGTCAGGAACTGAAAGACGATATTTTTGACAACAACCAGGAATACGGCGCGGACCAGATCCAGATCCTGGAGGGTCTGGAGGCGGTGCGCAAGCGTCCGGGCATGTACATCGGTTCCACGTCGGAGCGCGGTCTGCATCATCTGGTCTACGAGATCGTGGATAACGCGGTGGACGAGGCGCTGGCCGGCTTCTGCAAGCACATCGTGGTGGAGGTGAATCCGGATAATTCCGTCACCGTCACCGACGACGGCCGCGGTATTCCCACGGGCATCAACCACAAAGCCGGCATTCCGGCGGTGGAGGTCGTCTTTACGATTCTGCACGCCGGCGGCAAGTTCGGCGGCGGAGGATACAAGGTGTCCGGCGGTCTGCACGGCGTGGGCGCTTCGGTGGTCAATGCGCTTTCCGTCTGGCTGGAGGTGGAAATCCGCCGGGAGGGCAAGGTGTACAAACAGCGCTATGAGCGCGGAAACACCATGTATCCGTTAAAGGAAATCGGCACCTGCGATCCTTCCGAGACGGGAACAAAGGTCACCTTCCTTCCGGATCCGCTGATTTTCGAAGTGACGGAATACGACTACAAGACCTTAAAGACCCGTCTGCGCGAGACGGCGTTCCTGACGAAGGATCTGCACATTACGCTGCGGGATCTGCGGGAAGAGCCGGTGCGCGAGAACGTGTTCCATTACGAGGGCGGCATCAAGGAATTTGTCACCTACTTAAACCAGGGCAACGCCGCGCTGTATGAGGACGTGATTTACTGCGAGGGCACGAAGGACAACGTGTACGTCGAAGTGGCCATGCAGCACAACGACGGATACAACGATGCCTGTTATACCTTCGTGAATAACATCGTGACGCCGGAAGGCGGCACACATATGACCGGTTTCCGCAACGCCCTGACCCGGACGTTCAATGCCTATGCCCGGGAGCAGAAAATCTTAAAAGACAACGATCCGGCGCTGTCCGGTGAGGATATCCGCGAAGGGCTGACCTCCATTGTCAGCATCAAGATCGAGGATCCCCAGTTTGAGGGCCAGACGAAACAGAAGCTGGGCAATTCCGAAGCCCGCGGAGCGGTGGACGCCATCGTCAGCGAACAGCTGACCTGGTTTTTGGAGCAGCATCCGGCGGTGGGCAAGATGATCTGCGAAAAAGCGACCCTGGCCCAGCGTGCCCGGGAAGCGGCCCGCAAGGCCCGGGAGGCCACCCGCCGCAAGAGCCCGCTGGAGGGCGGCGGACTGCCCGGCAAGCTGGCAGACTGTTCTTCCAAGGATCCGGCGGAGTGCGAGATCTTCATCGTCGAGGGTGATTCCGCCGGCGGTTCCGCGAAAACGGCCCGCAGCCGCGCGACCCAGGCGATTCTGCCGCTGCGCGGAAAGATTCTGAACGTGGAAAAAGCCCGGGAAGAGCGTGTTTTCGACAACGCGGAAATCCGCGCGATGATCACGGCCTTCGGCACCGGCATCCACGAGGATTTCGATATCACGAAGCTGCGCTATCACAAGATCATCATCATGACCGATGCCGATGTGGACGGCGCGCATATTGCGACTCTGATGCTCACCTTCCTGTACCGGTTCATGCCCGAGCTGATCCGCCAGGGATACGTGTATCTGGCCACGCCGCCGCTGTATAAAATCGAGAAGAATAAAAAGGTCTGGTATGCCTACAGCGACGAGGAACTGAATAAAATCGTCACGGAAATCGGCCGGGACCAGAACAACAAGATCCAGCGGTACAAAGGTCTGGGTGAAATGGATGCCGAGCAGCTGTGGGAAACCACGATGGATCCGGAAAAGCGGATTTTAAAGCGGGTGCAGATCAATGACGAGGATGCGTCCGAAGTGGATCTGGTCTTTTCCACCCTGATGGGAGATCAGGTGGAACCCCGGCGGATCTTCATCGAAGAAAACGCGAAATATGTGAAAAACCTGGACATTTAAAAGGATCATTGTATGGATGACAGAATTTTTGATTATAACGACCAGATTCATGACGTAGACCTGAAGCAGACTATGGAAACCTCCTACATCGACTACGCCATGAGCGTGATTGCGGCGCGCGCGCTGCCCGATGTGAGGGACGGCCTGAAGCCGGTGCAGCGGCGTGTGCTGTTTTCCATGATCGAGCTGAACAACGGTCCCGACAAGCCGCACCGCAAGTGCGCGCGTATCGTCGGCGATACCATGGGTAAATATCACCCCCACGGTGACAGCTCGATCTACGGCGCTCTGGTCAATATGGCGCAGGACTGGTCGACGCGCTATCCTTTGGTGGACGGCCACGGCAACTTCGGTTCCGTGGACGGCGACGGAGCGGCGGCCATGCGTTATACCGAGGCGCGTCTGTCGAAGATCTCGATGGCGCTCCTGGCGGACATCAATAAGGACACCGTGGATTTCGTTCCGAACTTTGACGAGACGGAGCGCGAGCCTTCGGTGCTGCCGGCGCGGTTTCCGAACCTGCTGGTGAACGGTACCACCGGCATCGCTGTGGGTATGGCCACGAACATCCCGCCCCACAACCTGCGCGAGGTGGTGGACGGCGTCGTGCGCATCATCGACAACCGGGTGAACGAGGACCGCGACACGGATCTGGAAGAGATCATGCAGGTCGTAAAGGGACCGGATTTCCCGACGGGCGGCATCATTTTAGGCCGCCGGGGCATCGAGGAAGCCTACCGCACCGGCCGGGGCAAGATCAAGGTGCGTGCGGTGACGGACATCGAGCCGATGGACAACGGCAAGCACCGCATCGTCGTGACGGAGATTCCCTACGGCGTGAACAAGGCGCGTCTGTGCGAGAAGATCGGCGATCTGGTCAAGGATAAGCGCATCGACGGCATCACGGCCATCCGCGACGAGTCCTCCCGGGAGGGCATGCGCGTGGTCATCGAGCTGCGCCGCGACGTGAACCCGAACGTCATGATCAACCAGCTGTACAAGCATACCCAGCTGCAGGATACCTACGGCGTGATCATGCTGGCGCTGGTGAACAATGAGCCGAAGGTCATGAACCTAAAGGACATGCTGGTTCATTACCTGCGCCACCAGGAGGACGTGGTTACCCGACGAACGCAGTACGATTTAAACAAAGCCCTGGAACGCGATCACATCCTGCAGGGACTGCTGATCGCGCTGGACAATATCGACGAGGTCATCAAAATCATCCGCGGTTCCGAAACCGTGGCACTGGCGAAGACCCGCCTGATGGAGCGCTTCGGGCTGTCGGACGCCCAGGCCCAGGCCATCGTGGACATGCGTCTGCGGGCGCTGACGGGCCTGGAGCGCGAGAAGCTGGAAGCGGAGCACAAGGAGCTGCTGGAGAAGATCGCGTATTACCGCGAGATTTTAGGCGACGTGAACAAGCTGCTTGTGGTCATCAAGGAAGAGCTGCAGGAGACAGCGGACAAGTACGGCGACGACCGCCGCACGCAGATCGGCTTCGACGACGAAGAGTTCTCCATGGACGACCTGATCCCGGAGACGAACACCGTGGTCACCTTCACGAAGCTGGGCTACATCAAGCGCATGAACGTGGACAACTTCAAGGCCCAGCACCGCGGCGGAAAGGGCATCAAGGGCATGGAGACCATCGACGAGGATTACATCGTCGAGCTTCTGATGACGTCTTCGCACAATTATCTGATGTTCTTTACGAACCAGGGTCGCGTCTACCGGATCAAGACCTACGAGATTCCGGAGGCGTCGCGTACCGCGCGCGGAACGGCCATCGTGAACATCCTTCCGCTGCTGCCGGAGGAAAAGATCACCGCGATGATCCCGATCCGGGAGTACTCGGACGATCTGTTCCTGTTTATGGCGACGAAGAACGGCATCGTCAAGAAGACGCCGCTGTCGGAATACGAAAACATCCGGAAGACCGGTCTGACGGCCATCAACCTGCGCAGCGAGGACAAGCTGATCGAGGTCAAGCTGACCGACAACGATGACGACATCCTGCTGTTTACGAAGTACGGACAGTGCGCGCGCTTCCATGAGCGCGACGTGCGCACCACCGGCCGCGCCACGATGGGCGTCATCGGCATCAACCTGTCGGACGGCGACGTGGTGATCGCGATGCAGCTGGCGAAGGCAGCCGAGAGCGTGGTGCTTGTGTCCCAGAAGGGCCTCGGCAAGTGCACGAAGGTGAGCGAGTTCCCCTGCCACCACCGCGGCAGCAAGGGCGTTCTGTGCTACAAGATCACGGAGAAGACCGGAAACCTGGTGGGCGTGAAGTCCGTCAACTACGACGATGAACTGATGCTGATCAACAAGGCCGGCATCATCATCCGCATTTCGATCAGCGGAACGGCGCTTCTGGGACGTGTCACCAGCGGTGTGAAGCTGATCAGCCTGAAGGGCGACGACGAAGTGGCTTCCATCGCCGTGGTGCAGAAGGAAGAGCTGGGCGACGAGGAAGAGACCGCGGAGACGGAAGTCGGTGAAGCGGACGGTGAGGAAACGGCATTGACAGAACTGCCCTCCGAAGAGGTATAAGCCGCAACAGGCGGCAAAAAAGAAGCTTCCACGGGCATTCTGCCCGCGGAAGCTTCTTTGATACAAATGGTGGCAGCCGGCCAAGTGAAGCGAGGGCCGGTCATTTCAGGCTTCCACGCGGGCAGAATGCCCGCGGGAAACCCCGAAATGGCTGCAGCCGGAAGAAATGGCGGAAAAACGGAAAGGATCAGCATGCGAACCCTGGAAGTGAAGGAAATCACGGCGGCCGTCGCGCAGATGTGCATCGACGCCAACTATCACCTGAGTGCGGAAATGACGGAAAAGATTTCCGCGGCGCAGGCCGCGGAGACGACGGCCTTAGGGCAGCGGGTTTTAGGCCAGCTGACGGAGAATCTGCGGATTGCGGAGGAGGACCGCATCCCGATCTGCCAGGATACGGGCATGGCGGTGGTCTTTCTGGAGATCGGCCAGGACGTGCATTTTGCGGGCGGCAGTCTGGAGGACGCCGTCAACGAGGGCGTGCGGACGGGCTACCGGGAGGGCTATCTGCGCAAATCCGTCGTGGCCGACCCGATTCTGCGGGAGAATACGAAGGACAATACGCCGGCGGTGATTCATACCCGTATCGTGCCCGGCGAACAGGTGCGGATCACGCTGGCACCGAAGGGCTTCGGCAGCGAGAACATGAGCCGTGTGTTTATGAAGAAGCCGGCGGACGGCATCGAGGGCGTGAAGGACGCGATTCTGACCGCGGTGAAGGATGCCGGTCCGAACGCCTGTCCGCCGATGGTGGTGGGCGTCGGCGTGGGCGGAACCTTTGAAAAGGCCGCGCTTCTGGCAAAGCATGCGCTGACGCTGGAGGGAAGCGCTCCCCGGATGATGGACGGATCGCCGCAGCCGGCCTGGGCGAAGGAGCTGGAGCAGGAAATGCTCGAAAAAATCAACGCCCTCGGCATCGGTCCGGGCGGTCTGGGCGGCGCGACGACGGCGCTGGCCGTGCACGTGGAAACCTATCCGACGCACATCGCGGGACTTCCGGTGGCGGTGAACATCTGCTGCCACGTGAACCGGCATGAGGAGCGGACGCTGTAAAGAAAGGATCTGTCATGGCAGAATATCAGATCAGCCTTCCCGTTACAAAGGAAACCGCAGAACGGCTTCACATCGGCGATTATGTGTATCTTTCCGGCGAAATGCTGGTGGCGCGCGACGCGGCGCATAAGCGTCTGTGCGCCCTGCTCGACGAAGGAAAGCCGCTTCCGGTGGACATTGCGGGCGAAACCGTCTACTACATGGGTCCGTCTCCGGCCCGCGAAGGCCGGCCCATCGGCTCCGCGGGGCCGACGACGGCGAGCCGCATGGACCGGTACGCGCCGCGCCTGCTGGATCTGGGGCTCGCCGCGATGGTGGGCAAGGGCCGGCGCACGCAGGAGGTGAAGGACGCCATCTGCCGCAACCGCGCGGTCTATTTTGCCGCGGTGGGCGGCGCGGGCGCGCTGCTGTCGAAGTGCATTACGCATTCGGAGTGCGTCGCCTATGAAGATCTCGGAGCGGAAGCCATCCTGCGCATCCGGGTGCAGGATTTCCCGGCCGTGGTCGTGGCGGACTGTCACGGCGGGGATCTGTACGCGCAGGTGGAAGGCAGCAGTGTTTAGACAGAACGGGTGAACAGCATGCGAGTATGTCTTTTGAACGATTCGTTCCCGCCGGTGATCGACGGCGTGGTGAACGTCATGATGAATTACGCGGACTATCTGATGAAGGACCACGACGCGAAGATCATCGTGGGCACGCCGAAGTATCCGGACACGGACTATGCGGTGTACCCCTATCCGGTCGTTCCCTATCCGAGCCTGAATACGGCCGGGTCGACGAACGGCTACCGCACGGGGAATCCCTTCGCGGAGCGCAGCGTTTCGGCGCTGGCGGATTTCGCGCCGGAGCTGATCCATTCCCACTGCCCGGCGTCGTCGACGGTGATCGCGCGGCTGCTGCGCGACCGGACGGACGCGCCGATCATTTTTACGTACCACACGAAGTACGACATCGACATCGAACGGTTCATGAAGGCGAAGCTGGCCGCGCAGGAGACGATCAAGGCGATGGTTTCGAACATCGAGGCCTGCGACGACGTCTGGGTGGTCAGCCGGGGCGCCGGCGAGAGCCTGAAGGCGCTGGGCTTCCAGGGCGATTACCGCGTGGTGAACAACGGGGTCGATTTCGCGAAGGGCCGCGTGGACGCGGAAACCGTGGCGCGGGTGACCGCGAAGGCGGATCTGCCGGCGGGCGTGCCGGTGTTCCTGTTCGTCGGCCGCATGATGACCTACAAGAACATCCCGCTGATTCTGGACGCGCTGAAACTGCTGGACGAACAGGGGCAGGATTTCCGGATGCTGTTCATCGGCAAGGGTCCGGACCAGCCGATGCTGGAGGAAAAGGCGCGTGATCTGGGCCTGATGGGCGGATCCGGCGCGCCGGCGAAATGTCTCTTTCTCGGGCCGGTGTACGACCGCAACGAGCTGCGGGCCTGGAATACGCGGGCGGACCTGTTTCTCTTCCCGTCGACCTTCGACACAAACGGGCTGGTGGTGCGTGAGGCCGCGGCCTGCGGGCTGGCGAGCGTGCTGATCGCGGGCTCCTGCGCGGCAGAGGGCATCACGGACGGCCGCAACGGCTTCATCATCGAAGAGACGCCCGAGGCAATGGCCGCACTGTTGGCGGAAGCCTGCCGGGATCTGTCCCATCTGCACGACGTGGGACAGCACGCGATGGACGAAATCTATCTGTCCTGGGAAACCTGTGTGTCGGACGCCTATGACCGCTACGGCGAGATCCTGGAGATGAAGGCCCGCGGCGATCTTCCGAAAAAGAGGATGCTGCCCGCCGATTTCCTGCTGAAGCTGACGGCCCGGAGCATGGAGGAAAAGGAGCTGTTCCGCCTGGTGCGCCGGGATCTGTTTGGAGATTTCCGCGAGACGGCCGTCGGTATGATGGAAAACATGCAGGACGCGGCGGTGGCGGTGAAGGACGGCGTCGTCGCGGTAAAAGACGGTGTCGTCGCGGTGAAGGACGCGGCGGTGGAGAACGCGCAGGACGTCGCAGAGCTGGTGATGGACGGGATTAAGACCGCGAAAAACGGAACAGAACGGCTGATCGAAAAACTGTCGGACAGCGTGGACGCCGCGCAGGAAAAGGCGGAGCAGCTGTGGGACTCGGTTTTTGAGGATGCGGATTCCGTGGACGAAGAACAATAGAAACGTTATCGGTATCAAATTATTGATTGGAAGCAGAAAAATTACGATAAAAGGAAACGGATGGCACGCGGCCATCCGTTTCCCTGAAGTGAGGTTTTCTTTCGTTTGATTGAACGATACATTTGTATCACATTTTAATAAATGAAACAAGAGGGTGCGGGCTTAATGAGACACAGGGGAGAAACTGTCGCATGAGGAAGCATTTTACACGGGAATATGTGAAGGAAGCCTTGTTTTCCCTGATGGAAAAAAAGCCGTTTTCGAAGATCACGATCACGGAGGTCGTCGAGCGGTCGGGCACGTCGCGGGCTTCTTTTTACCGGAATTTTCTCGGCCTGGAGGACGTGATATTTGCCTGGTCCATAGACTATTTAGACGCTGTTATGCCTGTCGGGCCGGAAATCGACAACGACGTCGAGGGATCGATCCGGAAGCTGCTTGCAGCGATGGAAGGCGCAAAGCGGGAGCTACGGCTGATCGAGCAGGCCGGGCTGAGTCTTCATTTCCAGAAGGCCGTGTCGGAGGTCACGAGGAAGGCCGTGGACGGGGTCAGAATCTTGGACAACCCTTTTTATTCTGCCTTCTTCAGCGGCGCGGCGGCCGGATTTCTGACGGCCTGGATCCAGAGCGGCTTTGTGCCGGACAGCGAGGAGGCGGCAAAACTGTACGTGGACTGTCTGCGAAGCTACAATGATGGGGAGATCCGGAAGAAAAAACGCGGCCGGCACGCCGGAGACCATCGGCCGGGCCGGACGGCGGAGTGAATTGCGGTGAAAAATGCTTGACAGCAGGCAGGAGCTTTTGTACAATAATTGGGCGCATGTTTCTATCGGGTAATCGTGCGTCTGGAGAAGTACTCAAGAGGCCGAAGAGGTGCCCCTGCTAAGGGTATAGGTCGGGAAACCGGCGCGAGGGTTCAAATCCCTCCTTCTCCGTTCGGAAGAAGGCCGGGTGAATCCTTGATCCCTGTTTCGCAGGAAACACTTCTTCCCTGAATAAGCGGAAGCTTCCGCAAACGGCGCCATAGCCAAGTGGTAAGGCAAAGGTCTGCAACACCTCTATCACCAGTTCAAATCTGGTTGGCGCCTCGGCTGAAAGGGATTGCGCATATGCGCAGTCCCTTTCTCTTTTCAGATCAGAAAGGACATCCCATGAAACCAAAGGTATACATCGACGGCCAGAGCGGAACCACCGGCCTGCAGATCCATGAGCGTCTTGCGAACCGCGGCGACATCGAAGTACTGCGCATCGACGAGGACAAACGTCACGACAACGACGAACGCCGGAAGATGATCGCGTCGGCGGACATCGTTTTCCTGTGCCTGCCGGACGCGGGCGCGCGGGAAGCCGTGGCCTTAGCGGAGGGCACGAAGGCGCGGATCATCGACGCGTCCACCGCGCACCGGACGGCGCCGGGCTGGACCTACGGCTTTCCGGAGCTGTCAAAAGAACAGCGCGAAGCGATTGCCCGCAGCAGCCGGGTGGCGAATCCGGGCTGCCACGCGACGGGCTTTCTGTCGCTGGCCGCGCCGCTGGTGCGGATGGGCCTGGTGCCGGCGGACTACCCGTTCACCTGCTATTCGCTGACCGGCTACAGCGGCGGCGGAAAGGGCATGATCGCCGAATACGAGGACGAGGCGCGCGATGAAAAACTGTCATCGCCGGCTCTCTACGGGCTGGGCCTTTCGCACAAACACCTGCCGGAGATGCAGGTGATCGCGGGGCTTTCGTCCGCGCCGGCCTTCCTTCCCGTGGTGGACGACTATTACAAGGGCATGGCCACGACGATCCTTTTGCACAACGGGCGGCTTTTGGGTGCGGTCACGCCGGACCTCATCCGCGCGAAGCTGCAGGAATACTATGCCGGGGCCCGTTTCGTGCGCGTGTGCGACGCCGGCGAGCTTCCGCCGCGCATCTACGCGAACACCCTCGCCGGGACGAACCGGCTGGAGATCTACGTCTACGGAAACGAGGCGCAGACCGGCGTGACGGCGCTGTTTGACAACCTGGGCAAGGGTGCGTCGGGCGCGGCTGTCCAGAACATGAACATCATGCTCGGCCTGCCGGAGGAGACGGGACTGTAAATCGGGGGACGTAAAGATGAAATACAAAGCAGTTGTATTCGACATGGACGGCACGACCGTGGATACCTTAGAGGACCTGCGGCTGTCGATGAATCACGCCCTGACCGCGTGCGGACACAAGGGCGATTTCCCCACGGAGGTGGTGCGCCTCTTTTTCGGCAGCGCGATCCGCGTGGCGGTACAGAGGGCCTTTGCCGCGGAGCAGGGGCTTTCGGAGGACGCGGTTCTCGCCATCGGCGAGACGGCGGAAAGCGACGCCGATCCGGCGGAGGTGGATGCGGTGCTTGCGGTTTACCGGCCGTATTACAACGAGCACTGCAATGACCACACCGGTCCCTACCCCGGCATCTGCGAATTGCTTGCGCAGCTGCGGGCGGCGGGCATCAAAACGGCGGTCGTGTCCAACAAACCGGACCCGGCGGTGCAGAAGCTGGTGGACGACCTGTTCCCGGGACTGTTCGATTTCGCCCTCGGCGAGAAAGAGGGCGTGCCCCGCAAGCCGCACCCGGCGATGACGGAGCAGTGCCTGGCGGCGCTGGGCGCCTCGAAAGAGGAAGCCGTCTACATCGGGGACTCCGAGGTGGACCTGGCGACGGCCGAAAACGCAAAGCTGCCGGCCATTGGTGTGTCCTGGGGATTCCGCGGCCGCGGTTTCCTGGAACAGCGGGGCGCGGCGCAGATCGCGGAAACGGCGGAGGAGCTGGGGAAAATGCTGATGGAATGAGAGGAGCGGTGAAAGAATAACGGCGCCGCCTGTCGGGCGGAACCCTTCCAAAGAGACTTCTGTTTTTACGGAAAAACACGTTTCAGCAAAAAATGATGCTAAAAACGAACAAGAAGAATGCTTGTGAAATCGTGTTATAGCCGTAAACTAAAAGAAACGGAACGGAAGGGAGGCTTACATGAAAACAAATTTTGTGCCGGATGCGCAGTCTTTGCGGATTCTGAAGGAATGTTTAAACGGGCAGACCTGGGTCAGCCAAAAGCGGCCGGAACGGTTTATGGAAATGATGCGCCTGCATACCGGGCTGATCGGGAGCATGAGCGGCAGAGGAATGGACCGGGACGGACTGGAGCTTAAGAACCCTCTTGTGGTTGCTTTGGGCGACAGTGTGACCGCCGGGCATTTTGAAAGCCTGATTCCGCAGGAAGACAGCGACAAGCCGGCTTTTTTTGCGTATGTAGAGGAGTGCCACCGCAGCGGCGAGCCGGCTGTTTTCGACGTGACGGACGCAAGGGTCTGTTATCTGGAAAAATTCCGGCTCCGTCTGATCGACCGTTTTGAGAAAACCTCGGTCAGCGTGCTGAACTCCGGCATCGCCGGGGACAACCTGCTGCAGATGGCTCTGCGGGCGCAGCGCGACGTGATCCGCTATCAGCCGGATCTGGTGCTGATCAACGGCTCGCTCAACTGGTCGGAGGCTCTCGGCACCGGTGAGACGTACCGGCGGACGCTGACGGATCTGGTCCGAAGGATCAAAGCGGAAACGGAGGCGGAAATCATCCTGATGACCGCGAACGGCGATCTGCCGGGCGTGGACCGATACGGGAACCGGCTGGAAAAAACGTGGACCGCGGAGCTGGCCGGGGTGATCCGCGAGGTCGCGGCGGCAGAGGATACCTGCCTGGCCGACGCCCATGCCCTCTGGACGAAGGCGAAAGAGGAAGGCGCGGACTGGGCGGCGCTTCTGGCGAACGGGGTCAACCATCCCTGCGCGGAAGGTCATGACGTGTACGCGGATCTGCTGATGCAGCTGTTTTCATAAAGGGAGGGGCGGCCGATGCTGGACACAAGAGAAGAACTGGAACAGGCAAAGGGAGCGTTGATCGCGAAGGTGCGCGAGCAGGTCCGCCGGCGGCATATTCACGGCATCAGCGTGGATCTGGACGCGGGCGGCGTTCCCCACAAAGCGCTGTTTTACCCCGCACAGACAGACCGGGCGCCGGTTTTCTTTGACATTCACGGCGGCGGCTTCTGCTGGGGCATGATGGAGGAGGGCGATCTGTACTGCCACCGGCGGAATGAGAAGCTGGGTTTTGCGGTGTTTTCGCTGGATTATCCCCTGATGCCGGACGCGGTTTATCCGCAGGCGCTGGAATGGCTGTACGAAAGCATCCTCGCCGTGCTTGAACACGCCGGTGAATACGGGATCGATCCGCAGGACGTGATGGTCGGCGGGCGCAGTGCGGGCGGCAATCTTGCGGCGGCGCTGGCGCTGCTTTCCCGGGACCGCGGGGCGTTTTCGATCCGCCTGCAGGTGCTGGATCATCCGCTGCTTGACTGCTGCGGCGTGCTGGACAACAGCCTGCGCTACAGCGGGGAGGGCAGTCTGCCGGTCTTCATGCTTGAACGCCTGGAGGCCTGGTATGCCGACGAGGAGCAGCGAAAAGAGATTTACTGTTCCCCGCTGAACGCGGCGGAAGAGGAGCTGCGCGGCGCGCCGCCCGCGGTCATCCAGACCTGCGAATACGACAGCCTTCGACCGGACGGCGACGCGTACGCGGAAAAGCTTCGAAGCGCGGGGGTTCCGGTTTGCAGTCATTGTTATCCGGCCGTGCTCCACGGCTTTACGGAGACGGAAGGCCCCGAACAGGAAAACGGGATCCGCTGGCTGCTGGATGCCATCTGCCGGATGCGCGCGGAAATCTGATTCCAGACAGAAGGGACAGACCGTCCGCAGCAAATGAAACGGTATTTGGACGTTTGGCATAATATTGTGCTAAAAACAGAGAAGTCTGTCGGTTGGAGCGCGCGGACGTGTCCGTTACAATAGCGTTATCTTACACACATAGGCGGTTTTTTCATCATAACAGGAGGACAAGGTATGGAGAAAGAACCAATCATTGAAGTACGGCATATGGTCAAGAACTTTGGCCCGACCCGTGCACTTCGTGATGTGGACGTCAGCTTCTACCGCGGCGAGATCCGGGGTCTCATCGGCGAAAACGGAAGCGGCAAGTCCACGATTACGTCCATCGTCGCCGGCATGCAGAAGGCGACCAGCGGCGAGATGTTCTACAAGGGCGAGCCCTGGGAACCGTCCAGCATGGTGGACGCGCAGCTGCACGGCATCAGCATGGTGCTGCAGGAGGCCAATACGATCCCCAACTGCACCGTGGCAGAGAACATTTTTGCCGGCCGCTTCAATGAATTCGCTGTGGCGAACAGCTTTCTGAACATGCGGAAGGTCAACGCGGCCGCCCAGGAGATCCTCGACAGCTTCGACCTCGGGCACATCAAGGCGACGGACAACATCAACCAGTATGGTTTTGAGGACCGCAAGCTCATCGAAATCGTGCGCTGTGTCTCGGACGAGACCGAGGTCTTCGTCGTCGACGAGACGACGACCGCCCTCTCCCTGGAAGGGCGCCAGCTTCTGTACAAGCTGATTCATAAGCTCAAAGACGAGAACAAGTGCGTGATCTTCATCTCCCATGATATGGAAGAGATCCTCGAGCAGTGCACGGACCTGACCGTTCTGCGCGACGGCGAGATCATCGGTCACCTGAACCGCGAGGAGATGGACGCGCCCGGCGCGGAAAAAAAGATCCGCTTCATGATGGTCGGGCGTGAGATCGGCGATGCCTACTACCGTGAGGATTACGACACCACCCATCAGCCGGAGGTCTCCCTGAAGCTCGACCACGTCAGCTTCGGTCCGATCAAGGACTTCACGCTGGAGCTGCACAAGGGCGAGATCATCGGCTTCGGCGGCCTGTCCGGCTGCGGGATGCATGAGATCGGCCGCGCGGCCTTCGGTCTGGAGAAAATCGCCGATGGGCATGTGACCTGCGGCGGCAAGGAGATCAAAACCTGCCTCGACGCCATTGAAAACGGCATCGGCTACATCTCCAAAAACCGCGACACCGAGGCGCTGATCCTGGAAGGCAGCATCAGCGAGAACATCGTGCTTCCGTCCCTCAACGCGCTGTCGAAGGCGACGTTCATCAGCCCCCGGGAGGAGCGGAAACTGGCCGACGGCGAAATCGAAAACTTCCGCATCAAGTGCAACAACGGCAGGCAGTGGGTCAACACCCTCTCCGGCGGAAATAAACAGAAGGTTTCCTTCTCCAAGTGGACCGCGAAAAAGTCCGACGTTCTGATTATGGACTGCCCGACCCGAGGCGTCGACATCGGCGTGAAGCAGTTCATGTATCAGGTCATTGCCGACATGAAGAAGCAGGGCAAATCGATTATCCTCATCAGCGAGGAGCTGGGCGAGCTGATCGGCATGGCCGACAAGATCCTCATCATGAAGGATTATGAGGTCACGAAGGAATTTATGCGCAGTCCGCAGCTTTCCGAGACGGACATCATCGAATACATGATTTAAGGAGGAGAAGAGAATGCCTGAGAATACAAAAACCGGCGGCATCGCCTCCCGCAATAAGACAGACGATCGCACCGGATACAGGAATTTTTTCAAAAACCACCTGCTCGACCTGCTGGCCTACGCCGGCCTGGCGGTCATGCTGATCCTGTTCCTTGTGTATAACAGCGGCCCGCGTCTGCTGTACAACTTCTCCGCGGTCGTCCAGGCCGCGGCCGTCTACGCCATCCTTGCCCTCGGCGCCGTGTTTATCTACTCCATGGGCTTCATGGACGTTTCGCTGGGTCAGCAGATCGGCGTGTACGTCATCATGATGATCCTCATCGGCAACAAGATCGGCGGCGTGGCCGGCGTGGTGGTCGGCTTTGTGCTGGTGCTGGCGCTGGCGCTGGCCTGCGGAGCCATCAACGGCGCGGTTTCGATCTTCCTCGGCCTGCCGAGCATCGTGACGTCCCTGTTCCTGATGTTCTTCTTCACCGGGGCCCAGTACCTGCTGATGGAAGGAACCGGCGAAAACACGATCCGCCTTCTGCAGACCGTGCGGCCCGAGGACCGCAACGTCTACAGCATCCTGCTGGTCGGCATCATCGTGCTGCTGGCGGTGATCGGCGCCTATTTCTTTAACTACACGAAGCTCGGCAAGTACACCCGCGCCATCGGCGCGAACAAGGTCGCGGCCAACCAGAGCGGCATCAGCCTGGTCAAGTGGCAGGTGCTCGGCTATATGGCCCTTGGCTTCTGCACCGCGGTTGCGAGTTTCGTCATGCTGACCCGTACCGGTACGGCCGGCAAGGGCACCGGTTCCGGATACGCCATGGATATCATGATCTGCCTGATCCTCGGCGGCATGCCGTTAAAGGGCGGCATGAAGTCCAAGATTTCCTGCGCGCTGGTGGGCGCCTTTACCTACACCCTGCTTTCCAACGTTCTGACGACGATGGGCGTTCCGCTCAACTGGATCAACTTTGTGAAAGCGCTGATCTTCCTTGTCATCGTCCTTTTGACCTGTCGGAAGCCGAATGGCGTACTCCCCAGGTAGGAACCATAAACAAATAACAATGGAGGGAAACAAATCATGAAGAGTTTAAAGAAAATCATCGCACTTCTGCTTGCGACGGCCATGGTATTTTCGCTGGCCGCCTGCGGCGGAACCAGCGGCGGCAGCGCTCCGGTCGCGAACGACGGCGGCAGTGCTCCGGCCTCGAATGAAGGCGCGTCAGCACCCGCATCTGCCGGAAAGCACGTAAAGATCGGCGTCGGCCTGTACCAGGATTCCGGCGCGGGCGTGACGGCTCTGAAGGCATTCCTTGGCAACCTGGAAAAGACCCTGAACGTCGAATTTGCCTACACCGTTCTGAGCACCAATGACGAAGCTCTGAACATCACCAAGGTGCAGGAAATGATTTCCGCCGGCTGCGAAGGCATCATCATCACGATGGATGCCGGTATGGACGCCATCCTTGCCGAGTGCCGCGATGCCAATGTATATCTGGCCGGCTATCTCTGCGACTTTGATACCTCTTACCGCACCAACTACGACGGCGTTTTCGGAAACGAATACTTCCTCGGTGCTGTCGGCGACGGTCCCTGCGGCGATCACACCACCCGCGGCGTTGATTTCTTCAACAGCGTGATCGAGTACAACGAGCGCAATCCGGAGAACCCCATCCGCCACGTGGCCGGCACCGTTTTCCCGGCGTTCGCGTTCCCCTATTCCAAGGTGAACTTCGACCAGTTCGTAGAAGCGGCTGAAGAGTACAACAAAGCCAACCCCGACAAGGCCATCGAAGTGGATCCCTTCAATGAAGAGACCGACGTGCTGATGTTCCGTCCGGTGGATTCCACCTACTTCAACAAGCATCCGAACATTGACGCCATTGTCGCGTTCAACGCCGGTTCCTTTGTCTATCCGTCCATGGTTTCCGCAGGCGTTGCCGACACGATGAAGCTCTTTGCCGCCGGCTACAACGACGGCGACAACGCGGTCTTCGGCTCCAAGGGTGCGTACCAGCAGGAAATGATCTGCGCGACCGAATCCATCGTTTATCCGCTCGTTCTGCTGCTGAACAAGATCAACGGCGCTTCCTATGCGGATCAGCCGGAATCGGCCGAGCGCCGCGACTGCTCCACCATCATCATCAACTCCGATGAAGACATGGCGAAGTTCGAAAACAGCCTGTATCTGAACTTTGATCCGGCCGATGCGTTCCTGAGCCCGGAAGAAGTTCTGAATCTGACGGCGTATGCCAACCCCGACGCGACCTACGCGGATCTTGTTGAGGTTCTTGACCACATGACCATCGAGGATATTAAGTAAGTTTGAATCCTGCTTCCCGGGCGCCGCAACGGCGCCCGGGGACACCGACAGTCAGAAGGAGCCGCTATGAAACTTACAAAACGAATTTTCCTGAGCCTGCTGTTCCCCGTGCTGATGTTTCTGGTCATGTGGGCGATCACGGCAGCCAATCCGGCCTGCTATGTCAACGGCAAGTTCATTTTCCTCGGCTTTGACCTGGTGCGTTTTGTCATCTTAAACGCATGTCAGAGTATCTGCGTGGCGCTGGCCATCTGGATGCAGCTGAAAAACGGCCGATTTGATTTCTCCAACGGCGCCGCGATGATCCTTACGGCGATCATTGCGGGCAATGTCGGCACGATGACCGGCAGCCCCTGGCTTACCATGCTGGTTGCCGTGGTCTGCGGCATTGCGCTGTGCGCCATTACGGCGGCTGTCTACATGCTCGGCCGCCTGCCCATCGTCATTGCCACCATCGGCATGACCCTGCTGTACGAGTCGCTGACCTACCTGATTTTCGGCGGCGGCGGCGTCAGCAACTTCTTCCAGAACAATAAGCTGTCTGTTTTCGGGCACCTTCCGGGCGTGCTTCTCCCGATGGCCCTGGCCATGGGCATCTTCCTGTTCTACTCCAATTGTACCGTTACCGGACGAAAGGCGAAAATTCTGGCGAACAACCAGTCCGCGGGCGTCAACATCGGTATCTGGGAGGAAGCCAATGTTTCCCAGACCGCGATGTTCACCGGCGCCATCGTCGGCTTAGCCGCAACGATCTATGTGTCTCAGAACTCGGTTGCGCCCCAGGCGAGCCTGTCCACCGCCGGCATTATGTTCTCTTACATCGTTCCGGTGTACATGGGCATGTTCATCGGCCTTGCGTCCAACGACGTGATCGGCATTTCGATCGCGGCCGTCGGCATGGCCATCTTCAACTATGGCCTGAACTGCATGAACTTAGGCGGCGGCGGCTGGCAGCAGATCATCATGGGCGTGTTCGTGATGGGCTTCTATACCTTCTCCGCACAGCTGAACAATATCCGGGCTGCGCTGGGACGCCTTCTCAAAAAGGAAACGAAAAGCGTTGCTTAAGAAGACAGCTGAATAAGTATAAACCGACGGGAGACGGCAGCAATTGCCGCCTCCCGTTTGTGCCGTTCTGACGCAGACGGCAAAAGAAAGGACTGCATGGGACGATTACGCAACATACCGGGCGCGGAGGATGTACTGGCGCGCAGCACCGTGGTTATCGCGGATCCGAAGGCCTGCCGGGGCGACTGGCAGCGCGTCTTTGACGCGCCCCGTCCGCTGTACGCGGAGCTGGGCATGGGCAAGGGACGCTTCATCACGCAGATGGCCGAGGCGCATCCCGACTGTAATTTCATCGGGATCGAGCGCTATTCCTCCGTGCTTCTGCGTGCGGTGCAGAAGATCAGCGGGCCGGCGGGCGAAGAGCCGGCGGCGCCGGACAACCTGCGGCTTCTGTGCGCGGACGCGGCGGATCTTGGGGAGATCTTCGCATCGGAGGAGCTTTCCGGGATCTATCTGAACTTCTCGGATCCCTGGCCGAAGGACCGGCACGCGAAGCGCCGCCTGACGGCGCCCGGGTTCCTGGAAAAATATGCCGCGGTCGTAAAGCCGGGCGGACGTCTGGTGTTCAAGACGGACAATGCGGCGCTGTTTGACTTTTCCCTGGAGAGTGTGCAGAACAGCGAAGACTGGACGCTGGTGGATGAAACCCGCGATCTGCACGGGGACGAAGAGCGCTGCGCCGGCAACGTGATGACCGAATACGAGGAGCGCTTTTCCGGCCGCGGGCAGGCGATCTGCCGGCTCGTGGCGGTGCGCCGGGAGCGGGATCCGGCCTCTGTCGGACCGCACAGTCACGATTCAGGCAAATAAACGCGAAACCGGGCAATGCGAAAAGAAGCTTTCGCCGATATACTTTGGCTGTAGGGAAGGGCCTTTGTGAGAAAACGGAAAGGACGTTCTATGGAACAGCTCTGGTGGAAGAAGCATTTACGCATCGTGCAGTACAACATGCAGTCGAAGGATACCGGAAGGATCGATCCGGAAGAGCTGGCGCGGCAGACCGAAGAGATGGGCTTTACGGCCGCCGTCGTCAACGCGGTGGATTCGGTGCTCTGGGCGGATCTTCCCGGCGAGGAGACCCCGGTGAATCCGTATCTTCCGAAGGGCAGAGATCTGCTGAAGGAGATGATCGCTGCCTTTCACCGCCGCGGAATCCGTGTGATTGCCCGCGGTGCCTACATGGGCATGGAGGAGGATACGTATTACCGCCATCCCGAGTGGGCCGCGCGGACGCCGGAGGGAGCGCCCATCGCTCTGGGAAACGACCGGCCGGGTCTGTGGAAACGGCTGTACGCCATCTGTCCGAACGCCGGTTTTCTGCGGGAGGACGGGCGCAGGATCGCGCAGCGCATTTTCGAAAAGTACGATTTTGACGGCGGATTCTGGTTCGGCGGAGGCATGCAGTGCTTCTGCGATCTGTGCAAATTGAAATACAAAGAAGCCACCGGCACGGAGATGTCCGCTGATCCGAAGATGAACCGGCCCGGGTGGGACGCCGCGCTGCAGAAGGCCGACGCGAACGCCCTGCGGGACGCCGTGTTTGAGGTCCGCGGCGGGGAGATTCCGTGGTTCCGCTACTACTGGGGCCTGGAGCGCAACGAGCGCTTCGGCGAGCGCGTTGTCCATCTGCCCGCGGGCAATCTGGCCCGGCAGGCCCAGGAAGGAAACGCGATGCTGACGGAGGCCCAGGACGTGCTTTCCCGGGGAACGGAACATATCCCGGAGTGGAACACGGGCATGCTGGACATGAAGCTGGGCCGGGCGATGGGCAAGGAAGCGCCGCCCATCGGCATCATCCACACCTGCCCGGGCATGGACTGGCGGCATGCGTGCATGCCGGAGGAAGAATTCCTGTACTGGGCGGCGCAGATTCCGGCCAACGGCGGATCCCTGTGGGTGTCGATGACCGGAATTCCCGATACGATCTGCGACAAACGGATGCTTCGCGCGGTGAAAGCGCTGAATGAATGGGAACGGATCTGCGAAGCGGAGATGGCGGAGGCCGTCTCGCGGGCGCAGGTGCTGCTGCTTTCCAACGGCAGCATGAGCACCAAGGGATGGGCGGACGCCCTGACCGGCGTGCATCTGGATTTCGATATGACATCGGCGGATCTGCTTCGCGAAGAGACGCTGCGGAAGTACCCCGTCGTCATTGCGCCGAAGGATTTCCGGTACCCGGCGGGCAGCGGCGCGTGGTTTGCGGCGTATGTGAACGCCGGCGGCCGTCTGCTGGCGGAGGGGACGCGCGCGGATGCGCTGAACGAGGTGATAGATCTGCTGGGGACGGAGGGCGTCCTCAGCCAGTCCGAAGAGGTGGAGGCGACCTATCTGCGCCTGGAAGACGACGGGGCAAAAGCGGCCGTCGGGGAGACGGAGCTGGTGCCCTTAAAGGGGCGGATCGGTTTTACGCACCCGAAGGAAGGCACGAAGACGCTGGCCTCCTGGGTGCCCCAGTTCGCGCCGGCCATATTTGCCGGTCTGCCCCCGGAGCGCGCGTCGCTGCCGGCGGAACAAACGGACATCCCGCTGGTGCTGTCCCATGCCGAAGGCGCCGGGGAGGTGACCTTCGTGTCCTTTGAGGCCTCCCGGCTGGCCCGGGAATACGCCCTGAAAGATATGCTTCGCCTGATGGGCCATCTGGTGCAGCGGCTTTTGGGCGATCGGCAGGACCTCTGGATCGACGCGCCGGCGCGGGTGATGGTGTCGGTCTTTGAGACGGAGGACGCAGCGCTGCTGCATTTTGTAAACGGCGTGGGGCAGCGGCCGCTGACGGATGTGATCGAGATCTCCGGCATCCGGGTGCGGATGAAGCAAAACGGCAAAACCGTCCGCCGCGTGACGGCGCGGCTTGCGGGAGAAGACATCCCCTTCGCCGTCGGGGAGGGCGTGCTTTCGTTTACACTGCCGCCCCTTTCGACATGGGAGATGGTCCGCGTCGAATATGCCTAGAGCCGCCGGTGCGCGGCGAGATAGGCCGCCGGGGTCTGCCCGGTATACTTTTTAAACTCTCTGGTGAAAAAGCTGCGGTTTCCGAACTGCAGCTTTTCCGATATCTCCAGAAGACTCATCCGCGTGCTTTGGATCAGCCGGCAGGCTTCGTCCAGGCGCGCTTTTTTTAAGTACTCGCGCACGGTCTGGCCGGTCTCTTCTTTAAACTTGCGGGAGAGATAGTATTCCGTGTAGCCGGCGTGGGCCGCAAGCGACGCGAGGGTGATCTCTTCTTCGGGGTGCAGGCGCATGTAGTCGCAGCAGCTGCGCACCGGCGCGGAGAGGGAGCGGTCGGTGCGGATGCGCGCGACGGCGGCCACGAAATCGTCGTACATCGTGCGCGCCAGGTCGAGAATCTCCGTGACGGCCTGGGCCTCCATGATGCTCTGGGTATAGGCGTCGCTGCGCGAAAACGCGTCATCGGGCGACATCCCGCCGTCGATGGCGGCCCGGGCGCAGAGGGAGGCGTAGATGCTTAAGGGGAGCTTCGTCGAAGCCAGCGTGTTGCGCAGATTCACCTTGACGAAGGCGGTGTAGGGCAGCAGCTCGGCGATCTGGTTTTCCTCGAAAGGCCGGCCTTCCCGGATGGAATTCATGATGGTCTGCTCGGCCATCCACGAGCGCGCGGCGTCCCGGCGGCGGGTCGGACTCGACGTGCCGGCGTTTTCGGAAACGGTCTGCTGATAGCGGATGTCGCTGATGGCGATGCGCTCGCCGGTGACGCTGTAGTGCAGCATCAGCGCGGGGCGGAAGAACTGGTCGAGGGTGACCAGCGGAAGATTGCGCAGGTAGTCGAGCAGCTTTGGCTTCCAGCGCAGCGAGATTTTCGACGTGTGCAGGTGATCCTCGAACCGGCGGTAGGCGTACTGGCTGATGAAGACGGGCCCGAGGACATGGACGTGGCGCAGCCGGCCGCCGTCCTTTTCAAAGACCGCGCACCAGACCAGCTCCATTTTGTTTGTCAGCACCAGGGGCCGGGAATAGACACCGGCCATATCCATCATGTAGGCATGGGTGCCGGGATCCCGGAACAGGATCTCCATGACCGGATTGTCGCTGGTCGTGTGGATCAGATTTCCATCGGCGTCGTAGCGCCAGTAGGCGATGCGCTCCATGCACGGGAGCAGGTCGAGAAAATGGGAAATGTTTTCGTCGACGGCGGCGGGGGAAAGACTCATCCGAAATACCTCCTTTGGGACAGTATACCGTTCTTTTGCGGCCTAGATCAACAGTTCGGAACAAAAAAAGCAGATTCAGGCAACCCGAAAGGCGAAATTCCGGGTACATTGGTATTACTAATCATGGGACTTACGGGAGGAAATCATGGCAAACTGGTGGGAGCATTATCCATGGCGCATGGTCCAGACGAACCTGCGCGAGATCGACATGGACGGCATGGATGCCGAAAGCTATGCGCAGCAGCTCGCGGATTTCGGCGCGACGGTCGTGAATCTGAACGCCGCCGGGATCCTTGCCGGCTATGAGACGGCGCTGGACTTCCAGGACACAAATGCCTATCTGACCGGCGACAGCCTGAAAGACATGGTGGACGCGCTCCACCGGCGGGGAATCCGCGTGATCGCGCGGTGCGATTTTACGAAGGTGACGGAGCGCATTTTCGAGAAATATCCCCAGTGGGCCTACCGGGACGCCGACGGACAGCCGCTGGTGCAAAGCGGCATGGTGCAGGTCTGCTTCAACAGTGAGTACCAGCGGACGAAAAAGCCGGAAATCCTGAAGGAGGTGCTGACGCAGATCCCCTTCGACGGTGTGTTTTTCAACATGAGCAGCCCCTTCGTCGTGGATTACGACGGAAACATCCACCCGCCGTGCCACTGCGCGGAATGCCGCGCCGCCTATGAAAAGGCCTTCGGGCCGGAGGCGGAGATCCCTTCGAAATATGACCTGGCACAGCCCGGCATGGGCCGGTATCTGGCCTTTGCGACCCGGCTTTCGGGCGGCGAAAAGAAGCGGCTGGCGATGGAACTGCACGCGATCCGGCCGGATCTTTGCGTGCTGGAGACGGACATTCCCCGCTCCGAGATCAATTCGGACCTCGGCCGCCCGCAGAAGATGCTCGCGGCGTCGATGCTTGCGAGGCTGGGCGCGAAAACCCGGGAAAAGCCGGTGGTGGACAACGCCAGCGCCGATTTTCCGGGGTTTGCCTTCCGGCAGATCTCGATCAGCCCGGCGCAGGCCGCGCTGCGGCAGTGGCAGAATCTCGCCTCTTCCGGGTGCCTGAGCTTCTTTATCATGGGGACGCTTTCAACGCACCGGGTGACGTCCTCCTACGAGCCGACCCGGGAGGTGTTCGCGGTTCACCGGGAACACGAGGACATCTACACGCACATGGTTTCTGCGGCCGAGACGGTGCTGGTGCACGAATACGACTGGCAGCGGCTGTCCGACGAAGAATACGGCTGGTGCGAGTGCCTGACGGCCGCGCACATCCCCTTTGACGAGATCCGCGCCGCGGAGCTTACGGAGGACGGGCAGCTGGCGGGCAAGCGCGTGGTCATCCTGCCGGACGTTCACAGCCTCCGTCCGGAGACGGCGCAGCTTCTGGACCGCTTCGCGGAGGCGGGCGGAACCGTGATCGCCTCCGGGGCAGCGGCGGCCGAAGGGCCGCAGAGCACGCGCCCGGCCTGTGCCTGTCTGGGACTGGAAAGGGTTCCGGAGGCCGTCCGCGGGGAAAAGGGCGTGATGTTCACCGTCGAAGAGAACGAGCAGCTGTATTTCCCGCGGCTTGCGCAGACGCCCTATCTGGCGGCCGGCGATCCGTGGATGCGCCTTTCCCTGAAGGAAGGTGCCCGCACGTACCTCGGGCAGATCGGCCCGCATCCGATCGGTCCGCCGGAGCGGACCTGGTTTGATCCGAAAGCGCGCACGGGACAGGGCGGCCTGTCCGTGTTTCCGTACGGCGCGGGGCAGGGGATCTGCATTCCCTGGCTTCCCGGGACGCTGTATACGCAGCTGGGGCTGGAGAGCACCTGCGATTTTCTGGCGGACGTGCTGGAGACCTTCGCGGGCTGCGAAGATCCGCTGCCGCACACAACCGGCATGCTCGAGCTGCATATGGGCCGGATCGAGGGATCCCAAACATCCGACGGCCTGCTGATCCAGATGGTCAACCTGACCGGATACAGCGGGATCCGCACGTTTTCCTCCGTTCCGCTGCACGACATCTGCCTGCACGTCCCTCGCAGGCAGATGCGCGCCGCCGGACTCGACGAGGCACACTGCGCGGCCGGCCGGATTCTCGGCGGCGGCCTGCAGGTATTTACCGAGGAAGAGGGCGTTCGAATCGTACTGGATAAAATCGGGGCATATGAGGGGATTCTTCTGCAGAAAGGAGAAAAGCAATGAGGAACAGGAACAGATGGCTTCAGGTGCTGGCCGTCGGCATGGCGGTGATGCTGATGCTGGGGGCATGCGGATCGGCGGATCAGGGGACGAAACCCGAACCGGCCGCGCCGGAACCCGCCGTGGAGGAGACCGCGGAAGCCGGCACGCCGGAGGAGTCCAAACCGGCCGGGGAAGCGCCGGAAGAAGAGACGCAGGAAGAGGCCGCGGCGCCGAAGGAGAATCCCTACGACGCGCTGGACGCGACCTTTACTTACTTAAGCGACGGCGGACAGGATTTCGATTTCTTTACCACCTATGATGAGCAGCCGGCTCTGCGCTACTGGCTGTCCAAGGAGTGGGACGCCGACGGGGACGGCAAAAGCAAAAAGCTGGAGCTGTCCGTGATGGTTCCGCCGGCCGGAAACGAGCGCAACCAGTTCAACACGCTGCTGGCCACGGCCGAGTATCCGGAGGTGATGTCCATCAACCATTCGACGGACAAACCGAGCCGCCTCTATGAAGAGGGCGTGGCGCTGGATCTGACGGATCTGGTGAACGAGTACATGCCCAATTACAAAGCCTATATGGAAAACAACGAAACCTACGGCCCGCTGATGTACAACGACGGCAGGATCATCGTGCTGTACCAGTACAACGATGCGCCGGACACCCCGTGGTGCGGCTGGATGTACCGCAGAGACTGGATCGTCAAATACGGCAAAGACGCCAAGGGAAACAGCTTTTCCGGCGGCTGGAACGAGGATCACAGCGACTGGACCGATGACGTGGTGTTCCCCAGCGGAAATACGACGCCGATTTTCATCAGCGACTGGGAGTGGATGTTTGACATCTTCGAAACCGCGATGAAGGAAGAAGGGATCGAAGACGGGTATGTCTTCCAGCTGTACTATCCGGGCTATTATCAGACGGGCAACCTGATGAGCGGCTTCGGCGGCGGCTCTCCGAATGAGTACATTACCGCGGACGGCAAGGCGAAGTTCGGCGCAGCCGAAGACGGCATGCGCGCGTATCTGGAGTGCATGAACACCTGGTACGAAAAGGGCTGGATCAACTCGAATTTCGAGGAAAACACCAGCAGCCAGTTTTTCCAGATCGACGCGCCGGTGGTTTATTCCGGCAAGTGCGGCTGCTGGATGGGCTTAAAGGCGCAGCTCGGCTACGGCATGTATCTGGACAACAATCCGCTGCTGGACAACATCTGCGTGATGGGCGCCTGTGAACCGACCAACGACGTCTACGGCAGCGATGACTGCAAGGACGTGGAACCGCGCGTCTTCCTGCAGTTCGGAAACGGCCCCTACGGCGGCGTGGTGATCACGAACAAGGCCGAGGGCAAGGATCTCGCGACCCTTCTGACCGCCATGGATTACCTCTACGGCCAGGAAGGCAGCCTGCTGCGCCAGTACGGTCTGTCCGACAAGATGCAGGCGGAGGTGCAGAACCCCTTCTACATCGAGCACGGCATGGAGAACGGCGTCTGGTATGAAGACGAGGAAGACGGCCATCCGGTCTACCGGGTAGACGGCCGGCGCGAGCTGGAAACGGGCCTGTCCGGCGCACTGTGCATGGCGCACATTTCCTTCGGCAGGAAGCCGTACAAAAACGTGGACCTCGGCCGCGGACCGCTGATGGACCGCAATCTCGCGGAAATCGCCCGGTATACGGCGGTCGGCTCTATTCCGGATATCTTAAAGAACCAGCTGTCGGGCGATGACGCCGACAACATTTCCGGCATCAAGACGCAGGTGAATACCTATATGGAGCAGATCGCGGGCGACTTCGTCACCGGCCGCAAGGATATCGAAGACGACGCGGTCTGGCAGGAATATGTGAATCAGATCAACGAATTCCATCCGGAGCAGGTGGAAGAGATCTACAACCGGATTCTGGAGAAATACGGTTTTTAACCGGACGGACCCGGCACCTCCGAAGCAGAAAGGAAAAGGACAGTATGGCAGAAATGAAAACGATACCGATCACCGAGGAGCGTGAAACGGATGTGTTTGTTGCAGGCGCCGGCACGGCCGGCTGCATGGCTGCGATTGCCGCGGCGCGCGCCGGAGCGCGCGTCGTGCTCATCGAACGGCTGCCGGTCCCGGGCGGGACGCTGACGAACGGCGGCATCGGCGTGAGCAGCTACTTTTCCCAGGACGAGGATCCGGCGAAGGGCGTGCGCATCGTGGGCGGTCTTCCCTGGGAGCTGATCACCCGCCTGCAGGAAATGGGCGGGGCGACGGATTTCGCGCCGACGCCCGGAAGCGCCCAGCACAATACCTGGCGCGTGGTGGCGGATCACGAGCCCTATAAAGGCCTGATCAGCCGGATGCTTCTGGATGCCGGCGTGACGGTGCTGTTAAACGCCATACTCTGCGGCGCCGAGGTGGAGGAGGGCATCCTCCGCTCCGTTCTGGTGCAGACCCGCGCCGGGCTGCGCCGGTACCGGGCGCAGGCTTTCATCGACGCGACGGGCGACGGCGATCTCGCGCGGCAGGCCGGCGCCGAGCAGATCGACATGAGCGGCGGCAAGGAGTGCCCGACGGGCATGGTCTTCGGCATGAACGGCATCGACTGGGCGCGCGCGGAGGCCGAAAACCCCACTGTGATCCATCGGCTGGTGGACGACGAGACGAACGCGAAGGGGCTGCACTGCCGTCAGTACGCCTTCGTGCCCGGGGTCGATCCTTCCTATGCCGAAAAGCTGCCCTCCCTCAAGGGCGTGTTCTTCATCTCGCTGCAGTCGAATCACGACGGCGAGGCGACCTACATCAACATTTCCGAGGGCGAGCGCATCGACGCGACGGATCCGGACGTGCTGTCCGCGGCGGAGCTGCGGATGCGGGCGCGGATCAACGACATCGCGGACGACCTGCGCGGCGGTGTAAAGGGCTTTGAGAAGGCCTGGGTGTCCTGGGCCTCGGTGCAGCTGGGCGTGCGCATCTCGAAAATCACCCGCTGCGACTATTCCGTAACGCAGGATGATATCTTTGCCGCGCGGCGTTTCGAGGACGAGATCGGCCTGTACGGCTTCCACGACCTGTCAAACCGCTATGGCGACAACATCCTGACACCGCCGCCCGGTTTTTACGGATTCCCCTACCGGATGCTTCTTCCGAAGGGCCTGGAAAACCTGTACATGGCGGGCCGCTGTGTGACGGAGCAGTATGAGGCCCACATGTCCACCCGCAATACGGTGGGATGCCTGGTGATGGGACAGGCGGCCGGCGCGGCTGCTGCGCTGTGCGCGGCGCGCGGTGTGCTTTCCAGAGATCTGCCCTATCCGGTGCTGCGCGAGGAGCTGCTGCGCCAGGACGTGCTGCTCGATCCGGCGTAACCCGCTGAAACCCCTCTTAAAAAGCCGCTGCGCGTTGAAACGTGCAGCGGCTTTTTTGGGGTGATATTGTCCGCGCCCGGCAGGCGCGGGATTCGGTTTGGATCAGTTGTTGCCGAGGGCCGCGTTGATGTAGTCACAGTAGAGCTGCGGATTGTAGTCTTCAATGCCTCTGCAGAATTCATCCCACGCCGCGTCGTCGGCAATGTCCGTGCGGCCTGTGATGAAGTCCGGCACATGCATGGAGACATAGGTGCGGATGTTGTTCGTGTTCGCGGCGGTCTCCTGGGCCTGGTCCGGCGTCAGCTGGCTGGTGATATCACTGGCGATCATGCCGGAGTTGGGATGCAGCTGGTACTGCTGGATCGCGTGGGCGTTGACAGGCTTATACCCGCTGTCCACGTTTTTGCGGATGCCGTCGCCGGCGACCCGGATCATGGAGCAGGCGTTGTTTAAGTTGTCCGTCTTCCAGGCCAGGGGGTTGCGGACATACCATTCTTCGCCGTCGCGTTCCTCGACATAATAGGCGCCGTCGTCGAGACCCCATTCATGATAGAACGGCACGTCGCGCTCGGCGAGCTCTTCTTTGGTAAAGCCGAAGGTCCGGTGAAGAGCGCCTTCGTGGGAGTAGAAATAGTCGAGGGCGGTCAAAAGCGCCGGAAGGGTTTCGGTGTCCATGCGATTGGTGATGACATAGGTCGCGCCGAGCATGGAGTTGCCGTAGTAGACATCGGGCACGTAATTCTGCATGGACTCGTCGCCGTACACATCGTTGATCGGGTAGGCGGCGCCGTAGACACAGACATCGGGCTGGCTGTCCGTCGCCGTCGTGTTCCCGAGCTGACCAGTTCCGGTGTAGAACATACCGACGCGCGCCTGATAAATCGCGGTGGTGTCAACGTTCCAGAACAGACGGTCGGCGGAATTCTCTTCAAAGTTCTGGTTGGTCCAGCCCTTTTTGTACCATTCGCGCATGCACTCGATGTAGGTGCGGTAGCCATCGGACGTCAGGCCGCACTGTGCGACGCCGTCCTTGTCCATGTAGTAGTAGGAGTTGCCGTTCGTAAAGGTGGACGTCAGCGTGCCCATGGAGTCGTCGCCGGCGTAGTACAGCTGGAACGCGTAGCCGTCGGGAAGATTTTCTTCTTCGAGGGCCGTCATAAAGATGTCAAACATCCACTCCCAGTCGGAAATATAGACCGGGTCCTCGTTTCCGCTCGGGAACACGACGTCATCTTCCCAGTCCGTCTTTTCCGCGTCCACGTAGCCGCCGCTGAAGGCTGCGCCGGTCTTGGGATTCTTGCCGTATTTGACGATCCAGTCGCGGCGGTAAGCCCATCCGCAGAAGGGATCTTCCGGGGCGTTGTTCAGCGCGTACAGCTGCACATAACGGTCCTCGCCGTCGAGGTGGTTGGTCATGCGGTGCTTGTATTCCGGGTGATCTTCGCCCCACTGGAGGTAGTTCGGCATGTACTTGTTGACATACTCGGTCAGATCAATGATGACGCCGCTGTCATACAGCGATCCCACGGTCTCCGAGGTGTAGGCCATGGGCATGACGTCATAGTACTCGCCGGTGGCGTACAGCGTGGTCATCGTGTCGGTTTCGGAGCCGGCGGGCAGGGTGAGGAAATCGACGTCGACCTGCCAGCGTTCGCCGTCGACGTTCCATTCCTTCTCCATCCACCACTGGGCGATGGGGTTCTCGTTGTAATCGTCATAGAAGGTGGTTCCTTCGCCGCTTTGCAGCAGATAGTCAAAATGAGCCGTGTGCAGTTCACCGGTGGGTTCAGACGGGGTGTCCGATTCTTCCGTTGCGGCGTCGTCGGGTTCCGCGGGTTCGTCTGTCGCGGCCGGGTTCTCTTCGGCCGCCGGGGCGGCGGCTTCTTCCTTCGGTTCGTCCGTCGCGGCCGGTGTATTGCTGCCGCCGCAGCCGGCCAGCAGCGACAAGGACAGGGCGGCCGCCAGAAGCAGCGAACCGATCCGGGTATACGTCTTGTTCTTCATTCATTCCCTCCTTAACTGTTCGTTTCCGCGCGCAGGCTCCCCGGGCGCGAGTTGTGTAAAGACAATATAGAAGAAACACTCCGGGGAAACCTGTTGAAAAGTGGATATTTCTGTCGATATTTGCACAAATCTGCGGATTGACGCCAGAAAATGATATCTGTCACGAATATATGATATAATCGGACAAAGTATCCGCGGCGGATGCGGGAAAGGAGACAGAAACGATGGATGTCATGGAGCGGGTGCAGTTTTTTAAGGAAATGATCCAAAGCTGCGATGCGGTGCCGCTGTATGTGCTTAATACGAAAGGAGAGCAGGTCGGCGGGGATCCGGACGTAGACCGCCGTCTGATCTGGTTTCGCGGCTCCGGCTGTCTGGCCCGGGTAGTGGAGAGCAAAGCGGACAGCGCCGTCTGCGTCGGCGGGGATTTCGGCACGATCTGGGGCGCCGTGAAACGCACACTGTCATCGGAGGAACTGCTGTTTGTGATCGGCCCGGTGCTCCTTGCGGATCCGGAGATTGCGCCGGAGGCGAAGGGCATGCCGTCGACGGTCGAGGCGGAGCTGCCCGTGATCCCCTTCAACCGTCTGCAGAACTATCTGCGCATGCTCTATTTCTGTGTCCATGGGCGAGCGATCGTTTTCGAAGACATTTCCTTTAGTGAACGACTGGACGCATTCCGGCCGGACGACCCCGCGAAGCCATCCCGCGACCGCAGGGACACCTATCTGGCGGAGCAGCGTCTGCTGTACCATGTCCGGGAGGGCAATCTGGCCTACGGCGCCGCGCGCAGGCAGGCGGCGGGCATCAGCGGGGGCGTGCGTGTCCGGGCATCGAAACCGGTTTATCAGGGGATCATTTCCGCGATCACGTTTACGTCGCTGTGCACGCGGGCCGCGATTGAGGGCGGCCTGACACCGGAGACGGCCTACAGTCTGGGAGACTACTACATACAGTCCATTACGGCCTGCCGCACAGTCGCGGCCGTCGGCACCATCAGCCGCGCCATGTATGAAGACTTTGTCATGCGCGTGCACGAGGAAAAAAAGCGGACCCGGCCGGCGGTGTCCGGGGTGGTGCGCCGATGCATGGAGTATGTCGAATTTCATCCGGAGCGCGCCCACACCCTTGCGGAGCTCGCCCGCAGGGCCGGCTACAGCGAATACTATTTTTCGAGGAAATTTAAAGCCGAGGCCGGGTTTTCTCTCCCCGCGTATATCGAACAGGTGCGGATGGAGCGGGCAAAACTTCTGCTGGAGACCGAGGATACGTCCGTGGCGGAGATCGCCCGGCGGCTGCATTTCTGTACGCCGTCCCATTTCGGAGGGCGGTTTCGCGAGTACACCGGCATGCTGCCTTCCGAGTACCGTGCGGCCCGGCGCACATATTTTTAAAAAACCGCTTGCATTTCTCAAAGGATTGCCTTATAATGTCATTTGCACTGCAAAAGCATGCGCGATTAGCTCAGCTGGCAGAGCACCTGACTCTTAATCAGGGTGTCCAGGGTTCGAGCCCCTGATCGCGCACGGAAGGTCTCAGTCCTTTGATCTCAGAGGGTTGGGGCTTTTTCTTTGTATGATGTTGCCGGACATCCCAGGAGGTTCATGCATGCGTTTCCGAACTCATTTTGCATCCTCTCTTGGCCGCCGTCCGCGGCCGAGGCAGACCGCCGCCCTTCTTGCGGCTCTGTTGCTTGCGCTTCTGACCGCGCTGCCCGCGCGGGCCGCGACGCTTTCTGTCGTGCCCTGGCCGGCCTGGCAGGAGACGGCATCCGCGTCCGTCGTGCTCCTGGAGCCCGAAAGCGGCGCGATTCTGTACGCGAAAAACGCGATGGATACCCACTATCCGGCGAGCATCACCAAGCTGATGACGGCGCTGCTGGCCATGGAGCACTGCGACCCGCAGGAAATCGTCACCTTTTCCCACGACGCCGTCTATAAGAACGAGGGCGAGACGTCGAACATCGCCCGGGACGTGGGCGAGCAGATGACGATGGAGCACTGTCTCTACGGCATGCTTCTGGCGTCCGCGAACGAGTGCGCCTGGGCCATCGCGGAGCACATCTGCGACGGCGACGTCGGCGCGTTTGCATATCTGATGAATGAAAAGGCCGTGGAGCTGGGCTGCGTGAACACACACTTTGTCAACCCGAACGGTCTTCACGTCGCTGATCACACCACCTGCGCCTACGACATGGCGCTGATCGCGCGGGCCGCGTGGCAGTACGACCTGCTGCGCGAAATCATGGGCACCCGCTATTACAAGATTCCTCCCACCAACAAGCACGACGAGGAAACGCCCTTAAACAACACCCACTACATGATCAACAATTACAAAACGGCGAAGTACGTGTACCCGGACTGCGTCGGCGGCAAAACCGGCTACACGCCCGAGGCCCACTCGACGCTGGTGACCTACGGCGAGAAGAACGGCATGACGCTGATCTGCGTCGTGATGGACGTCACCCAGCCGAATCAGTATATCGACACCATCGGGCTGTTCGACACCTATTTTTCCAGCGTGTCGCTGCAGCAGGTGTCCGCCCAGGATCCGCTGGTGCTCGACGGCATTTCCCAGGCCGTATCCGACGGCCGTCTGCGCGGTGACGCGGCGCAGCTGGCGTTAAGCGGCGCATTGTCGCTGGCCCTTCCGAAGGACGTCGCGCCGGCGGACTGCACCTACACGGTCACCCCGGTGGAGGAAGCGGACATGACGGCGGCTTTTGGCATCCGCAAAAACGGCCCGGACGCGGAGCTGCCCTATCCGGAGGAAAACGCGGCCGGTCTGCTGGAAGTGACCTGGCAGGGCGCGACGGTGGGCTATGCGCCGATCTGGTACACCGGAAACGGCACCTACGCCGCGCAGCTGGCGGCGGATCACCAGCCGGAGGAAGAACCCGAGGTGCCGGAAGAGCCGGCCGACGAGGAAACCACCGGATTCTTCGGCTTTTCGCTCCCGAAGATTTCGCTGCCGAAGCTGTCACTTCCGGAGAACTTCCAACTGCCGGAAGTCAACCTGACGGTGCTGATTCTGATTCTGGCGGCCGCGCTGGTGATCGCCGTGATCGCGCTGATCGCCGTGCTGGTGTCCAACGCGCGCCGCAAGCGCCGGCGCCGCAGCCGCTACCGCGGATATGACCGGCCGATGCGAACGATTCCGCGGCGGAACGAGCGGGGAAAGAAGAACCGCTGATAAAAGGAGCGCCGGCGTGCGGCCTGTCCGGTGAATTCGGCCAAAGAAGGGGATGTTTATGATTGAGGAGATGCAGCGCTATACCGCCGAAGGTGCCTATCCCTTTCACATGCCCGGCCACAAGCGCAATCCGGCGTATTTCTGGGCGGATCCGTCGATGGATTTCACCGAAATCGACGGCTTCGACGATCTGCACGCGCCCGAGGGGCTGATCGCGCAGCTGCAGCGGGATCTGGCCGAGGCATACGGCGCGAAGGAAAGCTTCCTTCTGGTGAACGGCTCGACGGCCGGAAATCTGGCCGCGATTCTGGGAAGCACCCGGCCCGGGGACCGCGTCCTGGCGGCGGCGAACTGCCACAAAAGCGTGTGGAACGCCCTGTGCATGCAGGACGTAACGGTGGACGTGCTGCAGCCGCGGTACACAGAAGACGGTCTGTGGGGGCTGCTTATGGCGAAGGACGCGGAACGCGCGCTGACCGCGGACAATGCGCCGGCGGCAGTCGTCATCACGGCGCCGACGTACGAGGGCGTCATGCCCGACGTGGCTTCCATCGCGGAAGCCGTACACGCCCGGGGCGCGGTCCTGATCGTGGACGCTGCCCACGGCGCGCATTTCTTTGACGGACATTTCCCGGATAATCCCTGCACAAGCGGTGCGGACATCGTGGTGATGAGCCTGCACAAGACCCTGCCCTGTTACGGGCAGACCGCCGTTCTGCACATCTGCTCCGATCGCGCGGACCGGGCGCGGATCGCGGAGCGGCTGGGCATGCTGCAGACCAGCTCGCCGTCCTACATGCTGATGGCCCAGGCGTCGGCCTGCGTGCGCTGGATGAAGACGAAGGCGCCGGAAGAAATGGCGGCCTTCGCGGCGCGGCTTTCGGCGTTTCGCGCGGGCGCGGAGGGATGGAAGCATTTGCGGCTGCGGCCGACGGACGATCCGTCGAAACTGGTCATCGGCACGGCCGGCACCGGAATCGGCGGTCCGGCGCTGGCGGACCGCCTGCGCCGGACGTATCATCTGGAGATGGAGCTGGAAGCGGCGGATTACGTGCTGGCGCTGACCTCGGTCTGTGACACGGAAGAGGGATTCGCGCGGCTTTCGGCGGCGCTTTGTGAAATCGACGCCGGTCTTTCGGATGGAAATTCGGGCCTTTCCGGCGGCGATGCCGGCCGCATTGGCAGCGGGGACTGCGCGGACGAACCGGCTGTGCCGGCAAGGGGGATTTCCTGCTATGCGGCCTTTATGTCGGCCGGTGAATGGGTGAGGCTTTCGGAAGCGGAAGGCCGGGTCGCCCGCCGGGGCGCCTTCGTCTATCCGCCGGGCATTCCGTCCCCGGCGCCCGGGGAGCGGATCCGCGGCGAACACATCCGGCGGCTGGAGCGCGCGCTCTCGGAAGGGCTGTCCCTGCGCGGGGTGCGCGGCGGAGCGATCGAATGCGTGCGCGAGGGTGAAAGCTGATACAAAACCGCGAAAAACCGGTTTTGTTTCAGCTGCGTCCTGTGATAAGATGACGATAGACGTTATTTGCGTGGGAAAAGGGGGTTGCCATGCATGTATCCAGGCGGTTTTTGCAGAACTGTATGTCGGTGCTGGAGGTGATTCTGGCATCGTTGATGACGGCGGTCATCGTGATTCTCATCGTCAAGCTGATTGCGAAAGCCTTCTTTACGGAGGGGCTGGTCCCGTACAATGTGGAGTATTACATTGGCCAGATCATGAGCCTGGCCATTGGCATCGAGTTTGCGAAGATGCTGTTTCACCACACGCCGGGTACGATTATCGAGGTCATGATGTTCGCGATTTCCCGGCACATGATCGTGGAGCCGGGCGGCGCGCTGGAAACCCTTCTGGGCGTGGCGGCGCTGGGATCTTTGTTTGCGATCCGCAAGTTCCTGTTCTCCACCTTCTATGAGGACGAGCGGATCATCTGCCGCGGCCAGCTGACGGTCCGTCAGATGGATCAGTGGTACGGCATCCACATCCCCGCCGAGCGCAGCCGTCTTTTGTGCGACGTCATCCGCGAGCATCTGAAGAAGCTGGATCTGCCGGCCGAGGTGGGCACCCAGTTCCACATCGGTGACGCGACGCTTCGCATTCACGAAATGAGCGACGGCAGCATCCGACGGGTGGAGATCGTGCGGTCAAAAGCCCAGTTCGAAGACCCGCTGGATGAGTAAATAAGGCGCAGATATCTTCATAAAATATCATAAAAAAGCCCCCGGATCCGGGGGCTTTTTCCGTCCGATCAAGGCAGGCAGGGACAAGCATTGCCGGAATGAAACATAAATATACGCATTTTAAAGGCGAGGCAAGACAATCGCGGATACCATGATCCCAAGGGCGTGGAAATGCAGCAAGCATTTCTAAATCGTACGCACTCGGCGCAAAGGCACGTGCATATGGCCGCCTGCCGGCGTGCATTCATGCACGCGGAAGCTGGCGGAATTGCACATCGCCGGATCCGGCCGTGCTCGAAGCCGTGGCGGGAACCTACACATGCCTGGTGTACGATTCGGAAACCGCCGAAGGGCAGCCGGGCGACATTTTCCACCGGGAATTTATGCAGGGCATTAAGCCGGCGAAACAGGAAAACACCCTGGTGCTGAATGCGGACGGCACCTATGAATATACGAAGACGTTTACCGGGCAGCGCAGAGTTGAAGGAACGTAAAACATGAAAAAAGGGCAGGAATTATTGGAAAAGGGTTCCTTCTGGGAGCTGGCGTGGAAACTGATGGTGCCGTCCGTCGTCACGATTCTGGTGATGATCCTCTATAACATGGCGGACACGTTTTTCATCGGACAGACCGGGGATCCGTCGAAGATTTCGTCGATCTCGCTGGCCATGCCGGTGTTCGCCGTGCTCTCCGGCATCGGAACGCTGTTCGGAAACGGCGGCTCGACGTCCATCTCCATTGCGCTGGGCGAAGGAAACATCTCAAAAGTGAAGCAGATCGTCACGTTCTGCTTTTTCGACTGCCTGGCGGTGGGGCTCGCGTTTATGGCCGCGGTAATCCTCGGGGCCGGGCCGCTGGCGCTGGCGCTGGGCGCGGATGAATACACACTGGAGAATACGATCCTCTATCTGCGGGTATTCTCGCTGGCGTGTCCGCTGATCATGCTGTCCCACGTGTTTGCAAGTCTGATGCGCGCGGACGGAGACGCCGGCATCGGGATGGTTATCAACATGTCCGGAACGATCGCAAACATCTTTTTGGACGCGCTGTTTATCATGGGATTTCACTGGGACGTGTTCGGCGCGGCCTTTGCGTCCGTGCTGGGGAATCTGCTGTCGGCGGCGATCGTGGTCTGGCTGCTGATTTTCCGGAAGCCCACCCTTCGCCCGGCGCCGAAGTGCCGGTTCCTGGATCCGCTCATCGCGGTGCCGGTGCTGACCTTAGGGCTTCCCCAGACCTTTTCCACCCTGCTCGGCAGCGTCTCCCACGCCCTGGCCAACCGGCTGATGATGTCCCACGGGCAGATCTTCCTGGCGGCGCAGAGCGTTTCCGGCAAGATGAACATGCTGATCAACATGCTGGTGATGGGCGTCTGTCTGGGCCTGCAGCCGGCGATTTCGTACTGCTACGGTGCGAGGAACTACCGGCGGATGAACGCGCTGGTCAAAAAGAACCTGGCGTTTTCCATGTCGCTGGGCATTGCGCTGGTGACGATCGTTTTTGTGTTTAAGGATCAGCTGATCCGGGCCTTCATCGACAACGCCGAGGTCATCGAAATCGGGCAGGTGTTCGTTCTGGCCGCGGTGGCCGTCGGCCCGCTGACGTCCGTTTACCAGATGTGCATGGCTTTTCTGCAGGCGACGGGAAAGGTGAAGTACTCGATTTTTACGTCGCTGCTGGACAAGGGGCTGGTCTATGTTCCGGTGCTCCTGGTCATGAACCATTTCTTCGGCGCGTACGGCATCGCGTTTTCGCACGCGGTGACGATGGTCGGCTCGGTGATCGTGGCGTCGGCGCTGGCGCTGCGGTGGTCCGCGGAAATCAAGGCGCGGGCGGCGTAAAGCGGTTGCGGTTCGAAAAAAAGACGCATGATTCTGCAGCGGAATCATGCGTCTGTTTTTTTATGTCCCGGACTGCGCGCGGTAGACGGACGGGGTCACACCGTACTGTTTGCGGAAGGCCGTGGCAAAATTGGAGGGGGACGAAAAGCCGAGGTGCTCGCTGATCGTCGTGATGTCGAGGTGCGTCCGGCACAGGAGGTCGGCGGCGGAGGCCAGCTGCGCGGCGTGGATATAGGCGGTCAGTCCCTGGCCGGTTTCCTGGCGGAACTTCTTTCGGACGTAAACCGGCGAATAGTGGAAATGGGACGCGATCTGTTCGAGGGTCGGCGGATCGCTGGTGTGCGCGGAGACGTACGCCTTGCATTCTTCGGAGAACCGGCTGGTCGAAAGGGCCGCCTTCCGGTCGTGGACGCGCATCAGATAATCTGCCTGCATATCGTATGCAAGCCGGTCGAGCGAAGCGAGATCGGTCCGCTCGGAAATGGCGCGGCTGTAGTTTCCGAACAGGAAGTAGGCGATGTTCGGATCGAGACCGCCGCGAATCGCGGCGCGGGAGCAGAGCGTATTCAGGATCTGCAGCTTTTCCTGCTCGACGAGAACCGGATCGGTACCTTCTTCGGAGCGCCCGGTGGAAGGAAGCGCCGCAAGACTGGGGGAGCGGGACTGCAGGTAGAAGAGATTGCCCTCTTCGATCATGCGGACCTTGTGATTTTCATACAGGGATGCCGTGACGGCGTGGCTTTCTGTGCCGGCGGGAAGCAGCGTCGCGCTGTCGTCTGCAGCCGGCGTCTTTGTGTGCCCGCGGGCCGGGCGGATCGTTTCCGCGCCCGGCGCCTCCGCCGGAATCACATGCATCACCTGCCCGGGAAACGGGCCGCCGTGGACGCAGGAGTACATCATGTGCGTTAAATGGACGAGCATCTCGTAGGACATGCTGGCGTAGCCGGCAATCGCTTCGAGGTGTTTTTTCTCTTCCGGAATCGAAAGGGAAAACGGCTGCAGAAACTGCCGGCACGCTTCGGCCGTCAGCGGCCGGGTGCAGATGGGACCGAGGGCCGCAATGTAGGAGAGTCTTCCCGGCCGGGCGGGATCGTCGGCGAGGGCCGTCAGTGCCCAGACAATGCCGAGATTGTTGACGACGATGACCGTCTGCGCCGGCGCGCGCAGCGCTTCCATCAGCCGCGGCCGCAGACTGCTCATGAAAAACAGATGACCGGCCACCGGATCCCCGGTCAGAAACCGCGGCTTCGCACAGTCGATCCAGCGGATGCCGACGTTGAAGCTGTCGGAAATCATCTGCTGAAACAAAGCGATACGATCGGATAAGGAAAGATCCATAGAGGCACCTCCTTTTAAAACACGGATATTAGTATTATAAATGGGAGGCGGGTTTTGTAAAGGACAGGTTTGAAACGCGCAGCTGCGAAAGCTGTAAAGAGAAAAACGCGCAGCGTTTTTGGAGTCTGCGCTCCCGGGCGGTTTTCGCGCTTTCCCGTCTATGCTACAATAGACCCATCAAATCCGTTTGGGAGGGCGTATGGAGCAGAATACCTTTTATCTGGACAAGGAAAAAGATATCGTCGTGGAGCTGTTATACGAGGACGGGCAGATGCAGTACGTTCTGCGCACGCCCAACCACGGCACCGGAAACCTGATCACGAATCTGGCGAAGCTGTGTGATCTTCCGCTGTCCCGGGACGGGAACGGGCTTCTCGTCATCCGCGGAACGCTGCCGTGCTACGTGGACGGGGACAACCGGACGGTGTATATTCTGCGGCTCGGGAACACGAAGGTCGCGAATATCTTTGCGGACGGGCGCGTCGAGCGCAAGGCGCATATCCCGGCAATCTCGAAGACGCTCATGAGCCAGACGAAGGATTACCGCCTCGACGAAAAGCGCACCATCGTCAAGACCTGGATCCGGCAGGAGTGCAAGTTCCACGCGGATCTGCACACGCACATGAACGCGAATCTGCAGCCGGACATCCTGATCGCCCTCGGGATCTGCCATCAGATCCGCTATCCCATGTATTATGTGAAAAAGCTGAATCTGCGGCTTTCCGCCGCCCAGGAGGAGATGCTGTCGCGGCAGCGGGCCGCGGTGGCAGAGGTGTACAGGGACAGCGGCCTTGAGGGCAAGTATTTAGACCGCAGGATTGACGACAACACCCATATCGGCTTCGCGGATCTTCTGCTGAACAACCGGGAGAACGCGGCGTACAACATTCCCCGGATCCGCGCGTCGCTGGCCGTGATGAAGGACGGGCAGGCGGTCTTTACCAACCTGGAGAAGGTGTATCTGTACCGGTACGTGTTCACGAAGGGCGTGCCGGTGGAGGACGGCGGACAGACGGGGTCGGCCTGGACGCCCGACGCGTGCCCGGCGCGGTTTGACGTGACGGCGGGTGCGGTTTCCGAGATTCCCGACGCGAACATTGCCCAGGTCTGCCTGCAGATCCTGCGCGACCGGACCCATCCGGTGTATCGGAACAATACGATTTTTGAGGACAAGCTTTTGTGGATTGCCCGCAGCTACGCGGCGGTCGGCGTCCGATACGCCGAGATTTCGGACACGACGCTGGTGAAGAAGGACGGGGCGGCGCAGATGCTTGCGGCGGCGCACCGCGTGATGCCGGCGGTGACGGCGGAGACGGGCGTGGTGCTGCGGTTTTTGGCCGCGATCCGGCGGATTCCCCTGACCATCGTCAAGGACCGGGTGTGGATCGGGGATTACTTCCGCGAGAACCTGCAGGTGCTGTCGGCGGTGGCATCGGATCCCTACGTGGCCGGCAGCGATATCCTGGGCGAGGAGATCAACGATATCCGGGAGCTTTCGCCGGTGATTTCCGAGATCGTGCGGATCGCGGGCGAGAATGCCGGGTTTACCGTCCGGATTCATGCCGGGGAGAACGACAGTCTGCGGGACAACGTGATCAACAGCATCCGGTGCATCCGGGACGCGCTGGCGCCCGGGCAGGCGGTTCCGCCCATCCGGATCGGCCACGGGCTGTATACGGCGAACCTGAAATCCGCGAAGGGGCGGGCGCTGATCGCGGCGTTAAAGGAAAGCGGCGCGGTGCTGGAATTCCAGATCACCTCCAATGTGCGGCTGAATAATTTAAGCGCCATGGAGAATCATCCGCTGCGCCAGTACCTGGCGGCCGGTATTCCCTGTGTGCAGGGAACCGACGGCGGCGCGCTGTACGGGACGGATTCCATCGACGAACAGCTGTCCCTCGAAAAGATGCTGGGGCTGTCCTTTGACGAGCTGCGCCGGATGCAGGAAAGCGAGGCCGCGGTCATCCGCGAAGCGCTGGACGCGTTTGCCGAAAAGCAGCGGATATCCTGGGAAGAGGAAGTGCGCGGCTTAAACCGGCCGGCGGACGCCCGAAATAGCGGGCTGCAGGCGCGGATCGACGCGGCGGTGACCGGGGAGGACGCCCCCCTGGTCGGCGACCGCCGGCTGGTGACGGCGGAGGTGCTGGCGGACCGGATCGCGCCGCTGCCGAAGGAAGGCAAAGCCATCGTCATCGCCGGCGGCAGCTTCAACAGCGACCGCCATTCGACCCGGGTGCGGCCGGACGAAAAACAGATCGTCGACCGCCTGCTTGCCGAAGGCGATCCGGCACAGCAGTTCTTCGTCATCGGCCACCGTCTGAGCGGCTACGAACGGTATCTCGTGGAACAGAACCGGCAGCGGTACGGCGGCGCCTACCGAATCTTCGCCTTCGTCCCGGCCATGATCAGCGAGCGCGAGCGCCGCAGGCTCGCCGAAAGCGGCGTGTCCGTCCGTCCGTCGATTGAACCTGCCGCCATGGGCCTGTATAAAAGCATCGCCTACGAGGTGTTTAAGCAAAGAAGCGCCGTCCTGTACGCCTTCGACGGCAACTCGGCCGGCGCGAACCTCATCCAGGAAGCCAAAAACGCCAAATACAAAAGCGAAATCTTTGTCAGCGCCCACTGCCGCGTCCTCGCGGAAAAGGCGCGGTCCCTGGAAGGGTATGTGCGTCTGATGTAAAAAGCGGAACGGGGGCCTGACCGAAACCGGAACGGGGGTCAGGCACCCGTTCCGCTTTTCGGTCGCTTGGCGGATTTGAAGCCAGAAAGCCCAATACATGCATAGCATATCTTTGGCATGAATCCTATAATAATGATAATTCATCATGCATTTACCAGGATCAGCACTGTGAAAGCAAGGAGGGCCCTATGCCGAAGATCAACAAAGTCGTTGCGACCGTCTGGTACGACAAAGCGCATCTGCGCACCCTGCGCCGGGTATTCCCGGAGGCGGATTTTGTCTATGTGGATTTCTATGACAAAAAGAAGCTGGTGGAGGAGACGAAGGACGCCGATGTCGCGATCCTGTTCGGCGACGTGGATTCCTGCATCCTCGGCGAGAATACCCTGAAGTGGATTCACTGCGATCACGCCGGCCTAAACGGCTCTGCCCGGCCGGAGGTCTTCGCCCGAGGCATCCCGGTGACCGGTTCCGCCGGCAGAAGCGCGCCGGCTTTGGCGGAGCATGCGATCTACTTCATGCTGAACCACTGCTATCACACCCGCGAGGTCCTGGACGGCCAGGCGAAGCGCCTGCACGTGCTGCCCGGATCGAAGGACTGGCGGGGCCTGTACGGCCGGAAAGCCGGCATCATCGGCATGGGCCACACCGGTGCGATGCTGGCCGACCGCCTGCACGCCTTAGGCATGGACGTCATGGCATGGAACCGCTCGCCCATTTCGGGCCGCGATTATCTGGAAAAGCTCTGCGGAAAAGAAGGCGACACCATCGAGCCGCTGCTTTCGCAGTGCGATTTCGTCATCCTGACCGTGGCCTTAAACAATGCCACCTATCACATGCTCAATGAGGAAACCCTCGCGAAGATGAAGCCCGGTGCGTTCCTTGTGAACATGGCCCGGGGCGGACTGGTGGATACGGCGGCACTGACGGAAGCCCTGCAGAGCGGTCACTTAAGCGGCGCAGGCCTGGACGTCATCGAAGAAGAACCCCTGCCGGACGATCATCCCCTGTGGGATATGCCCAACGTCTACATGACGCCCCACGTCACCCCGCAGATTCTGGACCGCACGGCGGCCTCCATCGAAATCATCCGCGAAAACGCCCGCCGCTTCGAGGCCGGCGAGCCGATGATGAACCTGCTGACCGAAGACAGCGTCATGACCATGGGCGAATCCAAGGGCGGCATGGCAATGCTCGCTACGGCCGAGCTGACGCCCGAGCAGATCGAGCACGTTAAAAAAGTGCTCGGCGAACACGACTGGACCGATCCGTCCGAGTGGATGTGAGACAAAAGGGACAGCCCCCTTTGACTCGTTTACCTTATATACCCTCCATGAAAAAAGCGCCGGAACAGGTGCTTTTTTCTTATTATTTTTCGTTGTTGCCGCATAAGAGTGGTTTTTCCGCAGACGATATGCCATAATGCACGCAAACTGGTTCTCAGCGAACAGCGGCCGCTGTTCCGAAGCGGATCATTGACCGGTCCGGGAGAGGAGGATTGATTCAATGAAAGCGATTATGGTCATGTTTGATTCTTTAAACCGCCGGTTTCTGCCGCCCTACGGCTGCGATTTCGTCCATGCGCCGAATTTCGAGCGGCTGGCGCGGCGCGCAGTCACCTTCGACAACTGCTACGTCGGGTCGCTGCCCTGCATGCCGGCGCGCCGGGAGCTGCACGCCGGGCGCTACAATTTCATGCACCGCAGCTGGGGTCCGATGGAGCCCTTCGACGACTCCATGCCGGAGATTTTAAAGCGCGCCGGGATCCACACGCATCTGGTCAGCGATCACACCCATTACTGGGAAGACGGCGGCGCGACCTACCACGGCCGTTATTCCACCTGGGAGAGCGTACGCGGACAGGAGGGCGATCACTGGAAGTACGATCTGGATCCTTCCATCAACGAAAACACGGCGACGGAGCTTTCCATCCCCCAGATGCGACCCTTCAAGGAAATGTACTGGAAGCAGGACGCGAAGAACCGCCGGGCGATTCCGGACGCCGCCCACAGCCCGCAGCAGCTGGTGTTCAACGGCGGCCTGGACTTCATCGATACGAATCACGCCTACGACAACTGGTTTGTGCAGATCGAGGCCTTCGATCCCCACGAGCCCTTCTTTACCTTTGAAGAGTATTTAAAGCTGTACGACATCCCGGACGTCGGCCGCGTCATCGACTGGCCCTGCTACGAGCCGGTGAAGGAAACCGACGCGGAGATCAAGCACATCCGCGCCCGCTACGCGGCGCTGGTTTCCCAGTGCGACGAGAACCTCGGCCGCGTGCTGGACAAAATGGATGAATACGACCTGTGGAAGGACACGATGCTGATCGTGAACACCGACCACGGCTTCCTCTTAGGCGAGCACGGCTGGTGGGCCAAAAACGTCATGCCCTGCTTCGACGAAATCGTCCACACCCCGCTGTTCATCTGGGATCCGCGCAGCGGAAAATGCGCAGAGCGCAGGGAAGCCCTGGTGCAGACCATCGATCTGGCGCCGACGCTTCTGGAGTATTTCGGACAGGACATCCCGAAGGACATGCAGGGCAAGGCGCTGCGCAAGATGGTGGAGGACGACACCCCCGTGAGGGAAGCCGCGCTGTTCGGCTATTTCGGCAACCAGATGAACGTCACGGACGGACGGTACGTCTATATGCGCGCGGCCAAAGACGAAGAAGCGCCCCTTTACGAATACACCCTGATGCCGACGCGGATGGTGGGCTTCATGGGGCAGGAGCTGCAGGGCGCGAAGCTTTCGGAGCCCCTGCCGTTCACCAAAGGCATGCCCGTCCTGCGGGTGCCGGGCGGCCCGACGGACCAGGCCACGAAGATGTACGGCGACCAGCTTTTTGACCTTTCGACGGATCCGAACGAAGAGCATCCCCTCGACGACGAAGCGGTCAAAGCGCGGCTGACAGTGCAGATGACCCGCCTGATGAAAGAAAGCGACGCGCCGCAGGAGCTGTTTCAGCGCATGGGACTGTCGGCGGAGTGAGAAAAAGCGGAACGGGGTTTGAAAAAGCGGAACGGGTGCCTGACCCCTGTTCCGCTTTTGGGAGGAAGCAGATGACCATTGAGGAACGCCGCCGGCGCCTTCTGGCGCTGGATCCGCTGGAGGAGCTGTTAAAGCAGTGCTATGAAATCGTGACGGATCCCGCGCTGTCGGATACACAGAAGCGGGAGCGGATCCGGAAGGCGCGCCGGCGCCTGCGCGAACGGCTGCAGGACGAGGGGGATCCCCTGCGGGAATACATGCAGCTGCGGGATCCGGAGGGCAGCGCAGGCGTCCAAACGGATCCGCTGGAGCTGGCGCCGCTGAAGGAGGATTATCATATTTCGCAGAACCGCTACGGGCTGGAGGGCAACCGGCATGTGCAGATTTCAACAGCCATGCGCTATCTGCCGGGCGGCCGGCACGATCATGCCTTTATCGAGCTGGCTTATGTGATGCAGGGCACGGCGACCCACCGCTTCTACCTTCGCGGAACCGTGACGGAATCCCATATGCGGGAGGGGAGTGTTCTGATTATTCCGCCGGGACAGGAACATCAGGTGGAGATTCTCGATGACAGCCGGATGATCAACATCCTGATCCGCACGGAAACCTTCCAGGACGTGTTCCTTTCCAAGCTGCCGGACCAGAACCGGATATACGATTTCTTCGCCCGGGTGTGCTCGAAGCGGAACGCGCCGGGCTTTATTCTGGTACATACAAAGGACCGGGGTGAGCTGGACGAGACGCTGCTGTCCATGCTGAGCGCGCTGGAGCAGGAGGGCATCTAAACGGATGCGATTGTGGACAACCTGATGGAGAACTGGTTCCTGTATATGCTGACCTGCCAGACGGAGATCGAACAGCCCCAGGAGACCGCGAAGGGAACGATGGACGTTACAGTGCTGTCGGTGCTGATGTACATCGAGACCCACTATGCGGAAACCTCGCTGGCGGACATCCGGCAGCGGTATCATTTTTCGCCGTCCTACCTGAACCGGATCTTCAAAAAAGAGACCGGCACGACGATCCAGCAGCATATTTTAGACGTGCGGATGGAGCACGCACGCAGGCTGCTGGAAGAAACGGACATCCCCATCACGGCGGCCGGCGAAGCCGTCGGATACGAGGATCCGGCATATTTTACAACCAGTTTCCGCAGAAAATACGGAATATCGCCTCAGAAATACAGAGACAGTCTCAAAAATTGAAAGTGGAAAGCACAGATCTTCCAAGGTGTTTCCCATACCTCCCCTGTATGATAGAACCATGCAGGAAAACCGGATCCGCCAGACGCGGATCCCAACGCCGATTTGGCAGCCGCCGGAGCCCTTCCTGCAGCCGCCGGATCGGCTTTTTTAATCAGGAGGAAACGATCATGAGGAAACGAGGGGTAAGACTTGCAGCACTGCTTCTTGCAGCGATGACCGGCGCGGCGGCGATGACCGCCTGCGGCAATACGGCACAGGAGCCGGCCAAGGAGACCGCCGGCACGGAAACGCCTGCGGCAGAGACCCGGGAAGCAGAAACGGAGACGGAAGCGGAAGAAACCGCCGACGCCGCGGAAGATGCTTTCGCGGGGGAAACGCCGGCCGCAGAGCCGGAAGCGGAACCGGAAATCGAGCAGTTTACCTGGCTGATCGATACGGCGCCCGCCACAACCATGTACGGTGAATATGAGGAAAACCCGATCTATCAGTACTGGGCCGATATGGTCTGGGATGTGGACGGCACGCCGAACAAAATCGAGGTGGATTTCTCCGCCCCGCCGGCCGGAGCCGAGAAAGACAACATCAACACGCTGATTGCGACCCAGGAATATCCGGACGTGATGTCTCTGTCCCATTCTTCCGCGGGCGCGGCAGAGCTTTACGAGGACGGCATCGCGCTGGATCTGACCGAATATGTGGAGAAGTACATGCCCAATTACAAAGCGTGGATGGAAGCTAACCCGGGCTATGCCAGCCTGATGACCAATCATGTGGACGGCGAGGACCGCTTCCTGCAGCTGTTCACCGTCAGCGATCAGCCGGCGGAAATGTGGGGCGGCTTTGACTACCGCAGAGACTGGATTGTCAAATACGGTAAAAACCCGGAAACCGGCAAGGCGTTTACCGGCGAGTGGGTCAGCACGGACAACGGCGACGACTGGGTGGACGACGTGGTCTTCCCCAGCGGAAACCCCGATCCCATCACCATCACCGACTGGGAATGGATGCTGGACATCTTTGCGACGGCCCTTGAGGAGCAGGGCATCACCGACGGCTATCCCATGTCCCTTCCGTATCAGGGCGCGTACCTGACAGGCGACCTGGCCAGCGGTTTCGGTGCCCCGGCGCTGTGGTACAGAGATGAAGACGGCATCGTCCGGTTCGGCGGAAATACCGACAGCTATCGCGCCTACCTGGAGTGCATGAATGCCTGGTACGAAAAGGGCTGGATCGATCCCGCCTTCGACGAGCGCAGCGGCGACATCTTTTTCCATGTGGACGATACCTCCAAATATGCCGGCAAGGTGGGCCTGTGGTACGGTGTTTCCAGCCAGATGGGCAATGTCATGGACGTCAGCGGCGGCGATGAAAGCAACCCGACCAGCGGAATGGTGGTATTTGGTGCTCCGCAGCCGATCAACGACAAGTACGGCACCAAAGACGATCAGGGCAAAGACCCCTTCGTGTACTTCAGCAACAGTCTTCTGGGCTTCAGCGTTGTCGTAACCGAAAAGGCCAAGGACAAGGACCTGGCGACGCTTCTGACAGCCATTGACTACCTGTACAGCCAGGAAGGCGGACTGCTTCGGACCTACGGCTTTTCCGACGAGATGCAGGCGGATCTGCAGAATGAATTTTACGCCGGGCACCACCTCGACAACGGAACCTACCACATCGAGGAGGATGAGGACGGCAATGAGATCTATATGATTCACAATGAGCGCGACGCGGAAGACGATCTGGCGCAGTCGGCCATGATGGGCCGCGTGCTTGGCCTCGACGTGCAGAAGAACGTGGACCGCGGCTATCCGTCCTTCAAGAAGAACGGCGTGGACCTGTGGGTCAAATACCCGGCATACGGATACCTGACCGGCGCGGTCACGGGCCAGCTGTCCGCGGAAGACGCGCAGCTGAACTCGGACATCAACACGCAGGTGATGACCTTTACGGCGCAGCGGATGGCGGATTTCGTGGCCGGACGCGCGGACATTGAAAGCGACAGCGACTGGGAGAGCTATTGCAGCGAACTGGAAGGCTACTCTGTTCAGGCATACGCGGACCGCTTAAACGCGGCCCTTGGCAACGAATAACAGGATATACAGAAAGCTATTTAGAAAGATTAACAGAAAGGCGGCGGCAATGAAGGCAGAACGACTGCTAACAGGAGATTTATACGAGCCATGCGGGATTGACCTGATATGTCCCCGCCTTTCCTGGCAGGCCCGGGGAGGACAGAAGCAGACGGCTTATCAGGTGACGGTCCGGGATGGCGAAACCGGCGAAACCTGTTTTGACAGCGGGCGTGTGGAAACGGATGCCATGCACTGCATCTACGCCGGCAAACCGCTGCAAAGCCGTCAGCGCCTGGCCTGGCAGGTTTGCCTGTGGGACGAAACCGGCGCGGCGGAATGGTCCGCGGAAGCATCCTTTGAAATGGGACTGCTGAAGGCATCGGACTGGACGGCGAAGTGGATCGCCGGAGTGGACACCGACCGGGCCGAGCGCCTGCCGGCGGACGAATACCGCAAGGCCTTTTCCGTGAAAAAGCCGGTGAAGCGGGCGCGGCTGTATGCGACGGCGCTGGGAACGTATGAAGCGCGGGTGAACGGACAGCTGGTGAGCCCTGTGCTGGCGCCGGGGCCTACCAATTACGCAAAGACGCTGTATTACCAGACCATGGATGTGACAGACCTGCTTCGGGCCGGGGAGGAGAACACCCTGACCCTGACCGTGGCGGACGGCTGGTACAAGGGCAAGGTGGGCAGCAATCAGCTGGAGTATTTTTACGGCACGCGGACAGCGGTGCTTGCGCAGCTGGAAATCGAGTACGCGGACGGCACGCGGGACATCATCGGCACGGACAAATCCTTCGACTGGTGCAACGATGGCCCGGTGCGGGCCGCCGATTTGAAAGACGGCGAGGTGTATGATGCCCGGAGGATTCCCTCCTTCGGGCATCATGCGCAGCCGGCGCCGGAAGCCGTGCGGGCCATCGTGCCGACCGCCTCCGACGCGGCGCCGATCCGCGAACACGAGCGGTTTTCGGCGAAGCTTCTGACCAGCCCCTCCGGGCAGAAGATCCTGGATTTCGGCCAGAACATGGCCGGCTACGTTTCTTTCCGTGTGCATGCTCCGGCGGGCGCGCAGATTGTGCTGCGGCTGTTCGAGGCCCTGGATCACGGCGAGTTTTCGAATGCATCCTTAAGCTTTCCGGCCGGCGGGATCGAGCCGGTAAAGCAGGAAATCCATTATATGGCGGCCGGTACCGGGGAAGAAGAGTTTCATCCAGCCTTCTTCTATGCGGGCTTCCGCTATGCGCTGGTGGAGGCGGACGACGCCTGGGGCGAGGTGGATCCGGCGGACTTTTGCGCCATCGCCGTCTACAGCGATCTGGATTATGAGGGCAGCTTTACCTGTTCCAACGAAAAGATCAATCAGTTTTTCAACAATACGGTCTGGAGCATGAAGAGCAATTTCGTCGACGTGCCCACGGACTGCCCCCAGCGGGAGAAGAGCGGCTGGACCGGTGATGCCCAGGTGTTCTGCCATACGGCAAATACCCTGGCGGACACCAGGGCGTTCTACCGCAAGTGGCTCGCGGACGTGCGCGACTGCCAGCGGGAAGACGGAACCGTGGTGGACGTATGTCCCCGGGTAGTGAAGGCCGGTTCGGAGCGGGACGCGGTGAACGGCAGCACGGGCTGGGCCGACGCGGCGGTGATCATTCCCTACACCCTGTGGAAACTCACCGGGGATGCGCAGATCATCCGGGACAATCTGGACCTGATGCGGGGATGGAAAGAACATCTGGTGGCGTCCTGCCGGGACAAATCCATGTTTTCATCGAATCCTACCGGTCCCCTGGCCCGGCTGGCGCCCCTGTATCAGCAGTATAAACTGGAAGACTCCCCGTGGAATCAGTACATCCCGGAAACGGGCATCCACTGGGGCGAATGGCTGGTGCCGGTGTCCCAGGAGCCGCCGAAGTACGACCGCGCAACGGAGCTGATCGTGCCGAAGCAGGAAGTGACCTGCGCTTACGCCTGCTATTCCATGGGACTGCTGGCCGAGATGCTGGAGGCGCTGGCGGAAGCGGAGGAGGCGAAGAAATCGGCAAACGCGGCGGATCCCGCCGCGCTGCGCGAAGAAGCCGCCTTCTGCCGTGCGCACGCCGAAGGCAGCCGCAAAGCCTATCACGTGCACTGGGTGAAAAACGGCACCATCAGGAGCGACCGTATGGCCGAGCTGGTGCGCCCCCTGGCGCTGGGCCTTCTGACAGAAGAAGAGAAAAAGAACGTGGCAGCGGCCTTAAATGAAATGGTTATCGCCCGGAATTACAAGGTGGGCACGGGCTTTCTGTCCACGCCCTTCCTTCTGCCGGTGCTGGCGGAGAACGGGTACATTGAAAGCGCCTATCGGATGCTGGAAAACGAAGAAGCCCCCGGATGGCTGGCCATGGTAAACCAGGGCGCC